>JANQKW010000293.1 GCA_028280905.1 Porticoccaceae bacterium
AGGAAGCGCTCATTGAGCTGCCGGTCGTGATAGAAAATTGCCTTGCCGATCTGGTCCGCGTCCCAGGTCACCACCGGGTGGTCCGGGTAGGTGTAGTCACCCCCCGCAAACACCTCATTGCGATTGCCCGACGGATCAAAAAAGTAAATCGTCTGCCCGTGGGTCAGGCCGTGGCGGGTCGGACCTATGTCCAGTGAGATATCGTGCATCGCGATCAAATCCGCCGCCCGCAACACGTCTTCCCAGCTACTGAGGTAGAAAGAGGCGTGGTGAAACTTGCCCTTCTCCGGGTGCCGCACAAAAGCCACGTCATGGGCCTTCATGGAGACCGTCAAGAACGCCGCCACCCGGGTGCCGCTTTCTTTGTCGATCACCTGTTCGGCCAGTTGAAAACCCAGCACCTTTTGTAACAGCTCGGCGGTACCGTCGATATCGTCCCCGTACAGCAGGCAGTGGTCGAAGCGTGTTGCCTTCATGCCTTTCAGGTCTTCCGGCCAGGCTTCCGGGTTGCGGTTGCCGACGCACCACTTGCCGCTTTGTTCTTTCTCCGCGTACAACTCAAAGTCGTGGCCGGTGGGAGAATCGAAGCGCACCCGTTCGCCGCAACCGTCCAGCTCACCGGCCGGGATGGTCTCCACCCGGCAGCCGTGCTCCAGCAGTTCCTGCCTGCGCTGTTCCAGTATCTCCGGGCTGGTAACCTTGAAGCCCATGAAGTCCATGCCGGGTTCATCGGCCTCCCGGAGGATCACCGAATAGGCGTCCACCTCCGTCCAACCTTTCAGGTAGGCCCGACCCTGCGCATCGCGCTTCACCTCGATCAGCCCCAGGCGGTCGCGGTAATGCACCACCGCCTCCTCGATATCCATAACACGTATCTGCACGTGCCCAGGTCGCATCACGCCTTTTCTCATGACAATGTCTCCTCTATGGGTAGAACATGAATTTCAAGATCACTGCGGGGGTACACGCGGCAGGCTAAAACAATGCCCCGCGCCTGGTCCCTTTCGCAGATGTGTTTAAGGCTCATCTTTTTAGTCAGGTATTCGCCGGACCCAACCCGGATCCGGCACACGCCGCAGCCGCCGCCGCGACAACCAACGGCAATGGCATTCAGCATTTGCTTGCCGACCCGGAAGGTCTGCATGCCCTGCAACAGGTGTTGGTCCTCCCGGCAGGAAAATCCCTCGTCGCTGTTCACCAGGGTGATGCAGTGTTTCATCGCCACGCCTAGATCTTCTTGAACAGCGCGCTCTTGACGGTGCCCTCGGCTCCGTCGGCGGCAGTCAGAAAGCGCTCCATATAGATATCGCGCTCGAATAACCGGCCCTGCATCAACGCCGTGATGGCAGCATCGATCATCGGCGGCGGACCACACAGATATGCCTTGTGCCCGGCGAACTGACCGCCGAAGTGACTGATCGCCGCTTCGTGCACGTAGCCGCTGAAGCCCTGCCAATGATCCTCCTCCAAAGGTGCATCGAGTGCCGGCACATAGCTAAAGTTTTGGTGCTCTTCCGCCAGTTGCTCGAAGAGTTCCCGGTTGTATAACTCCGACAGGTTGCGGGCGCCCTGCAGCAGGGTGATTTTGCGGACATCGCCCTGCTCCAGCAGGTCCAGCACCATCGACTGAGGGCTGGAGAGGCCCGAACCGCCGGCGATAAATATCAGGTCCTCCGGCGCGGACTTGCGCACGAAGAATTGGCCGTAAGGCCCCGACATTGGCAGCGTATCGCCTTCCCGCAATTGCTCGTGGATATAACCGGTGCCGGCGCCCTCGGGCACCCGGCGTACGTGAAGTTCAACTATGCCGTTCTCGGAAGGTTTATTAGCGATGGAGAACGCCCGCGCGCCATCCACCCCAGGCAGATGCAGGTTAATATACTGCCCCGCCTGGAATTGGATCGGGTGGTCCAGCTCGAAACGGATCCCTTTGATGGTGGGGGACAGATCTTCGATGGACGCAACGGTCGCCTGGAAATCCTCGATGGGGTAGCCGAGAAAGTCCGGGTCCACATCGATATCCGCCTCGATAACCAGGTCGCATTCCGGCCTGGCACAACAGGCGAGGAGCTTGCCTTCATCCCGCTCCATATCCATCAGCGCGAACGGCGAGGCATCGCCAACATCAGCATCTCCCTCCAACACCTGTACCTTGCAGGTGCCGCAGGTACCGTGGCCGCAGGCGAAGGGTAGCCAGACCCCCTGCCGCAAGCAGGCGTCGAGAATGGTCTGCCCCTCCTCCACTTCCACTAGGTCGCCGGTGGGTTCCACTGTTACTTGGTAAGTCATGTCTTCGGGTTCCCGCGGTAGTTGCTCAGCTTCCGGTGCCGGCGATGCCGTCAAGGCCCGGGGTGTTGAAACGAAGAATCGATTTGTGATCGACACCCTGATCGATCAGCGCGACATCCGCCTGTGGGGTAAATGCTTCCCCGTTTAAATGCCACTGCACCGCACCCCAGTCGACCCGGTCAAACTCCGGGTGTTGACTGAAGGCGCCCGGGATCAGTTCATCCAACACCTTGCTGAACAGCGTATCGGGCTGCACGGCGAAGGCTACCGGGGCACAGAACATCAAGTGATGATCCCAGCCGAGATAAACCACCTGGTTGCCGTTGAAATTCTCCATCCGATCCAGGCGCTCGCCCGTGTAGTCCGGGGTTATTGCTGCTACTGCCATAGTAAATACCTCATCTTCTCAATTGACTGGCGGTTCGACCATCAGCTGGCCTGCTTGAGTTTGTCTTCCGCCGGCTGCAGATTGTGCCAGGCGTTCCAACGCGCCTCGTCCGGCGAACCGTGGAAGTCCATGTTGTCGACTCCCAGGTTGATCCGGTAGTAGTCGCCCAGCACATCCTCTATGTCCGGACCGCCACAATTACCCTGGAATATCTGGTGTACCGGCAACCAGGCCTGCACATACTTCTCCGGTTCGTGATCGAAAATATCCTTGCAACCGTCGGAGCAGAAGTTGTAGCGTTCCCCCTGGTACACCGACTGGCGATAGGCGGTCAGTGTGGGGTTGTCCATTTCGGTAAAGCCCATGGGAATCTGGCAGGTCTGGCACAACATGGGCAGCGTCGGGTTGTAGTAGCGCTCACCGGCTCGCTCCAGTTCTCGCCAGTGTTCAAAACGCGCCCGGTAGTACTTGTCGAAAGTGTCGGGGTACTTCTCCGACAGCCAGTCCATCTCCTTGTCGTCAGGCATCCAGGTGTGGAAGGCGGCGGCGTGAGTATAGTTGTAGAAAATACTCCAGGCCTGGTGAGAGACATGCTCCTTCTCCAGGATGGCCGTCTCGGCATAACGGGGCATTTCAATACCGTAGCGCGCCAGGTCCTTGAACAGCGCGCTGGCCGCTTCCTCAAAGTAGACTTCAAAGGATTCCTTCCAGGACATAACCTTGTTCGGCAGCATGTAGTCCATCATCATCGCCACCAGGGTCAGCACCCTGGTGCCGCGCCACAACCACTTGTTGATCCAACGCTGCACGACGGGCACATTGTCCGGGTGCTGCTCCAGCAGAAACTTAATGATCTCCAAGCCCAGGGTCATATGGCGGGCCTCGTCCGATTGCGCCGAGAAGCCGAAGGTAACGGTTGCCATATCGCCGTTATAGGCGGCGCCGGACATGAAAGGCACGAACAACAGGTTGGTCAAAACGTATTCGAAGGAGAAGCCGATCGCCACCATGAATTCGAAGGGACCGGCGCTGCGCGCATCGTCAAAAAACGACTTGGGCACCGACAGGTACCAGACCCGGTCGTGCATATGCGTGAAGTCCTGGAAGCCATCGAAGAACTTGTTGTAGTGGCTCATCGCGTGGATCTGGGTCTGCACATGGCGCAGTTCGTCCAGCGACTGCATCTGGCAGGCCACCCGGGCGCCGACGCCGCCGAATTGACGACCCACATGGGCGAATCCGTTATAGGCCTGGTACTCCAGTGGCGACACGCCGGTTAGGAACAGCTTGATGGCGTTGACATAACGCGCGTCAGTGACATTTTGCTGGCCGTTGTTCTGGGCGAAGGCGTCAAAGATCGCGTATAGCTTCTTCTCTTTTTCCGCCTGGTACTTCCAGTAGGCGTCCATGGTCAGGCGGAAGGGGTCTTCCCACTTGCTCCAGTCAGTGATTTTGATGCCCTCAAACGCTTCCTGCTTGAAGATTTCCCTGTAGTCCCGATAGCTGTATTCCCACTCCAGATCGCGCGTAAGGATGCGGTACTTGTCTTTCAGGCTCAGTTTTCTGGTGCTCATTGTGATCGCTCCTTAGTCTTTCCAGGTCAGGGTCAGTGTGTCGTCATCTTCATCGACATTGCCGCCCAGGGTAATGAGGTTGACGTGCAGGGCCTGCACTTCCCAATCGCGGCCCATTTTTTCCTCGACCGTTTCCCGGTTGATGACAAGCTGACCCTCGTTTTCGATACGGATCATGGCCGGCTGGTAAATCACCGTCGCGTTGGGATTATCTTCCTCAACCGCCTCTACGATGCTGTGGGACTCTTCGTTGTCCTGCAGTGCCAGATAAACTTTAGACATGTGTTGTGCTCTCCTGTTATAGGCCGGCCTTGGCCAAGCGTTTGTTTAATACCTCGAGGCTGGCATTGATAGCATCTTCGCCTACCGCGATCTCGGCCAGCGGCGCCAGGTCGGTTGCCGCCTTCTCCCGCCACTCTGCAACCCATTTGCCGACCAGTTGCCGGTTGTGATCGGACTCGGCCAGCGTGGTCTTCAATGTTGCATCCACCCAGCGGGAGTTATCCTTGTACCACTCCTGCATGAACTCGGTCAGCATGGCCAGGTCAGACCCACCCGCTTCGGTAATCACCTGGTCGAACTGCCGGTAGATCAGGTCATAAACCAGGGTGTCCAGAACCACATCCTGAGCAATGTAGATTTCGAACCAGTCTTCCAGGGTCAGCGTGTTCTCCACGTAGCGGCGCATGCCCTGCCAGGCCGGGTCGGTCGTCCAGTACTCCTTGGCCCGGGCCAGGCAGTCGCCGCTATTGCCATCCAGCAACAGACCGATACGGGACAGGTATTGGGCAATGGCCAGGCGGTCCATGCCGTTGTAGAGAAACGCCTGGGTCAATACGGTCGCGGTTCCGTAGGCGGTGCAGGATACGTTGTTCATGTTGGCGGCCAGCTCCGCATGGCGCAGGGGTACCAGACAACGCACGATTTTTTCCTTTACCTCATCGTCCATCCTGTCCGCCAGGCCGCGTTTGTCGAAGAAGGCGTAGTTGCTCTCGGTAACCTCCTGCAATTTGGCCCTGGCCTGTACGTAAGTGCCGTAGTAAAACTGACGGGGATCGCGATAGGCATACCAGTCTTCCATCACCACAGCCGTGCGGCTGGTATCGTTGAGCAGTTTGTCCGGCTGCCAAAGCGGGCGGTAGTGAAAATTGTTTTCCGGGGCCAGGTCGTAACTGCCCTCCTGGTATCGGGAGGCAGGTTTGTCACCGAAGCGCCGCTTGATGTGCTCGTAAGTGTTGCGCACCGGCTCCAGGGTGGCTGTTCTAATTTCTATGGTCATGCTTGTACCTACACACTGTGGGTTGGAATTCAGGGGTTTGAGCGGGTGTCGCCGTAGCGCCACTTCTCCATGTCGGCATCCACCTCGCGGGCTTGCTTTTCAGACATTATCACCACCCGGTTGTGGCGGCAGAAAGCGTCAAAGGCACCCCTTGGAAGAACCAGTTCCACATAGAGAGAGGGATCGCCAATCGCGAAATCGAATTCGACAAACCGATCGTCGATGATCTGACGAACGCGCACATAGCGCATCATCGCGTTGAACTGGGTTGTCCTGTCGGATTGGGTTTTCACGTTTGGCCCCGGCAATAGTGATTTATTATTTGCTCAAACGTGATACCGCAAGCGCCGTGCCAAAACAGAAAAATTTATTTTTTTTAGGTGGTTATATATTTTTATCGGCGGTAAGCCGCTGAAGAGACGTTATGATTTCATCATTTCATGAAATCACTTGGAAGCGAATTTCATTATTTCATGAAATCATCAGCCTACGCCGGAGAAGCTGATGTTGGATTTCTTCAGTCGATAATCGAGGGTGGCCCGGGACAGGCCCAACAGCTTTGCGGCGCGGGTGATGTTGCCCCCCGCTTTTTTCAGCGCCCTTGCCATCAGCGCCTCCTCCCAGTGGGCCAGGTCAAATCCCTCTACCAATAGCTGGTCCAGGTTCGGATTGCCCAAACCCATTGCCGCTGAAACCTCCTCCTGCTCCGCCACATTGGGAAACAGCTGCGCCGCCTCGATAAAGCCGTCCTGTTCCGCCAGAATAATGCCGCGCTCGATCATATTACCCAGTTCCCGGATATTGCCCGGCCAGTGGTAGGTGCGCAGCATCTCCATGGCCCTGTCGGTGATGCCCTGTACCTGCTTGCCGTGCAGAGTGCCGTATTTACCGATGAAATGCCTTACCAGTTCAGGGATGTCATCGAGCCGCTCCCGCAGCGGTGGCACGGTCACCGAGTAGACGTTCAGGCGATACAACAAGTCCGACCGAAAACGCCCTTCCGCCACTGCGACTTCGAGATCTTCATTGGTGGCCGCCACCAGGCGTACATCAACCTTGCGGGTGCGAGTGTCCCCCACCCGCTCCAGTTCGTTTTCCTGCAACACACGCAACAGTGCCGCCTGGGCCTGAAGTGAAAGTTCCCCGACTTCATCCAGAAACAGCGTGCCGCCGTGGGCCCGCTCGAAGCGGCCCGGTCGGGACTGGTTAGCGCCGGTAAAGGCGCCCTTCTCCACGCCAAATAACTCTGCTTCGATCAGGTCAGACGGGATCGCGGCGCAGTTGACCGCGACAAACGGCTTATCCCGCCGCGGACTCCCCTTATGCAACGCCTTGGCGAACATATCCTTACCGACCCCGGTTTCCCCCAGTAATAATACCGTCACCCGGCTCTCGGCCGCCTTGGCCAGTAACTCCCGCACCTTGAGAAATTTCTGTGCACAGCCTACCAGGTCGCCAAAACTTTGCTCCTCGGTGAGCGTTTCCCTTAAGCAAGTCACCTGGGACTGCAGCTCGAACAACTGATCGGCAATGCGGTCCGGACGATAATAACGCAACAAATCCTCCGCATCGGGCCAGCGTTCCGCCAGCCGGCCTTCGATGCGACATTTTTTTTCACCACAACCTGCGCACTGTAATTCCCGGAACAAAACCTGATGTCCGACAAAGCGAGAAGTGTAACCGCTGGCATACCCAATCTGGGCCCAGCAAACAGGCTCGTAGCTCACTCCGTACTCCGCCAGGAAAACTTCCACTTCAAACGAGTTCTCCCATTCAAAAATCCCGTGAAAGTCCTGGGTTTGTTCATCGAGTTCCATCTTGACGGGCGTTACCTTTACCTGACCCGTGACCATATGGGATTGCGGCCCGACCGCGAAGGCGTCGAACGGAGAGGCGTCGGGACGCAGCTTGCGCGCGGTATCCGCATCCTGCTGGCCGGCGATATAGCCCATCCGAATCAGCAGGCCCTTGGCACGCTCCACCCCCAGGGAATCGATAAGTTCCCGACGCAATGCCCGCATCTCACTGCTGCGCAGCAAGATCATGCGCTCCTCGCCCAGCCAGATACGCCCCTGCTCCGACTCCAGCCGCAACAGGTTCTGGATGTCATCCATTGCCGGCAGTTCCGGAAGCTCTTTTTTCATCTCGGTTGTCTATTCCCAGTCCAGGTGTTATTGAGACATTACACCTTCGGCAAGAACTTTACAAAAACGCCGACCGGTAATATCTTTCTAACAACCGACATATCATCAGGGTTTTGCGTCTGCTGAGAGGTTGATGGTGGTAAAATGCCCATCCCGTAAATTAACCACTGGTTCAAGGAGGCTTGGTTATGCCAATCTATATCGCCCATGTCACAATGGTGGAAAAAGGCGTAAGGGGATTGCAAGACGCATCGAATAGGCTCGCGGAAAATCGTAGGCTCTGGGAAGAGTGCGGCGAGATGGAAATGGGATAACCCGGCTTTAGGCATATGCGAAATTCCCGTTACCTGGTAGAACGACCGGAAGACTTTTTGTTCAACGACCTATACACAGCCCGGCAAGAAGACGCCCCAGGCGGCCACCATATCGCGGCATACTGCTACCTGGGAATCGCGACCAGATCCAAGAACAAGTTTATGACGCAGCTTGGTTTTGTGGATACGCCGGAGTTCGGCACGGTAGGCTCGATTATGGCGAACTCCCAGGCCGATTACCTGGGCGAAGGCAGAGTGGGCGAGTTGCTGCAGATTGCGATTACCGTGCAGAACATCCAGTCAAAAAGCTTTGACTGGATTTATTGTATTGGCAACGCGGACTCAGGCAGGGAGATCGCGAGGATATCGGCCCGCATACTTACCTTCGACTACAAGCTGGGCAAGGTAGTCGAGGTTCCGAAGATCTTTACAGAAAAAATCGGCGTGAGCCGTTAGGGCGCCTTCGGGCTATTTGACAATCATTAACCTAAGCAACTTTTCCGAGGATTTCCATTGTGGAGAGCGAAAAGCAATTTGACGTTATCGTCTGGGGAGCGACCGGCTTTACCGGGCGTCTGGTCGCCGAATACCTGTTCAATCACGGCAACCGGGAAGACCTGCGCTGGGCGATGGCCGGCAGGAACCTGGAGAAGCTGGAAGCAATCCGCGACCAAATCGGCGACAGCGACCAATCGATCCCGCTGCTTACCGCGGATAGCAGCGACGAGGCCTCTCTGCGCGAGCTCGCCAAACAAACCCGAGTTGTGCTATCGATGGTTGGCCCCTTTGCGCTTTACGGGTCTCCCCTGGTAAAAGTCTGCGCGGAAACCGGCACGGATTACTGCGACCTGACCGGGGAACCGCAGTGGATCAGGCGGATGATAGATACCCATGAAGAGACCGCCAAACAAACCGGCGCACGAATCGTCCACTGCTGTGGATTCGACTCTGTGCCCTCAGACCTGGGCGTGATGTTTTTGCAACAACAGGCGCGGGAAAGGTTCGGCAAACCCCTTCAAGACGTTAGCTTGTATGTCAGGAAGATGAAAGGGGGGGCAAGCGGCGGTACCGCCCACAGTATGGCAAACGGCATGGAGGAGTCAGCCGCGGATCCGGAAGTCGCCAGATTGGTGGCCCACGCCTACGGCCTCAACCCTCGACCGCTAAAAGAACGTCCTAAACAACCCGATTTGCGAGGCGCGAAATTCGACGCCGACGTCAACCAGTGGATAGCGCCTTTTGTCATGGCAATCATCAATACACGCATCGTTCAGCGCTCCAACGCTCTCGCAAATTACGCTTACGGAGAGGACTTTGTCTACCGGGAGGTTCAGTGCACCGGCAGGGGTGTTACAGGGCAATTGCGGGGGGTCGCCACTTCGCTGATGCTGGCACAATTGATGCTGGCGCTGCGTTTCGGGCCGACGCGCGCCTTGATGAAAAAATTCGTACTTCCCAAGGCCGGGGAAGGCCCTGAGATCGACCCGGAGAACCCAGGCTACTATGATATTCTGATCAAGGGCAAAACCCGTGACGGCGAAAAACTCGCCGTTACCGTCAAGGGCGACGCCGATCCGGGTTACGGCAGCACCTCGAAAATGCTGTCCGAAGCCGCGATTTGCCTCGCGCTGGAAGTCGACAAATCCGCGCCGGAAGGCGGATTCTGGACACCCTCCACCGCAATGGGTTCAAAGTTGTTAAACAGGTTGCAGGAAAATGCAGGGGTAACCTTTTCCGTTGCGGAGTAGCAAAGTCATTCACGGCAGGATTTACCCGGCAATAAACATTGCCGGGTTAACACCCAACTGTTCTTCTTCTTATCGACCAAGGAAGTATGTTAGCGTAGCACCCAGGGTCCGATCTGGTTGTAACTTGCGGGGTGTGGCTCCAATACCGGCTGTTTGACCTATACCATTAGAGGTCCAATATACTTCATCCGTTACATTCCTTCCCCACAATGCCAGTTGCCATCTTTCACTTTCCGGGGTGTAGGTCGCCCTAAGACCAAGCGTATCCCACTCAGGAGAATCTCCAAATCCCTGGGAACCAAAAACCTCATCTTCCCAGATATAATCGGCGCGTAATTCCATCTCTCCTTGCAATACTGGGAAGCGGTACTCCAAATTAATGTTATACGTCAGCTCAGGAATATTGGTAATCTCCTCTCCGACCTCCGCAGGATTATCATCATTCTTCACAACTTCAGTATCCAACCAACCTAAATTAAATGACAGATTAAGGCCTTCGGTAAGCACTACCTCTGATTCCAGCTCTACGCCGAAGATTTCAGCATCTTTATTGACTGTTTGAGGGCTGCCTATACCAACAACAATCCCTTCCTGCAGGTCTGTGTATTCGGCAAAGAAGACTGCCAAATTGGAGCGCAAACGACCATCCCACGTAGTTGCTTTAATGCCAAGCTCATAATTCAAAACGCTTTCCGGCTCAAATGGTGTCCGGGCCTCGGCCTCAGTGGGACTAAATCCGGTAAAACCTCCACTTTTAAAACCCTGTGAGATTAAGCCATAAACAAGAATATCTTCATTAACGCTATATTCGATGGCCACCTTACCCAAAAAGTCATCCCAACTTTCAGTTACCTCCGTGTCATAAATTTCATCAATTTGACCGCCGTTAGTACCAGGACCAAAAATACCCGTCGGGTCATCAATACTGGTAGCCGCGGAGAATGTTTTCTCTTCGTCAGTCCACCGCCCTCCGAGTATTAGGCTTAACCGGTCAGTTAGGTCATACGTGACCTCACCAAAAACGGCATAGGCGCCCGTTTCTATTTCCTGGAATCCATTCAGTGAAACAAGAATGCCCGGAGGGAAAGCGCCACCGGTTGCGATAGAAATCAAATCGGTGCCAAACAGGCTTTGCGCTTTGGCGGTATCTTCGTAAAAATAATACAGTCCCGCAGTCCATTGAAGGTCTCCACCCATGGAGAGACTACCTTCGGGATTGGACACAAGGCGTATCTCAAAACTGCCCCATTCAGCATCTTCGTCATGGGATTCATTAAACAAGTCGACAGGTGTTCTATCGGAATCTTCATTCCAAAAGGTCTCTGCTTCTCGCGCACCCAAAATAAAAGCTGTGTCAAAATTCTCAAACGTCAAATTTAATCGAGACATAAAACCGCTGGTTTCAAAACTTTCACCTGCGGTTACATTGACGTTGGCATGGTAATCATCATCAGCGGGGAAACCCGGGAATGGACCTGCCGGCGCTCCCATGCTCAACGCTATCTGATTAAATAGCACGTGCACATTGGAGAGATAGCCGTCATTCGGCCCTAAACTAGCCAAATTTGGACCTGTGTGTGATTTTTCAAAGTCTGCACTAAAAATAAATTCTGCCCTGTCCGAAGGTAAAAAACGTAAACCGATGCGGCCACCCAGTGAATCCGAGTCCTTGCCTCGGCTACCGTCTAGATCATTGATCATATAACCATCATCTTTCAGGCTAAATAGGGAAACTTTGCCGTATAGCGTATCGGAAACAATGGGGCCAGATATATAGGCTTTGGCATCTCTTTTGCTGTTGCTACCCACATCAATGACAACTTTTCCCTCTAATTCTTCACCTGGCTGTTTGGTAATAAAATTAACTGAACCGCCGGCAGTATTTCGACCATAAAGCGTGCCCTGCGGACCTCTCAGGACTTCAATTCGTTCAATATCCACCATGGCGCCGCTGGCGGCACTATTGCGCGGTAAAAAGATATCGTCGATAAACACACCGACACCGGAGTCTGTTGACACATCGTCTACCGCTTTTCCTACCCCGCGTATACTGTAGGAAGTGGTTCCGACGGTATTACTTCTAATAGCCAAATTCGGTACATGGTTTTGCAAATCAACGGCTGAACTGATATCCAGCTTTTCAATTTGATCCGCGGACAGCGCCGCTATCGAGGCGGAAATGTCCTGAATACTCTCGCTTCGTCTTTCGGCGGTGACCAGAATTTCTTCAAGTGCCAGACTATCAGCTTGGGTTTGCAGGGATGTAGCAAACATCGCCGATATCAAAGCTGTCATTTTGAATTTTGGTTTTGTGAATTTCATGAATATCCCCTCTATAAACACCATGTTATCAGTAGTCGGGCGACATTGAATGCCTTTCAATATGGCTACAGCCCGCTAATCGATTTTCCAATAGCTCTTAAATAGATGATGGCACAACAACGTCAAAAGCCCCCCCAAAAAAGGGAGGGTCTACTTTTTGGGTTTGCCGGGACAGGCTAATGAAAATTGCAAGAATTACCCTGATAAGGGTGCGCAACAGCTTGCGAGAGTTGAAAATCAATGTATATATCGGGAAGCTATTTATCTATAGACTCTAAGATAATATTGTTATAGCGCTGCTTGGCCCTTTCATAGCGTTTTTTCGCTTCCGCCTTTTCATGCGCTTGAATCCCAAGAGATTTTTTTTGCCATAATCGATCTATCGCATCGCGCATCCATTCAGCACTTTGCCTGGAAGCCCGTATGGGTCGACCATCGACATTAACAAAGATGGGGTTGGTGTGAGCGGCGGGAAA
>JANQKW010000295.1 GCA_028280905.1 Porticoccaceae bacterium
TTATGGAACGGCCAACAGCAACCAGATGCTGATGGAAATGCTCGGAGTGCAACTGCCGGGCGCGTCCTTTATTAACCCGGAAAATCCCTTGCGGCCCGCGCTGACCCGCGAAACCGTGCTAAAAGCCATTGCGGCAAGCGCGGGCAACGATCCTAAACCGCTCTATCAAATGGTGACGGAGGAATCCATTGTTAACGCCGCGGTAGGCTTGCTGGCGACCGGCGGTTCCACTAATCACACCCTGCATTTGGTCGCTATCGCGCAGGCCGCCGGCATCGAGTTGACCTGGCGGGATTTTGATGACTTGTCCGGCGCGGTTCCGCTGCTGGCCAGGATTTACCCGAACGGGGAAGCGGACGTCAACGCATTTCAGCGGGCCGGGGGTATGGCATTTCTAGTCAGGGAGTTGCGCGGCGCCGGCCTGCTCAACGAAAACGTCCTCACATTAATGGGGCCCGGCCTGGAAGCCTGTGAATTAGCTCCGGTGTTGAATGATGACAATACCGCCTCATGGGATCACCGGCCAACCGAATCCCGCCTGCCCGAGGTGTTGACTGGTGTCGCCAGTCCCTTTGATACTGAAGGCGGTTTGAAGCTGATGTCCGGCAACCTGGGTGAAAGCGTTATCAAGATTTCGGCGGTGCAGCCCGCCAACCGCAGGGTCGAAGCCCCTTGCCGGATATTCCATAGCCAGGAAGCGATGAAAGCGGCATTTGATGCGGGGGAACTGGAAAGGGATGTGGTGGTGGTGGTGCGTTTCCAAGGCGCTAAGGCCAACGGCATGCCGGAATTGCACAAGCTGACCCCCTACCTGGGCGTTTTGCAGGACCGAGGTTTTAAAGTTGCGCTGGTAACCGATGGCCGCATGTCGGGGGCCTCCGGCAAGGTGCCGGCCGCGATTCACCTATCGCCCGAGGCGATAGACAAGGGTCCAATAGCCAAGCTGCGCGACGGCGATACCATTTTGCTGGACGCCGACAGGGGCGTGCTGGAGGCTGCGGTGGACGATGCTGAATGGCGAAACAGAGAGGCAATTGCCGGGCCAGATGCGGACAACACCCTGGGTCGCGGTTTGTTTGGCGGATTTCGCGGCATGGTGAGTTCCGCGGATACAGGTGCGGCGGTTTTTTACAGCTAACTGCGCGGACGGCGTTAACCGGCTGGGAGATGATGTGGTATGAGTCACTATATTGTCGCAGATATTGGCGGTACCAATGCGCGGTTTGCCATGGTTGCGGAAGACGATGCCTTGCAAGAACTGCAAATATTTCCCTGCGCGGATTATCCCCACCTGGAAGACGCGATTCGCAGTTATATGCAAATAGCCGCCGTCGCCGATGTGAGTGGGATATGCCTGGCGATTGCCGGTCCCGCCGAGGGCGATTACGTGGATTTACCCAACAACCACTGGCAGTTCAGACCCTCCGAGCTGCAGGCGTCTCTGGGGGTGCCGTTAAAGGTAATCAACGACTTTACCGCCCAGGCGCTTTGCCTGGACTTGTTGTCCGAGCGGCAATTCCACTGGCTTGGCCAGCCGCGCCCCAAGGGCGGCCAGATACGCGCGGTAGTCGGGCCCGGGACAGGGCTGGGCGTTGCGGCAATTTTGCCGGGCGGCGATATTATCCCGTCAGAGGGCGGGCATGTTGCCTTTGCGCCTTCCAATGACCACGAATTGGCATTGCTGCGGGTGCTCTGGCAACGCCACGGCCGGGTATCCGTGGAGCGGTTGCTGTCGGGGCAGGGGCTGCAAAACCTCTACTGGGCGAATGCGCAACTGCTCGGAGAGGAGCGGGAAAT
Source organism: Porticoccaceae bacterium (assembly GCA_028280905.1). Classification (GTDB taxonomy): domain Bacteria; phylum Pseudomonadota; class Gammaproteobacteria; order Pseudomonadales; family Porticoccaceae; genus JANQKW01. The sequence continues at coordinate 1,798 of JANQKW010000295.1, forward strand.
GTCCCCGCAGAATATCAGCGCCGGGGCGGCGGCGGGCGATGCGCTTTGCAACAAGGCCGTCGAGGATTTTTGCGACATACTCGCGTCGGCAACCGGTGATGTGGCGTTGATGTTCTGGGCAGCGGATGGCCTTTATCTGTCCGGGGGCATTCTTCCCAAGATCTGGGAATTTGTTGAACCGGAACGGTTCAGGAAAAGATTTGAGGACAAAGGCAGGTTTCGCGAGTTCTGCGAATCGCTGCCGATAGCTCTGGTGGGGGCAGAGCAGCCCGGGCTGCTGGGTTGTTTTGCCGCATTGAAAAACGAGGATTAAACGTGACTGAATTCAGAACAGCATCATTAAAAACCATGATTAGCGACGCTGCGGTTTTGCCCGTGTTGACGGTGCCCGACCCGGAAACGGCGGTCGAGCTTTCCGGAGCCTTGCAAGCCGGCGGCATCAAGGCGGTGGAAATTACGCTGCGCACCAGGGCGGGTCTGGAATCGATTCGCGCCGTTAAAAAGGCGCTGCCGGATATGCTGGTGGCGGCGGGCACCGTCACCACCGAGGCGCAAATGGCGGAGGTCAACGACGCAGGCGTCGATTTTGCGGTCAGTCCCGGTATGACGGATGCGCTGGTGTTGAAGGCCAGGCAATTGTCGCTGCCGTTTTTACCCGGCGTGGCCACACCCTCGGAAGTCATGCGAGGCAGAGAACTGGGGCTGGAATGTTTTAAACTATTCCCGGCGGCCGCCGTCGGCGGGCTGAAGCTGTTAAAGGCCATGTCCGACCCCCTTGCGGATGCCGCGTTTTGCCCGACCGGGGGGCTTAACATGGACAACTTTACCGAGTTCTTGGCGTTGCCCA
>JANQKW010000400.1 GCA_028280905.1 Porticoccaceae bacterium
ATAATCCCTGTCGTGCCGGCAGCATTGACCGTCTTCGAGACAGTAGAGCGCGCCGCGGGGATACCTCAATTCGTCGTCCATGGTTCCGGCCCAAAAGCGCCCCGCCGGGTCGACCTTGCCGTCGTTAAACCGATTGTTTGGCAAGTCCGGCTCCACCGCGCCGAAGCCTTCAACCACACCGGCTTGCTCATCCAACAGCACAAACTGGTTGGGTTGCGTCGCCGCGAAGCCTCCCCGGCCACGCTTGACGATACTGGTCAACGCCGGTTGCTGATCCAAAACGCTGTGCTTGCCGGTGGCCGGCGAATAGCGATGCAGTTGTGAGTTGAGGATATCCACCCACCACAGGGCTTCGTTGCGGTCGTCCCACAGCGGGCCTTCGCCGAGTGCACAGGCGCTATGGACTTCGCAACGAACATCTAGCATTAAAAACTCCGGGCCTGCGCCGCTCAGGCAGCCCGATTATTCCGCTCGGCGAGATAGTCCCGCAGTTTAAGTTCATCCGCGTAGAAATTGCGGATGCCCTCCGCGAGTTTTTCCGTAGCCATGGCGTCTTCGTTCATCTCCCACAAAAATTCGGCTTGCGAAAGCCTGCGTTTGGCGATCGGCTCACCGGGATTTTCGGGGTCCAGTTTGCGCGCCAGCTCACCCCGGTCGGACTCCAGTTCCTGCAGCAGCTGCGGGCTGATGGTCAACTGGTCGCAACCGGCCAACTCTGTCACCTGTTCCAGGTTCCTGAAACTGGCGCCCATCACAATGGTGTTGTAACCATGCTGTTTGTAATAGTTGAAAATACGGTTAACCGACTGTACGCCGGGGTCTTCGCTGGCTGGGTAGTGGTCGCGGCCGGTAGACGCCTTGTACCAATCCAGGATGCGACCGACAAAGGGCGAAATTAGGTAAACGCCCGCATCCGCGCAGGCGCGCGCCTGGGCAAAGCTAAACAGCAGCGTGAGATTGCACTGGATATTCTGGCGCTCCAGCAACTCGGCCGCCGCGATTCCCTGCCAGGTGGAAGCCGTTTTGATCAGCACCCTGTCACTCGGGACACCGGCGTCGTTATAGAGTTCGACCAGGCGTTTGGCCGACTCCACTATGGCATTTTTATCAAATGAGTACTTGGCGCTCACCTCCGTGGAAATCCGTCCGGGGATGTGCTTGAGAATTTCCGCGCCGATGCTGACCGACAGCTTTTCGACGCACAGGTCGAGCTGCGCGTCACCGCTTGCCGCGGCGCGACTCCAGCGGTGCGCCTCCGCCAGCAGGTTTTGGTAGGCAGGCAGTTGCGCCGCTTTGAAAACCAGCGACGGATTGGTCGTCGCGTCCACCGGTCGGTAGCTTTTAATGGCGTCTATATCGCCGGTATCGGCGACGACTTTGGTGATCTGTTTGAGTTGCTCGAGTTTATTCATGGTGTTGTTACCAGTTGCAAAAAGTGTCATCGGGTTTGCGAATATGGGGCAGTTCGGTCATGGCAAACGGATACGCCTTGAGCGCCTCGGTGTCCAGCCTGACACCAAGCCCCGGTGTTTCCGGCGGCAGCAGGTAGCCGTCGCGCCAGCTAAAGTCTTCTTCCACGGCGCCGCTGAGGCATTCCCCCGGGCGCTTGGGTTGTTCCTGGACCAGCATGTTTGAGGTGGCCAGGTTAAAGTGCAGGCTGGCCGCGGTGGATACCGGCCCCACCGGGTTATGCACCGCGACATCTATATAGTGGGTTTCGCACCAGCCGGCGATTTTTTTGGCCTCGGTGATGCCACCCGTGACGCACAGGTCGATTCGCGCGTAGTTAATCAGTTCCTCTTCAATCAACTGCCGGAAATCCCACTTTGACGACGCCTGCTCCCCGGCCGCCAGCGGCACGCTGGTATGCTGCCTGAGCCACCGGTAGCTGGCCGGGTTTTCACTGCGCAGCGCGTCTTCGATAAAGAGCGGCCGTTGCGCTTCGATTTCCCGGCAAAAGCGCGCCGCTTCGGCGGGCGTCAGTTTGGTGTGCATGTCGTAGCACAGCTCTATGTCATCGCCCAGTTCGCTGCGCAGCGCGCGCCACTGCTCGATACCGGTGCGCACCGCCCATTTGCCGTCCAGCACGCCATCCGGCGAACACCAGGGTTCCCAGCGCAGGCACTTCCAGCCGTCGGCAACCGCCCGCCGGGCGGTGTCCACCAATTCATCCGTCGAGGCGGCGTGAATATGGGTATAGGTCAACACCCTGCTCCTGACCTTGCCCCCCAGCAGTTGGTAAACCGGCACGCCCAGGGCCTTGCCCTTGATATCCCAAAGGGCGATATCGATAGCGGAGATGGCCGCGGTCAACGCGTGCCCGGCGGGGTAGAAACCGCAGCGAAATAACCGCTGCCAGTGGTGCTCGATGCAAAACGGGTCCTCGCCGACCAGCAGCGGCTTCAGGTGATCCACCGCGCCGACAACCGACAGCTCCCGACTGGTAAGGCCCGACTCCCCGATACCGGTAATCCCCTCATCCGTTGTCACTTCAACGAACAACAGGGTGCGCCAGCATTTGGCCAGGTGAACCTTGACGTCGGTGATCTTCACAGCCGCAGCTCTTCCGGCATCTCGCGCCAGGAAAAAGCAGGGCTGAAGCCGAGCATTTTCCTAGCCTTTTCATTGCTGCACAACGCCTGGTAATCCCCGAGGCCCTCGGCGGAAAGTCCGGGAAAAACCTCGTCGATCAGTTGTTGATTGGGGCGGTCCATAATGGTGTCGTCGGCGCCGATAAAAAATACCTCGGCGCCCCTTATATCCGCGTGCAGTGACAGCCTGACGGCCGTTGCGACATCCCTGGCGTCAATATACCCCCACAGATTGAACTTGCGCGCTTGGGCATCATGCCAATAACTGGGTATACGCTGGTAATTATCCCTGTGCCAGTCGCCGGTATAGAGCACATTGGACAAACGCAGGCCGATAAACACCGTGCCGTAAAGCTGCGCCATCTGCCGGGCCAATTCTTCACATACCGCCTTGGAGATCGCGTAGGAGTTTTGCGGTTGCACCGGCTGCTCCTCGGTTACCGGCAGCGCCGATGGTCGGTTGGTGTCGAAGGGATAGCCCATGGTGGTCTCGGACGACGCCCAGACCACCCGCTCGATACCCCTGGCCACCGCCGCCTGGAAGACGTTGTAGGTACCCATGGTGTTGTTGTGGAAGCGCTGCGCGCCGGTGTGGAAATCACTGTCCGGTTCCGGATGCGCGGCAAAATGCACCGCCAGATCACAGTTGTCCAATGCGGAATGCACGCTGCCGTAATCCGTGATATCCACTTCCCTAAACGGCGCATGGGTTGCGCTTGGCCGCTGCCTGTCAAGAACGACCACGTCGTAATCCCGTTCAAGCAAATGCTCTACCACGAAACGACCGGATGCACCGCTGCCGCCGGTAACGGCCACTGTGGTCATACATCACCCCTAATCATGAACTGGCCGGTAGTTGAAATAGTCGAAGTCTGCATGCAACTGGGCGCCGCTAAGGTCCTGGCAACAAACGCCTATAAAGTTGCCGGTAAAGTTGGCGCCTTCGCCCTTGCCGGCCTCATCGGAAAGCAGTGAGGCATCCAAGCGCGGGCCGATATCGAACCAGTCGGCGCCGGTAAGGGACCAGCTGAACTGCAGCGCATCGCCCCTTACCATGGCTCTCAAGTAAACCGGCGAACCGGCGTTTAGCTGAAGCTTGGCGTCGTCCATCGGAAAACTTGCCGTCAAGCTTAAATCCGCTTCACAAGACATAATGCCCAGGTGTTTGCCCAGCTGTTCGTCCCGGGAAACATACAAGTAGTGGAATTTGTGGCTGTTGTAGTAACAGACCAACCCCGCCATCTGCTGGAAGGACTCGGGCTCGAATTCCAGCTTTGTCTCCGCCCGAAAGTCGAAATCCAGCTGCCGGCGGGCGACCAGTGAAGACACAAACAGGCTGCCCAGGGATTCCCTGCCCTTCAGCTGCAAATGTCCCGGCCGCTCGGACAGGCTGATAAACTTTTCCGGGTAAGGTGTACGCAGCCATTGGAATTCCGCGCTCAGGGTTGGGGTGTCGAAGTGCTCATTGAAGCTGTTATCACCCGACGGTTTTCGGG
>JANQKW010000375.1 GCA_028280905.1 Porticoccaceae bacterium
TTACCGCAGCGCCGGCAATTTGGCAAACTTAACGGCCGGTCACGGATAAACCTCCCCTGGCGGGACGGGAACCTGGCTCCGACCTAAAAACGTCCGCTACTGGCACAATACCGCCTCTAAAAACGAGTCGAAATCTATTCCCGTAAATGTCTGAAAAGTGTAAACAAATACAACCTAAGGCACAGATACCAGCGCATCTATCGCTTCGGTGACTTTCTTTACCGTTACCACCCGCATGCCGTCTATAGGCTCCTTCGGCGCGTTAGCGGCCGGCACAATAGCCAGCTTAAAACCGTGCTTGGCGGCCTCCCGCAAACGCTCCTGGCCATTTGGCACCGCCCTGATTTCCCCGGACAAACCCACTTCCCCAAATACCACCAAATCCGGCGGCAGCGGCCGGTCGCGAAAACTGGAAATAACCGCCAGCAGCAGCGCCAAATCGGCACTGGTTTCCAAAACCTTTACTCCACCCACCACATTGACGAACACATCCTGGTCGCCAACCATCAGGCCGCCGTGGCGGTGCAGTACCGCCAGCAACATTGCCAGCCTATTGTGATCCAGGCCCACCGTCACCCTGCGCGGATTTCCCAGATGACTGTCGTCCACCAACGCTTGCAGTTCCACCAGCAGCGGCCTGGTGCCTTCCCAGACAACCATCACCAGGCTCCCGGAGGATACCGCATCGCCACGTTGTAAAAAAATTGCGGAAGGGTTGGCCACTTCCCGCATACCCCGCTCAGTCATAGCGAAAACACCCAGCTCATTGACGGCGCCAAAGCGGTTTTTCATGCTGCGTAGGGTTCGATAGCGGCTGTCGCTGTCGCCCTCCAACATCAGCGAGCAGTCAATCATATGCTCCAGAACCTTGGGGCCGGCAAGGCTGCCGTCTTTGGTGACATGTCCCACCAACAGCAGCACAGTATTGGTTTGCTTGGCAAAGCGCACCAGCATGGCCGCGCACTCCCGGACTTGGGAGACACTTCCCGGCGCAGAAGCAATGTCTTCCATGTGCATCACCTGAATTGAGTCCACTACCATAACACTTGGCCTGACCTGCTCCGCGCTCTGGCAAACGGTTTCAACGGCAGTTTCCGCCATTATCTGCAGCTTGCCGGTGGGCAGGCCCAACCGTTGAGCGCGCATGGCAACCTGCTGCGGGGACTCTTCACCGGTTACATAGAGCGCCGCGACACTGCCGGACAAGTCGCAGAGTACCTGCAGTAACAATGTGCTTTTGCCGGCGCCGGGGTGCCCACCGATCAATACGCAGGAACCGGGCACTAAACCGCCGCCCAAAACCAGATCCAGTTCTTGGGTGCCGGTTTTGAGCCGCGGCAATTCCTCCAAATCGATTTCATCCAGCGTGGTAACAACGCCGTCCGCCACCCCGGCGAAGCCGCTCAACTTTCCGGACGATGCGGAGCGCACGGCCAACCTGACTTCGCTCAGGGTATTCCAGGCCCCGCACTCAGTGCACTGGCCCTGCCATTTGCTGTAGTCAGCGCCGCAATCGTTGCAGACAAACGCGGATTTTTTCTTCTTCACCGATTAACCGATCTCTCGTTAAATACAACAGTGGTCTAGTCAAACTCCAGGCTGACTCGCGCAAAGCCCCGGGTTGTAAATTGATTTATTGGACGAAATTCTCTGTAGTCATCGCCGAGGTTCTGGCCAATCAGCTCCACCAACAGGCTGCCGGACGATACCTTAAAGCGCTTCGCAATCCTCATATCCACCCGGTCGTAGCGTTCCACGAAATTGCCGCTTACGCCCAGGGGTTCGTGCCAGGACATGTCGTCGAAATAGTAGTAGCCCAAACTTAACTGCCAATCCCCTTTGAACTTGCGAGAGATCAGCAGGCTCCCGGTGTGCTCCGGGGTGCCGTTATACAGCAGGAAGCTTCGTATTGCCCCCGGCTGGTCAAATTGCTCAGCGTTGGCGTAGGCATAGCTCAACCACAGGTCGGTTGTTGTGGAAATACGCCACCGCAGGCCAAATTCAAAGCCGTCGATAGTGGTTTCACCACTGTTGTCGCGAAATAGGGTGCCCGGTGGAAAGAAAGCAATCGGGTCGGGAAAATCCGGATCTATCCGTTGATGTATCTGGTCGGTATATTTTTCCCGGTAGAGCTTGGCTTCCAGGTAAAGTCCGTGCTGCGGCATTAGCGCCACATAACCCGCTTCGTAGGCTTCCACTTTCTCCGGCTTGGGCACCTGCGGCGTGTAAATGATGGTATCTACAGGCACACCGTTGCTATACAGGGCAATCAGATGGCGGGCCTCGCCGATAAACGGCTGGCGGTAGCCCACGGCGTAACTCAAGCGGACTGTCTGGTTCGCGGTAAAGTGGTAGTTCAGCCCAAATCGACTGGACAGGTTGCCGTCCGCTAAGTCACCATCTTCGAATAAAACGCCGCCATTGAGGGAAAACTTCCCCAGCTTTTTTTCCAGGTTCCCGTAGATACGCCCCTTAACGTCCTCCCAGTCATCCGGGTTGGGTGCGAAGGTCATGTCGCCGTCCACGATATCTTCCTGAATGCCGAAACCCCACACCAGCCTGGCGTCACCGGTGAACAATTGTGTCTTCTGGATATCCAGATTCAATCGCTGGGATTCAAAGTCGTAAATCGCCGCCTCCAGCACGCCGTCGGGCAACCCGTTCGCTATCGCGGGCACCTCGTCGGGCGCAATCCCCAACAGCTCGGAGATCAGCCCGATGTCGTAGCGATCCTTTTCGCGAGAGCGAATATGGCTAAATTGCACATGCAGATTGTCGTAGGAGGTTTGGGCAATATTCCAGCGCAACATGACGCTACTTTCAGTCATCTCTTTCTGACCGACCGGGTCAAACGGCGGAATCAACCCGCCCCTGCCGGAATCACCGCCACCGTAGTTGAGGTGAAGATCCAAAGACTGGTTTTCCCGCATTTGGTAGCGGCCCTTAAAATTCAGCGAGATGGCGTCAACCTGGTCATTGATATTATCAAAGCCCTCGGTTTCAAAGTAGGTGGCGGCGAATCGGTAATCCAGCGAATCACCATGGTAGCTGTATCGCCCGTTGAGCTGCCCGTGGTCATTGCTGCCGCTTACGGCGCTCAAATGCCAGGTCGGTGTAGTGGAAGTGTCGCGAGTGACCAGATTGATGGTGCCGGAAAACGCATTGGAGCCATAGGCTGCCCCGCTGGGTCCCCGCACCACCTCTATACGCTCCAGATCGTCAATCGTAATCCCCAGATGATCCCAGTCGGCAAGACCAAACTGCGCACCAAAAGCCGTCCGGCCATCCAGAAGGATCTGCATGTCCCTGGTCAGGCCATCGGATTGTCCGTGATAGGCAAACGCCGTGTGGTGATCGCGCCAGGAGAGCCCCACCTGAAAACCCGGCACCAACCGTAACAGGTCGGGAATTTCCAGGAATCCGGACGCCAATATCATATCGCGGTCAATGATGGTGATAGAGGCAGGCGACTCCGAAACCGGCTGGCTCAGCCGGGTAGCAGCGGCCACCAACGGTAAATCAACCAGGTAATCCCCTTCGGATATCTCCGCCGCGGCGGGACACGCCGATGTCAATCCCATGGCGACCAGTGCAAGGTACTTGCAGAATTCCATAAAAAACCTTTTTTGCCTTGGGATTCCCTCGGCGCAATTTCCAAACACTTGTCCCGGCGGGCCAAGCAACAGTGTGGGACGGTATTGGAACAAATCAGGACAGCATCCGACAGCTTGAATGCAAAGACAAGGGGTAGCTAACAACACCTGGAAACCAAAATTCCCCGGCACATTGTACTACGCCTGCGCGAAACGTAAATGCCGCATGCGCCGCCGATGTTTCTATTCTGAAAGCCGGTATTCTGCTAAAGTGGCGCCATGTCGTTGCTCACCGAAAAACCGCTGGTCATACCCCCGCAATTAGCCGTCACGCTTGGCCTGGAGGAGGCGGTATTACTGCAGGTTTTGTATGAAGTCACGCTGCTTAACCCGCCGCGCGCAGCGGCCAGCCAACCCGGGTTTGAGGTGGGAAGCCAGCAACTGAGCCGGCTGACGCCCTTTTGGAACGGCAGAGACATTCAGCGGATCAGCAATAGCCTGCGAGACCAGGGGGTGCTGGAAATTCACTCGGGACCTTTCGAATCCAGCGGCCTTTTGCGGTTTAGCCTGCAAGGGTTGCACGCCGGTGACAGGTTGAGCCCGACGCGGACGCCGCCCGGCCGGCAGCGAAATCGTGCGGTAACGACCGGCAAGGGCGCCAACCTGATCGCACCCAACTGGCAGCCGGATGAAGAGGCGCTGCGCCAGCTGGCCCTGTACGGTGTGCCGCAAGCCTTCGCATTGGAGCAGATTCCCGAATTTGTTATCTACTGGCACGAGCGGGGGGAACCGCGCCACAGCTGGAACGCCAAATTCATTAAGCAGACACTAAGGTCGTGGCGCAGCGAACAAGCCGCTGCCGCGCAAAAGGGGCAACAGGTGACGATGCTACAATCCTGGCGGCCCTCCGGCGACGCTATCAATATTCTCAGGCAGCACGCTGAAATCAACGCCAACTTTATTGAGGACGCCATTCCCGAATTTATTCTTTACTGGCAGGAGCGTGGAATAGCGTCCAGCACCTGGAACAGCCAGTTTATCCAACACGTAAAACGCCAGTGGGTTAAGTTCACCTCTGCGCTGGAGCACGAAAGCGACCCCCACGTGATAAGCCCCGACTGGACGCCGTCGGAAGACCTATTCGAAGTGTTGGACATGGCCAACATTCCGCGCGCGTTTGCCGAAAAGGAAATTCCCGCCTTTGTGTTATTCTGGCGCGAAACCGGTCGCGCGCATAATTCATGGAACACCAAGTTCCTCCAGCACGTCAAGCGCCAGTGGGCGTACAGTCAATCGCAAACTGCAGAAATCCACCATGGAAAACAGCAAAAATCTCATCAACCAGTCAGTACAAGAGCTACAAGCATCATCGAAGACCTCTCTGACCGAAGCTGGGCAAACTGAACGCCAGGAACAATTGACCGATGCGATCAACCAGGTGTTTGCGTTGTTTCGCATCAACTACCACAACCAGTACCACGCCGCATTCGGCGACACGGCGGTCTTGAACCAGGCCAAGCGCCTGTGGCTTTCATCGCTGCAGATTTTTACACCCGAACAGGTGCTTAACGGCGCGAAAGCCGTTATCGAGGAGTCTGAATACCTGCCAACGCTGAACCGTATGATTCGCTGTTGTGAAAGCCTCAACCAAGCCATTGGCATTCCCACGCCGCGCGATGCTTACCTTGAAGCCTGTAACGCCCCCAGCCCGAAAATCGAACAGAATTGGAGCCATCCCGCCGTGTATCACGCCGGCCGGGTTACCGGCTGGCAAAAACTCGCCTCAGCGCCCGAGGCGGAAAGTTACCCGGAATTCCAAAAGCACTACCGAGATCAGGTGCGGATGGCTATCGCCGGAAAGCAACTGACTATCGAGAGGCCGGCAAAGCTGCCGGAGCAAAACCGGACGCCTCTCACTAGAGAAGAGAGCCTGATACAAGTAGAGGCATTGAAAGCCGCGCTTGACGAGGATTGATTGTTCAGTTCGAACTCACGTTAAAGCGGCACAGGGATGTGTCGCCGCCGTCAAAGACGGCGCGAGCCCAATAAAATAGAGGGATTCCGCGTAATTCCGCCAGATTTTATTGGGCGACGCAATGGAATAAATAGGACATTTATTTCATTGCCAGGTTAATAGGACCGGCAATGTTAGAAAAAGCATCACCAACGGCGCGCAGAATTGCCAAGACCATTCTCAACGGATTCGATTCCTATTTCGCGGATTTTCAAAACATTACACTGGTGGCAAAAGCGCGGTTTGAAGCCGCCGACTGGCACAGCGCCCTGTCATCCAACACCCGCCGCCTGGATTTGTACAAGCTAAAAAGCCAAGAAATTCTAGAGCTGGTGCAGGATGTCACCAGCAAAAACACCAGTAACCTAGAGCTTTGGCGGGAGGTGAAATCCGCTTATGCCAGCCTGGTCAGCGGTCACACCAACTACGAAATTGCCGAAACGTTTTTTAACTCCATCTTTTGCGCCAAGTTTGACCATTTATACATAAATGACGACAACCTGTTCGTCTTCCCCTCGCGGCCGATCGAGGAGAAACCGGCGCCGGACTACAGTATCTCCATCAGCTACCAGACGGAAAAGGACGATCTGGTGGAATTGACCGGCCAGATTCTCGATGACTTTGAGTTTTCAACGCCCTGGGAAAACAAGCGTCGTGATGTGGCCAACATTGTCAGGGCGTTTCAGCAGGAAATTCTGCCGCGACTGGACTGCCCGCTGAAGGATCTTAAAATAGATATGCTGGAATCGGTGTTCTACCGAAACAAGGCCGCCTACCTGGTGGGACGCGTCAGTCATGCCAACGGCAACTTCCCGATCATACTGCCGTGCAGGCACAATGAAGAAAACGGCATTTTTGTCGATACGGCAATTTTCAACGAAGACGAAGCCAGCGTTATCTTCAGCTTTACCCGTTCGTATTTCATGGTGGACGCGCCTATCCCGTCCAGATTCGTGCGTTTTTTAAGAACCCTGATGCCCAACAAAACACTGGCGGAGCTGTACAACAGCATAGGCTTTAATAAGCACGGTAAGACCGAATTTAATCGCAGCCTTATCAACCACATGAACGCCAGCGACGATCAGTTCATTATCGCCCCCGGCATCAAGGGCATGGTAATGACGGTATTTACGCTGCCGTCCTACGACCAGGTTTTTAAGATTATCAAGGACAAGTTTGACCCCCCGAAAACCGTTACCGAACAGATTGTCAAGGACAAGTATAAACTGGTATCCCGCTCTGACAGGGCGGGCCGGATGGCAGACACCCAGGAGTACAGCAACTTCATTTTTGACAAAAACCGCTTCAGCGACGAACTGCTGGAAGAACTGAATAAAGCAGCGCCTTCGAAGCTGGTTATCGACGGCGATCAGATTATTATCAAGCACCTGTATGTCGAGCGGCGGATGAAGCCCCTGAACATTTTTCTTCACCACGCGGATCAACAGCAAATCTGCGACGCTATGGACGAGTACGGAAATTCCATTAAGCAGCTGGCGTCGGCCAATATCTTCCCGGGCGATATGCTGCTAAAAAATTTCGGGGTCACCCGGCATGGCAGAGTGGTGTTCTACGACTACGACGAGATTTGCCTGCTGACGGACTGCAATTTCAGAAAGATTCCCGAGCCCAGAAATGAGATGGAGGAAATGGCGGACCGGCCCTGGTACAAGGTTGCCGAAAACGACATCTTCCCCGAGGAGTTCAAGCTGTTTTTCAGCGGCAACCCGGCGGCAAAAAAAGCGTTTGAAGAACTACATGGCGATCTTTACGACTACCAATACTGGCAAAGCCTGCAGCAGGCCATCAACGACGGCCATGTAAGCGACGCCTTTCCCTACCGCAGAAACAAGCGCTTTAGGCGCAGTCTTTAACCCAGCAATGGAATAAATGTCCTATTTATTCCATTACGTCGCCGGGTTAATAGTAGTGCATATTGGCGTTGCTACAAGGCGGCGAGTATAGTCTCCGCGCTGCTGGCGTCGATGCCGCTTTCATCGATATTCAGCGTGGTGATAGTGCCATCTTCGATAATCATCGCAAACCGTTTGGAGCGCCTTCCCATGCCGAAGCCACTGGCGTCCATCTGCAAACCCAGCGCCTGGGTATAATCACCATTGCCGTCGGCCGCCATGATGAGCTCATCCGCGTTCTGGTTTTTACCCCAGGCGCCCATCACAAAGGCGTCGTTGACCGCCATGCAGACAATGGTGTCCACGCCTTTGGCCTTGATCTTGTCGGCGTTTACCACAAACCCTGGCAGATGCGTATTCGAACAGCCCGGGGTAAAGGCGCCGGGAACCGCGAACAACACCACTTTCTTGCCGTTAAAAATCTCATCCGTCGGCAAGGGTTCCGGACCGCTCTCCCCCATTACGTGAAAGGTGCCGGACGGAACTTTATCGCCTACTTGAACTGTCATAAGGGTTTCTCCTGTTTGCCTATTGCTCACCCCGCCTCGCCAATGATACGCGATCCCGGCCGGCAAGGTCTTTGATGGTGTTTATTGAAGTGTAGCCACTGTTGCCCAATAGTTCACGCACTTTGCGGCCCTGCTGATGGCCGTGCTCCAACAACAGCCAGCCACCCGGCGCCAAATAGTCGAACGACTGCCGGATAAGCCGTTCGAGATCCGCCATACCCTGATTGTCGCTGACCAATGCCGAGACGGGTTCAAAGCGCACATCCCCCTCCCCGAGATGGGGGTCATCCGGCGCGATATAGGGCGGATTGCTGACAATGGCGTCGAAAGGGCCTGATTCGCGAATATCTATATTGGAGAACCAGTCGCTTTCGAAAATCGCCAGATTGCCGATTCCGTTAAGCAACGCGTTTTCCACGGCCAGTTGCACGGCGTCTGGAACAATATCCACCGCCGCAACCGACCAGTCGGGTTTCTCCCTGGCCAGCGCCAGCGCGACAGCGCCGCTGCCGGTACCCAAATCCAGTACCCGCGCATTGGGTGTATCCAGGGTTGCCAGCGTCGCCTCCACCAGCAGTTCCGTTTCCGGCCGCGGCACCAGCGTCGCCGCTGTCACCTTGAGGTTGAGCGACCAAAATTCCCGCCGCCCGGTAATATGGGCGATGGGTTCACCCCGTTCGCGTCGCGACAACAAGCCTTTGAACGCCTGCTGCTGTTTATCGCCAACCTCGCGTTCAGG
>JANQKW010000077.1 GCA_028280905.1 Porticoccaceae bacterium
CGGCGTTTTTTTTCAAGGTGACGATGCAAGCCGCTGGTCGGAAAGGGGGCAGAGGCTTCTCGGGGAGCAGTTGCGTGAACAGTTTCTGGCGGACGGTGCGCACTATGAGCGCTCACCGCAATATCACGCTATTGTGCTGGCGGGTTGCTTGGACCTCTACAATCTGGCCCAGTCGAACCCTGGCTCCATTGGAAAAGCCTTGACAGAACAGCTGGCTGAGGTGGTTGTCGACGGCTTGCGCTGGTTTGGTGAGATAGTTCGCCCGGACGGTGAAATACCTTTGTTCAACGACTCTACGTTAAACGGCGGGCCGTCCGCAGCTGAGCTGGAAGACTATGCGGCGGCCCTGCAGCTTCCGGTTCCGAAAAGGAAAAATATTACCGTTATCAACGAAACCGCCAGTGGCGTCTATGGCTATCGCGGTCAGAGGGATTGGTTTGTGATCAAATGCAGTGATATAGGGCCGGCGTACCAGCCGGGCCACGCGCACTGTGATTTGCTGAGTTATGAATTGATGTTAAATGATGTGCCTCTGGTAGTGGACACAGGACTGTACGAATACCAGCCCGGCCAAATGCGGCGGCATGTGCGTTCAACCAAAGCTCATAACACCTGTGCGGTAGACGGCGATGAACAGTTTGAGATCTGGGGCGAGTTTCGCGTGGCGAGACGGGCAAAAATGCAGGCGGCGTCAATTACACAGCTTGGTGATGAGCTGGTTTTTTGCGGCCAGTACCGAGGTTTTTTCGGTGTTAAGGGCAGGATCGCCCACCGGCGTCAAGCTCGGATTTCGCTGGCGGAACAGGGAAAAACACTAACCAAACTGCATATCTCCGATCATCTGGAGGGTCGGGGAGATCACTTGGTCGAGACCTATATTCACCTCCACCCCGATATCGCCGCGGAGGATGACGGCAGCGGCACCGTTCGTCTGATATTTCAGGGGATGGCTCTTGCTGTGGTGGAGATTCCACCGGGTTTCGCCTACTCTGTTGAGCCGGCATGCTATTGCCCCGAATTTGGCAAGAAGCTGGACAACAAGGTGATAGTTATACGCAAGAGAAGCGCATTACCAATGGAACTGTCCTACGCGATAGGGAAACTCTGACATTCTATTTTCATTATTTTCTGTAAGAATTGGGTGTTTTCGTGCTCTGCTAAGAAGGAGTGGGGCAGCTGCGGCAATAACGGCTAGGCTGGCTACCGTGATTTACGCTGTGCGTTGAAACTGAGGTAAATAGTCGGAATAACAACATTATGTCTTATCGTTTCGCTGACGCTATCAAGATCAATATCGTCAGTATGTTCTACCCGCCGGAAACCGGGGCCGCCGCTTCACGGATTTCGAAAATGGCGGCAAGTTTGCAGCAACGCGGCGCCGATGTGGAGGTAATCACGGCGTTTCCGAATTATCCGACCGGCAAAATTTACCAGGGTTATAGGGGAAGCTTGGTAATCAAAGAAACCTGTGACGGCCTGGTCACCCGCCGTTATTGGTTATACCCGTCGAACTCCAAAAAGATACTGCTTCGTATCGCCAATATGCTCTCCTTTTCGTTGACTATTCTGCTTTCGCTGCCCTACCTTTTGCGAAGGCGCCCCGATCTGCTGATTATTAATAGTCCGCCGCTGCTGTCCGGGTTTACGGCTGTGTTGTTGTCAAAGATTACCGGAGCGAAAACCCTGGTAAACATATCCGATATATGGCCGCTGTCCGCCTACGAACTAGGGGCAATTTCGAAAAACGGTTTTTATCGATTTCTCGAAAAACTGGAGGCGTATATCTACGCTGCCGCGGATGCCTGCACGGCCCAGTCACAACAAACCGTAGAGCATATAAAAAAGCAACAACCTGACAAAGCAGTGTTTCTGTACCGCAACCTGGACCATATTTCCCCCTACATAGAGTCATTCCCGTCCGTTGAGTCAGGCAGGATAAAAATCGTCTACGCGGGTTTGCTCGGCGTGGCGCAAGGTTTACATGGTATTTGTAAAAATATTCAGTTTAATGCGCTCGGTATTGAGTTGCACATATACGGCGACGGCAATGAGCGGGAGCTTATCCAAAGCTATATCAAGAGCAACCCTGATTGCGGAGTTTTCTATCACGGGACGCTTCCTAAAGCACAGATTCCGCAAGCGCTGGCTGACTATCATGCCACCCTCATTCCTTTGGCCAGCTCCATATATGGCGCTTTTCCATCAAAAATTTATATGGCGATTGCCTCGGGTTTGCCCGTCCTATATTGTGGTGGTGGCGAGGGGGCGCGAACAGTAGAACAGCTATCGCTCGGCTGGGTAAGCGAGCCGTCTGACTACCGGCAACTGGAAGCAAACCTCCGTGCCTTAAATGAGCTGTCTTCTGGCGAATATGACGCTATGCGCGAATCGATTAGAGAGCTGGCGAAACATCAGTTCAGCTTTGACAATCATGCGGATGAGTTAACGGAATTTATTGATCGAATGCGGAATTGAGATCGGGCATATGGAAAACAGGAAGAAAGTACTTGTGATAGGCGGTTCCGGCTTTATAGGCAGCCACTTATATGAAGCCCTGGCCGACAGGGATGTAGTGAATATGGATTTAAAGGCGCCGGATTTTGACTGCAACGCTGAATTTCGACAGGGCGATATTCGCGCTCCGGAGGACCTAAAGCGCGTTCTCGTGCCGGGCGAGTTTGATATCGCCATCAATCTTGCGGCGGAGCATAAAGACTTTGGCATCACCCGCCAGGGGTACTTTGAAACCAACGAATCCGGCTCCCGAAACCTGCTTGAAGCGGCGACGGAAGCCGGAGTAAAACGGGTTGTGTTTTACTCTTCCGTAGCCGTTTACGGAGACAACCTGACGCCTTCCCACGAAGATATGGAACCTGCACCAATTAATTATTACGGCCAGTCTAAATTGGCCGCAGAGAGGTTGTATAAGGCTTGGGCCGCTGAGGACGATACCAGGGAGGCGGTGATTGTCAGGCCGACGGTCGTTTACGGGGAGAGGAACTTTGCCAATGTTTACCGGCTGATCAAGCAGGTCCAGTCGGGAATCTACTTCACCATAGGCAGCGGTGCAAACATTAAGTCAATGGCCTACGTGAAAAACCTGGTGGCAGCTACCGTCTATCTAATGGAGCATATGCAGGCGGGGGCGCATATTTTTAATTACTCTGACGAACCACATTTAAGCACGAGAAAAATTGGTGAAATCATTGCAGCGGTGCTGCAGAGACGCGAGCCTATTTCGCTGCCGTTCAGTGTTGCCTATGCGATGGCTTTACCGTTTGACCTGCTCATCAAGCTAACCGGTAAAGACCTGCCGGTTTCGACCAGCCGGATAAAAAAATTGTGCACATCAACCCACCATCTTTCAAACAAGCTCCGCGAATTTGGCTTCGCGCCGGATTTTGACAACAATCAGGGACTAGCAAGGATGGTGAAGTGGATACAGCAGTTATAGGGATGTCTTTGGCGGGTGGAAAACTGTTTATACTGCGGAGCGACATATGACTAGATTATTACAATCAAAGGAATTTTGGTTGTTCTCAATTAGTGTGCTGTTGCTCGGTATCGTCTGTAAGGATGGCCTGGTTTGGCTGTTGGAACAGTGGAAGGAGCCGGACTACAGCCACGGTTATATGATACCCGCGGTATGCGTGTATATGCTGTGGCAACGCAGAGATGAAATTGCACCGCACATTGGCCAGGGCGGTTACCTAGGTGTGTTGTTGCTTGTTTTCGCGTTGCTGCTGTGGTTATTGGGAGAGGGCAGCGCGCTGCTGGCGCTGACGCAATACGCGTTTCTTTTCGGTATTTTTGCGCTTTCAGTGCTCTGGCTGGGTATACGCGGCACGCTGCTGATATGGGCGCCGCTGGCTTATCTGTTTTTTATGATTCCGCTGCCGGATTTTTTCTACAACAGCCTTTCAAATAATTTGCAATTGATTTCGTCGGCGTTGGGTGTCGCGATTGTTCGGCTGTTTGGCATCAGCGTTTTTTTGGAAGGCAATATCATTGATCTCGGCGTTTACCAACTTCAGGTAGTGGAGGCCTGCAGCGGTCTCCGCTACCTTTTTCCGTTAGTCAGCTTTGGGTTTCTAATCGCTTATATCTACAAGGGGCCGGTCTGGCAGAGGCTTCTGATTTTCTTCTCGACAGTTCCAATTACGGTGCTGATGAACAGCGTTCGAATCGGTGTTATTGGCGTAACCGTCGAATATTTTGGCATAGCCGCAGCTGAAGGCGTGTTGCACGATTTCGAAGGATGGGTTGTGTTTATGGCGTGCCTGGCAGCGTTGACATTCGAGATATGGGTAATTTATCTGTTTTCCAGAAAAGACGGCGGATTCCTGGATCTCTTTGACTTTGAATTTGGCAGAAAAAACAACCCTGCCATTGAAATAGATGCGTGCCCTCCGATCAATACGCCTGTCTGGGCGGCCATGCTTGTGTTGCTGGTTGCCGTGCCCATGTCCTTTTATTTTGTTGGCAAACAGGACAGTATTCCGGCAAGGGAGAGCTTCGCGTCCTTTCCGCTGCTACACAAGGGTTGGGTAGGGCGCGAGAACATGGTTGAACCGCCTATTCTCGAGAAATTGCAGCTGACGGACTATTTTCTTGCAGATTTTCATCACAATTCATTTAATGGACCTCTGAAAAACGTTGAGGAGGAAGCTCAATCGAGTATTCATACGCTGCCGGTCAACTTGTATATGGCGTATTACGATTCACAGCGCAAGGCGTCATCAGTCCATTCGCCGCGCTCTTGTATTCCGGGCGACGGCTGGGACATTACTGATATCAGCCAAGTGTCTTTTAAATTGTCGTCCGCCGATGAATTTTATGCCGGGAACGATGTTGCGGGGGAGATGCTTTTTGTTAATCGCGTCGTCATTGAAAAGGGTGAAACAAGGCAGTTGGTATACTACTGGTTTCAACAAAGGGGCAGAATTATTACAAACGAATACATGGCTAAGTGGTATATTTTTTGGGATTCTCTAACCCGCAGTCGAACTGACGGGGCGCTGGTGAGAGCGGTAATACCTTTGCCGGATGATTTTGAGGTGGCGGACGTGGAGTTTCAATTGCGGAGTTTTATAACAGCATTTTATCCTTTGGTGAGTGAATACGTGCCGGATTAAATTGCTTATATGTTTTCCAAAAGTCGCAACAACAAAATGCTCACTTACCGTTCTGCAGAATGTAGGTAGCTTTTAACGGACTGCTGAAGGGTGTTATGGATCTGTTTCTCGGTTTTGCTCTTTCCCTGCTTCTAACTACCGTGCTGGTGCCGGTTTTTATACGGTATGCGGTAACCCTGCGTTTGGTGGATGAGCCTTCCGATCACCGTAAAATTCATGATCACAGTGTTCCGCGCAGCGGCGGACTGGCGATAGTAATCGGCGTTTTTGTCTCATTGCTGTTCTGGGTCGGATTTGATTCAGACTATCTGATGCTGTTTCTGGCCACCTCCACGATCGTGGTTTTTGGTGTCCTGGACGACACCATAGACCTGGGGTATCGCCGCAAGATACTGGGACAAGCAATCGCAACCGTTATTCTGCTCGCCAGCGGCGTTGTGATTCGGCAGGTTCCGTTTATGGGGCTGGAAGTGATGCCGGCCTGGCTGTCTTACCCGCTGACTTTTGTGTTTGTGTTGGGCATAACCAATGCCGTTAATCTGTCTGACGGGTTGGACGGTTTGGCGGCGGGAAACAGTTTGTTAAGCCTTTGTTTTTTGGCTTTCCTGGGGCTGTATATCGGTGAATTGACGATTGCCTTGCTGGCCTTTACGGTAGCGGGGGGCTTGCTGGGGTTTTTGCGCTTCAATACGCATCCAGCTCGGGTGTTTATGGGCGATACCGGCAGCCAGTTTTTGGGGTTCATCTGCGCCAGTTTGGCGATAATGGTGACGCAGCACGAAGCGGCGCCGTTTAGCCCGTTCCTGCTGGTGATTATCCTGGGCTTGCCGGTTTTGGATACGGCGACTGTTATCACGCTGCGCTTTTTGCAGGGGCGTTTCATTTTTTCGCCCGATCAAAGTCATTTGCACCACCAGTTCCTGAAGCTCGGGTTTAAGCACTACGAAGTGGTTGCCATCCTGTATGCGATACAGGCTGTTTTTGTGCTCACGGCCTATATTATGCGCTATGAATCAGATGCGCTGGTATTTCTTGTCTACGGTTTTCTTTGTTTCGCTATCTTGAGCCTTGTTGCCTGGGGGAGAATCACCGACTGGAAGGTCCGTCCTTCTGCAGGCGTCTACGACGGGAAGGATAGGCGCAACTGGTTGTTGAGAAGGGTAAATTGGTATTACTACCATTCCACGGAAGTTATCACCTGGCTGTTGGGTGTGTTCCTGGTTTTCTGTGCCATATTCATTTCCGGCAATCCGGTGGAGATTGGGCGTTTAAGTTTGTACACGGCATTGGTTCTGGCATTGACCTGGGCGGTTTTTCGCAAATACCCTGCATGGACCGGCCGCTTGATTTGCTTCAGCGCCAGCGCCTTTGTTGTCTACGGTATGGTTGTAAGCTCGCTGGATCGCGCGCTGATGAGTTTGGCCATTGATGGTTATATGTTCGTGATCGCAGCATCGCTGGTTTTGGCGATCAGGATGACGCGCAGGGAATTATTTCGCCTGGACACCCAGGATTATTTGGTGCTTTTTCTGGTAATTATGGCTTCGTTGATACCGGCCGATCGATTTAACGGCAGTATGATCGGTCATATTACATTGCGATTTGCGGTTTTGTTGTATGCCTGCGAATACTTGTTAAGTCGCAAGCCGGAAAATAATGTCGTGCTGAAGGTTTCGGGCCTGTTAAGTTTGCTGATTATCGGATTGCAAAACTAAAATACGGCGGCGCCTGGGAAATTTTATAGATCGGAATAGGGAAACCCTTATGAAAAGACCGGTTATATCTGCAGTTTTAACAATAGTGTTGGCGCTGCTTCTGTCAGCCTGCTCCGGCGGCAAAGAGCGCCAGGCCAGATACTTCGAGCGGGCGCAAAATCACTATGAAAAGGGTAATTACGAAAAAGCGCGGGTAGATGTTAAAAACGCGCTGCAAATTGATGAACAGCACGCCGGGGCGCGCTATTTACTCGCGTTACTGTCCGAGCGGGAACAAAATTGGCAACAGATGTTCGCCAATCTGGAGGCAGCTATTGAGCTGGATCCGACAATGATCGCCGCGCGCCTGAAAATAGGACAAATGTATTATGCCGGA
Source organism: Porticoccaceae bacterium (assembly GCA_028280905.1). GTDB lineage: Bacteria > Pseudomonadota > Gammaproteobacteria > Pseudomonadales > Porticoccaceae > JANQKW01. The sequence goes on from JANQKW010000077.1 coordinate 7,227, forward strand.
CGCATTTATGACAAGGCGCTGGAGCATGCTGAGGCCATTTTGGCGCAGCAGCCGAATAACCCCGATGGCCACGCCTTGCGCGGCAGTGTTTATTTTCGACAAAACAAGCCCAAGGAAGCTGTTTTGGAAGCGGAACTGGCGCTCAAGGAACAGCCCGGACACGTGGCGGCCGTCTCGATACTGAGCGAAGTTTACAAGGCCGAGGACCCGGAGCGAGCGTTAGCGGTGATTGGTGACGGCATAGCCACGCAAAGTAAAAACGCTACGCTTAAGCTGCTGAAAATCGATGTGCTGGGTAAACAGGGGCGATGGCAGGACGTAGAAAATGTCTACCGGGAACTGATAGAGGACTATCCGGAAAATCTGTTTTATCACTACCTGCTGGTCAAGTTTTATGAGCAGCACAATCGCATCGATGATGCCGAATCACTGTTACAGGAGGTGATAAAAGGCAAACCAGACAATTTGCAAATCAAATTGTGGTTGGCTGAGTTTTTGGCCAATCAGCGCAATCTGGACAGCGCCGAAACAGCGCTCAAAACATTTTTAGCCAATGATCCCGAACTTGTCGAACTGCAGTTTGCACTGGGCCAAGTGCATATTAAGAAACGCCAATTTGAAGACGCGCAGGCGCTTTATCGGCAGATAATTGACAATAACCAACAGGGAGCCCATTCATTGCGAGCCCGCAACAGCTTGGTTCAGCTCGCGCTGCTGCGCGGCGATCGCAACTCGGCGGAGGCAATTCTTGAGGAAATTTTGCTGATGGAACCGGAGAATGCGGATGCACTGTTGACCCGCGCCGGTTTGGCGCTGGCGGAAAATGACACGGGTGGCGCAATCGTTGATTTGCGGTCGGTTTTGAAGAACAGTCCGGATTCCGTGGATGCGCTGCTTATGTTGGCCGGCGCACACGCAGAAGACGGCGCAGCTGAACTGGCCAGAGACAATTACCGCCAAGTGCTGGATATCCAACCCGGTAACCTTATCGCGCTGAAGGAACTGGGTAGGTTGGAGTTGGCGGACGGCAATTTGAATGTGGCGGAGCAATTACTGCGCACTGCGCTGCGCAACTCTACCGACCAGGTTGTCAATGCCATGTTGGTGGAAACACTGGCCAGGCAACAGCGCTGGGAGAGCGCATCGGAAGTGGTTGAATCACTCGTGGCCGCGGAGCGCACCAGGGCGCTTGGTCACTATCTCAGCGGTAGGGTTTCAGCGGCAAAAGGCGACCATCAGGTTGCATTGGCGGCTTACCAATCGTCTTTGCAAGCGGAGCCCGGCCGGGTACAGGCGTTACAGGGATTGGTTGACTCTTACCTGGCGTTGGGCCGGCGTGATGAAGCGCTGGACATGTTACAAGCGCACCTTAAGAATAACGCCTCCCATGCGCACGTCCATGAGATGCTAGGGGAAATATATGCCGAGGACGGGCAGCGGTCCGACGCGGTGGGGGCATTTGAGCAGGCAATTGCCCTGCAGCCGAAGGCTGTTTCCGGCTACGCAATGCTGGCGGGGCTATACGCTAAAGAGGGCGATTTTAATGGTGCAGTCGCAACGTATCGGCGCGGGTTGGAAGCGAATGTGGATAACACGCAATTGCTGTTGTTACTTGCCAACGTCTATCAACGGGTTCCGGATTACCGGCAAGCCGCGCAGGTGTACGAGTCCGTATTGGAACTACAATCTGACAATGAAGTGGCGAAAAATAACCTCGCCATGCTGTACGCGGAGCAACTTGCCAGTGAGGAGAACCTGAAACGCGCGTTGGAGATTGCCCAATCTTTCCGGTTTTCCGACAAGCCGGAACTGTTGGATACCTTGGGATGGGTTCACCACAAACTGGGCAATTCAGCCAGGGCTATCGCGCTATTGCAGTCGGCGGCTAGGGCAGGTGGCGGAGCACCAACCTATCACTACCATCTGGCCGTGGCCTATTATGGAGATAATAACCCGGCCTTGGCCAAACAGGCGTTGCAGCTTGCGCTGAAAAGTGGCGTGGACTTTGAGGAGCGGGAAGCAGCCATTGCGTTGCTGGCGGAATTGGGCGATGTTGAACCGTGATCAGCAAGGCAGCAGGCGTGAAAAATATGAGTTGTCCACTCGATTCCAGCCCATTACCTGTGAAATGTCGGACTATCTTACATTTGCGTGGGGTTGGTCGACCCCCGTTTCGCCAATATCACGCTGAATAGCGGGTTCCCCCCACCTTCAGAACCCGAAACCTAAGTCATTTTTGCCCCAATCCCCGTTATTCAGCGTTGTTTTGGGGCGTCAGCACGCGCAAGTTGTCGAATTAATTTACAAAAATGGCGCGTTTTGCTGTAACAATTCTTACAAATTCTGTTAAGGCTATAAAATATAAAGATATTTTCCGTTTTGGTGCAAAAATTGCCTTATTTCGTGTCCCTGCTCCCAGGTTGGCGGCAGTGAGAAGTAATAACAACGCCGCTTTTCATATATTGGTTTCTAGGCGGAATTTTAAGGAGAAAGCCGATGAAGAAGTTCGTAGGAAGCGTTGCCTGTGCGCTGCTGATGCTGGTGAGCTACAGCGCCTCGGCGAAACTGGTGACGTTTGATTTCAGAAAGCCCAACGGAACTGACTATTACAGCACCGGCTACACCTCCGGTTCCAGAACTTTCTACAGCACCGACGGCAATCATACCGTCGAGGCGAGCGCCTGGTCGCAGCGTGGTACGCCTTATATGGCATCCAGCAGAAATTACGGGTTGTATGTCTACACCTGCGAAAATGGCTGCAATGACAACACACACGAGATTGACGGCAAGGGACCGAATGAAGGCATAAAGCTGGATTTCGGGCAGGAAGCTAAGATCAAATTCGCGACCTTCAGTTATGTTGATAGGGACGGCACCGATGACTTTACGCTGTATGTGGATGGCCAGAAGGAACTGGATGACGTTTACTTGGGAAGAAATTTCTGGTCCACCTACTATTTCCAGGACGATTTTTACGGCAATGTGTTCAAGTTTTTAGCCGACGGCAAATACGATGACTTCAAGTTGAAGAAGGTCGGTGTGCATATAGTGCCGATACCCGCCGCCGTGTGGCTGTTTTCCACAGCACTTGCCGCGTTGGGGCTGGTTGCACGCAGGCGTCAACAGGCGGTAGCCTAGGCAGTCTTATAATAAAAGGGTTCAGTTTCGCTTAGCCCCCATCTGTTTGCCGGAGTTTTCCCGCAGAGGTGGGGGTTAAGACACAATTGAAAGCGGGCTAGGGCTCAAACTCCGTTCTACCTATTCTTTTTCAGCTGATTTGGGGCGCCGAATACCCCAGTCGTTGCGCTACTTTATCGCAGCGTTCCTCGATCACACCAATGTCCTTTGCCGGCAGTTTGCTCAACCAGGCATCGTTAAGGTTAGGTCTCATCGGGTACCAGCGCGACCGTCTCAGTGTTCCGATGGGCATCACATCGTCCTTCTGAGGTAATAGCTTGGTGGTGAAAGGCAGCTCAACGAACTGGCACACCTCTTTCAAGTGAGGTTCCGGATCTGCAAGGAAGTCCTCGACTTTCATGATAAAAACGTCGTTGTAGCCTTTCTCCCGCTCATCAAGCGCAATCTGAAACATATTCGACCAGTGGCTGCTCGCGACTTCGAGACGCTGCTGGGGCGTAATAGCCGCTGTGGCGAGCGTGGGTTTTGAGAAAGCGCGATAGCACATGGCGTAGGGATCACGTGTAAATACGATAAATTTTGGGTTGCAGCCCGCCAGGATCTCTCTTAGCAGCGGGATTTTTACCGTGTAAAGTTGAGACTTGTCGAAAAACCGCGCGCCATTCGGGTTGCGGCTGTTTACCTTTATCGCGGTGCGAATCGCCTGTTTGAATCGCTCGGCGGACGCCTGGTCATAGTCGCTTTCGTCCATACGAAAACGCGACAGAAATATGTCGGAGGCAAATGCCCAATCCTTAAACCGAAACTTGGTATCGTCCGGCACATGCCGTTCCTCGCTTCCGAGCTGCAAGGGTAGAAACGGATCCATGCCCAAGTACATTTCGTCGGCGCCCGACCAGTACCTGGCGTTGCCCGAAAAACTCACAACGTCGGGCGAGCGGCGAAGTATTCGCCCCAGTAGCGTCAGGCCGCCTCCTTTTATGCCCATCATAAAGATAGGTCTGTCAATCGGGATGTGTGACAGGTCACGCCAATATAAGAGGTCCAATCTCAGCATCCACTTTTGACGGTTGTAGCTGTATACCAGGATGTCAAGAAGGTCTTTGTAAGACTTCACTCGTTTGACATGTTCTAATAAATTCACGGTGCCCCAACTTCGATTAACTTCCCTGCGCTGGCCGACATGCGCCAAGCGAAAGACAAACTGTCAGACAAGTCGATAGTGTAAACCACACTCCCTAGCTGTGTAAGTATCCCGGCGCGGTTATTTCAGTTATGCTTTCCCTGTCAGAAAACCGGAAAACGCCGTTACCATGAAAGTAAGTGTTGTAATCCTAGCGTATAACCATGAAAGCTATATTGCCGATGCAATTGAGAGCGCGTTAATGCAGCAAACGGATTTTCCGTTTGAAATTGTCGTTGGCGAGGATTGTTCATCTGATCGGACCCGCGAAATAGTTGTCGATTTCCAGAAAAAGTACCCCGATAAGATCACAGCTGTGTTGCACGATCAAAACAAGGGCCCCAGGGCCAACTATCGGGAGGTGTTCAGCCGCACTACGGGTAAATATATTGCAAATCTCGATGGAGATGATTATTGGACTTCACCGGATAAGCTTCAGCTTCAAGCGGATTATTTGGATAGCCATGAAGACGCGTCAATGTGTTCTCATGCGGTGAAAAAAGTCGATGTTGGCGGAAGCTACAAAATAATTCCCGGCAGAAAAAAGAGAGGTATATATAAACTGGAGGAGCTATTGCTCGGCAACCCGATTGCCGCGTGCTCACATATGTACCGAAGGGAGTTGATTGTTCGATACATTAACGAAACTGCAGAACTGTCAAATATTAGCGGCGATTGGATGGGCGCGGTGTGGAATTCACAGTATGGTTACATAGGACATATCGACAAGGTGATGAGTGTTTACAGGAAAAACGAAAGCAGTATCTTCAGAAGCGTGGGTGTGGTTGGCCGGTTAGAGTGGAATTTGCGATCCAGCGAGGCTATCAACAAGATGCTCGATTTCCAATACGACAAGATATCTCGTGCGGGCCAGGCACGAATCTACAGTAACATGGCCAGCGTCTATGCGATGGATGGTGACCGTGAGAAAGGCAAAGAATGCCTGAAAAAAGCCTTAAAGCTGTCGCGCAGCACGAAGTTTCTGTTATCAAGGGATTTTTTTGCAGCTGTGGTCAGGCTGTATTTGCCCTTTGTGGAAACCTTTTTGAGGTCTGTTAGAAGAAGGTTTTCAGGGAATATCGGCGAAGAAAAGTCAATATAGTCGTTTGCTAACTCAACATCGAACATTGGTGGAGAGTCTTTATGTTGGATGATGGCTTAGTAGCAGTAGCGGACTTCCTTTGTCTCGGTTCGGTGCCAACGGCCCGCGGCCATCTGGGGACAGTGTTTGTGACTCGCTGTGAATACGTCCGTGTAAGCTCCGCACCGGCATCCCTGCCGGTGAGGGTCTCAAACACTGTCCCCAGACGGCCGCTAACGTCGGTGCTACT
>JANQKW010000162.1 GCA_028280905.1 Porticoccaceae bacterium
TGCCTCAAGCGCACGGTCGTTGGCAGAGCCCTCACCGACCAGTTTGGCGTTCGGGTGAAGTGTGGGATTTTTGTCAAATAGCCCATCCTGGTCGGTCAATATCACCAGAATGTCGGCGTCGACCAGATTGGCTACCAACGAGGCGAGCGTGTCATTGTCACCAAAGCGAATTTCATCCGTCACCACTGTGTCGTTTTCATTCACCACCGGCACCACGTCCCATTTGATTAGCGTTTGCAGCGTGCTGCGGGCATTCAAATAGCGCTGCCGATTGGACAGGTCGTCGTGGTCGACAAGTATCTGTGCGGTGTGCAGACCATGCTGCTGAAAACAGGATTCATAGGCCTGTACCAGCCCCATCTGGCCGACCGCGGCGGCCGCCTGCAATTCATGAAGGCTGTCAGGCCTGTGCTTGCGGCCCAGCCGCGTCATGCCTTCGGCTACGGACCCGGAAGACACCAGCACAATTTCCACGCCTTCTTGTAACAGCGCGACAATCTGCTCCACCCAGTGCTCTATGCCCCGGCGATTCAACCCCCTGCCGTCGTCAGTCAACAGGGCGCTGCCAATCTTAACTACCCAGCGCCGGGTGGACTTCAACTGTTCACGGTTCATAAAAAACCTCAACTTCATCGTCGCCATCTTCCCGCCGGGAACTCTGCCGTTCGGCCTTGCGCCGCTGTTTCAACGACTCGATCCGCTCCCTGGCTTCCCGCTGCATCTGCAATTGCTGTTGCCGTTCGCCCGCCGCCATTTCAGGATCCTGTTCCCGCGCCCAGCAGTCTTCCAGGTAACCCAGAACCCGTTCACCAAGGGCTTTTGTTCCTTCCCCGCTAATGGCGGAGATACTGATTACCGGACCTTCCCAAGCAAGCCTTTCCACAATCTCCCGGCACCTGGCCTCCCGTTCCTCCTCGGCCAACAGATCTAACTTATTCAACACCAGCCAACGATCCCGGCTTGCCAGCGTGCCGCTAAACCGCTCCAACTCGCGGTGGATCGCTTCGATATTGGCGACCGGGTCGGAACCGTCCAACGGCATTATATCCACCAGATGGAGCAGCAGGCGGGTTCTGGTCAGGTGCTTCAAAAAACGAATCCCCAGACCCGCGCCATCGGATGCGCCCTCCACCAGACCGGGAATATCGGCCACCACAAACCCCCGGTGGGGCTGTACCCTAACCACACCGAGGTTGGGTACCAGGGTGGTAAAAGGATAGTCGGCCACTTTGGGTTTAGCCGCCGAGATAGCCCGGATAAGCGTGGATTTTCCGGCGTTCGGCAACCCGAGCAAACCCACATCCGCCAGCACTTTCAATTCAAGGCGCAGATTGCGGCTTTCACCCTCTTTACCGCCGGTCGTTTGCCTGGGCGCGCGATTGGTGCTGGACTTGAAGCGGGTGTTTCCCAGACCCTGGCTGCCGCCCTGGGCAACCATTAATGACTGTTCCGGCGCAGTCAGATCACCGAGAACTTCCTCGGTGTCTTCATCGATCACCGTAGTGCCGACGGGAACGTCTAAATAGAGGTCTTCGCCGCTTTTACCCGTGCAATTGCCGCCCCTGCCTGGCTGTCCGTTTTCAGCCTGGTAACGTCTCTGGTAGCGGTAATCAACCAGCGTGTTGACGCTGTCGTCAGCCCGCAGATAGACGCTGCCGCCGTCGCCGCCGTCGCCGCCGTCGGGGCCCCCCTTCGCAATATACTTTTCGCGCCTGAAGCTGAGGCAACCGTCACCGCCTTTGCCTGCCATCACCTTGATAGGCGCTTCGTCGACAAATTTCATCCCATTATTCCGCCTAGTATATAGTCGCGGTTGTACCTGTGTTTATTAGTTTTCACTTGACCAGATATCTTACGTAATTGGTCCCTATAAAGGACTTAATGACTGCATCGTGCCAATAGTTGGCGTTTCTTGTCCTGGTTTGGTGCCACTATATCGCAGCCATCTGGGAATAGGGTTTGAGACTCGCTGTGAATACATCCATGTAAGCTCCGCACCGGCATCCCTGCCGGTGAGGGTCTCTAACCCTATTCCCAGACGCCCGCTTACAGCGGTGCTACTTGTGACGACCTGAGCGGGTGCCTAGGAACGTCTTTTGAGACCCTCGTCGACACGGATGTCGACGCTGAGCGCCCAGGGATGGGTTTACAGCGAGTCTCAAAAGACGTTCCTAGATAGCCGCGGGACAATGGCACCAAATCAAAACAAATAGCACCCCAATTGCTTTATACAGCCATAAAAAAAGCCCCGCAAGCGGGGCTTCTTTCTGCCAACTTCGCCTTACGCGGGCACCACACTAACATACTTGCGGTTCTGCGGGCCTTTTACAGAAAAACTCACAACGCCGTCGGCGGTTGCAAAGATCGTATGGTCCCTGCCAATACCCACGTTATCCCCGGCGTGAAATCGGGTACCGCGCTGGCGAACGATAATATTGCCCGCCGAAACCTGCTGACCGCCGAACACCTTAACGCCGAGTCGTTTGCTTTCCGAATCGCGGCCGTTTCGCGTGCTGCCGCCTGCCTTTTTATGCGCCATGAGCTGATCTCTCTCTGCTGTTAAAAGCCCGGATTACCCGGCTTTGATACCAGTGATTTTAACTTCAGTGAACCACTGACGGTGGCCCATCTGCTTGCGATGGTGCTTGCGGCGGTTAAACTTGATGACCTTAACCTTGTCGCCACGCCCGTGGGAAACCACCTCGGCGGAGACTTTTCCGCCTTTGACATAGGGCGCGCCCACGCTAACCTTGTCACCATCAGCGACCATCAGAATTTTATCGAAGTCAACAGTATCGCCTGTTGCTACTTCCAATTTCTCGAGCCGCAAAACTTCACCTTCTACCACCCGGTGCTGCTTGCCGCCACTTTCAATAACCGCGTACATATTCTGCTCCACAACATGACTCTTATGCCGCCCTCTGCGGGTAACCGGAGCCAGTCAAATTAAGGGCGGCAATTCTAAGGGAAACCGAGGGCCACCGCAAGGGGGTTTAGCTTCCCCCACTTGACAGTGAGGCTCCCCATTCATAGGATTCGAGCGCTACCAGACAGGGGGTAACCCACAATGCTGCCATTTCACCAGGCCGCCGAGTCAGACTTCCTCAAAGTGAACGAGCTTATTGTCGAGCAACTTCACTCGGAAGTAGGCATGGTGGAGAATATTGGCCACTATATTATTGAGGCCGGCGGCAAGCGCCTGCGCCCGCTTTTGGTGCTGTTAAGCGCTAAAAGCTGCGGCTATGCGGAACAGCAGCATATTCCCCTCGCCGCTGTTATCGAGTTTATCCATACCGCCACCCTGCTCCACGACGATGTGGTCGACACTTCTGAGCTGCGGCGCGGCAGGACTACCGCCAATGCCAAGTGGGGCAATGCACCCAGCGTTCTGGTGGGCGATTTTCTGTATTCCAGGGCATTTCAAATGCTGGTTGCCATCGGCAACATGGACATCATGCGCATTATCGCCGACGCCACCAATATTATCTCCGAAGGCGAAGTGCAGCAGCTTATCAATGCCGGCAACCCGGACATTAGCGAAGCTGACTACTATCAAGTGATCAAAAAGAAAACCGCGCAGCTATTCGAAGCCGCCACCCATACCGGAGCCGTGTTGAGTGGCGCCGACCGACAGGTAGCGGAGCAACTGCGGGTCTATGGCTATCATGTGGGCATGGCCTTTCAGTTGGTGGACGACGTGCTCGATTACCAAGGCGCAAGCGAGGACCTGGGGAAAAATGTCGGCGATGACCTGGCGGAAGGGAAACCGACATTACCGCTTCTTTACACATTAAAAAACGGCAACCGCGATGAACAAAAGCTGGTCAGGGCCGCAATTGAACAGGGTTCAGCCGAACACCTCGAAGCCATAGTCGAGGCGATTAGCCGCTGCGGCGCGCTGGATTACACCCTGGAACAGGCCCGCAGGCATGCCGCGCAAGCGCTGGATTACCTGGTCGCGCTATCCGATAGCGCTGAGAAAACGGCCTTGGAAAAAATCGCGAGGTTTTCCGTGGAACGCAGTTATTAGCTGGCCGTTAGGGCTGTTATAGCCCCTGGGAAAGGGTTATTATCAGTGCATAACAAGCGCTAAATCGCCGGCGACCCGCGCGTCGAGGAGAATAGCTGATATAACAACACAGAATACCCAACGGAATCTTAACCCTGTAGAATACCGCCAGTTTTTTCTGTCGACCCGAAAGTTCAGGCCATTTCCACATGCATTTGCCTGACACGGGCCATGTGATGTCAGGTCAACCCTGGCACTAATAATAAGAGGAGCGCAATAGCATGATTGTCTCTATACCCAAAGAGACCCTGCCCGGCGAAAAACGCGTCGCTTTGATACCAGCCAATATTCAAGCTTTGAGCAAGAGAGGCCTGGAAATCATCGTTGAGCAAGGGGCAGGGGAAAATGCCGGCTATCTGGATTCAGCCTATCAGGAAGCCGGCGCGAAAATCGTCAGCCGCCAGGATGTATTTTCTCAGGGCGAAATAGTGATACAAGTCCAATCCTTCGGCGCCAACAAGCGCACTGCAGACGAGGATCTGGGCCTGTTGCGACAGGACCAGATTATTATTGGCGCCATGGACCCGCTAGGGAATCCCGAAAATGCGCGGGTGTTGTCCGGGAGAGGCGTTACCGCCATTGCACTGGAATTAGTGCCGCGAATCTCGCGCGCCCAAAGCATGGACATCTTGTCCTCCATGGCCACCTTGTCGGGTTATAAATCGGTACTTATCGGCGCCATGGAGTTACCGCGTATCTTCCCCATGATGATGACAGCCGCCGGCACTCTGGCCGCAAGCCGCGTATTTATTATGGGCGCGGGTGTTGCGGGACTGCAGGCCTGTGCTACAGCCAAACGTCTGGGTGCGATTGTCGAGGCCTACGATGTGCGCCCCGCAGCGGCGGAGCAGATAGTTTCGGTGGGAGCCAAACCCATTGTGTTGGACCTGGACACAGAGTCCTCCGAAGACAAGGGCGGCTACGCCAAGGAACAGGGCGAAGACTTCCTGCGGCGTCAACGCGAGTTGATGACCGAAGTGGTGGCTCGGCAGGACCTGGTGATAACCACCGCCGCGGTGCCGGGCGCCAAGTCGCCGATCCTGGTGACGGCTGATATGGTAAGGGCTATGAGGCCCGGATCGGTGATTGTCGACCTTGCTGCCGAACGCGGTGGCAACTGCGAGTTGACCAGGTTGGGGGAAACCGTCGTCGAGCACGGCGTTACCATCATTGGCCCGGACAACCTGCCGGCAACTGTGCCCGCCCACGCCAGCCAACTCTATGGCAAGAACATCGAGACGCTGCTCAACCTGCTGATCACTGAGGAAGGCAGCCTCAACCTCGATTTCGAAGATGAAATTTTCCAGGATACGGTGATCGCCCACGGCGGCGACGTGCCCCAGACAAGGATGAGAGAGCTGCTCGGGCTTGCGCCGCTGGCCGCGCCGCAACCGGAGGAAACGTCCACAATAACCGACTCACCGTCAGAAGAAACTGAGGAGAATAACTAATGGACATTATGGTCTTGTTACTGGCACTGTTTGTGCTGTCCCTATTTCTCGGTATTGAATTAATCACCAAAGTGCCCCCCACGCTGCACACGCCGCTTATGTCCGGCAGTAATGCGATTTCGGGAATCACCCTGGTCGGCGCGCTGGTTGCCGCCGGTACCGGCGGGTCGGATACGCTAATCAATATTTTAGGCTGCGCCGCGGTTGCGCTCGCCACCATTAACGTGGTGGGCGGCTTCTTGGTGACTAACCGCATGCTTGCCATGTTCAAGAAGAGGTAAGCCACCATGCCAGCTCAATTAGTCAATATCCTTTATCTAATCTCGGCTGTACTGTTTGTTCTCGGCATCAAAGGCCTGACCAAACCTAAAACAGCCGTGCGAGGCAACATGCTCTCGGCTACCGGTATGCTTATCGCGGTGCTGGTTACGCTTACCGACCAACAAATTGTCTCCTACGAATACATTATTGCCGGCATGTTGATCGGCGCCAGCATCGGCGCCATAGCCGCGCTGCGGGTGCAGATGACCGCTATGCCGGAAATGGTGGCGCTGTTTAACGGCTTTGGCGGCGGCGCCTCACTGGGCCTGGCATCCGCTACCTACCTATCGATACTCGATGGTGCGAACGCCGTGGTGGAGTCGGCAAACCCGTTCGGCGAGGGCATTTTGGGAATCGTCAGTCTCACCTCTATCGGGCTCACGGTGCTGATCGGCGGGCTGACCCTGACCGGCAGCCTGGTGGCTTTTGTTAAATTGCGCGAGTGGATGAAGAGTTCCTTCAGCCTACCCGGCGGCCCGCTTGCCAACGCCGTGCTGTTGCTGGCGGCGCTCGGCGCGATTGTCGCCGTTTGCCTGGACCCGTCAAATACCACGGCGTTCTGGGCAATTGCCGCAATCGCGCTGGTTATCGGCCTGTCACTGGTGCTGCCGATCGGCGGTGCCGATATGCCGGTGGTAATTTCATTGTTGAACTCCTACTCGGGTATCGCCGCCGCCTTTGCCGGCTTTATCCTGGGCAACACCGTGCTTATTGTTTCCGGTTCCCTGGTCGGGGCCTCCGGGATTATCTTGACCCGCATTATGTGCGTTGCGATGAACCGCTCACTGCTAAACGTGCTGTTCGGCAGAATGGCGGAAGGCGGTGAAGCGGTTGACGCCGATGAAGTGTACGGCGGCAAGGTAAAATCCACCTCGTCGGACGAAGTTGCGATGCTGCTGGAAACCGCCCAGCGCGTGGTTGTGGTGCCGGGCTACGGCATGGCGGTCGCCCAGGCGCAACACGCCGTCAGGGAGCTGGCCGACGTGCTCGAAGAGCGAGGCGCCGAGGTCGAGTATGCCATCCACCCGGTTGCGGGCCGAATGCCCGGACATATGAACGTATTGTTGGCGGAAGCTGAAGTCGAATACGACAAACTGGTGGAGATGGAAACCATCAACCCGACGTTTGAACAAACCGATGTCGCCATCGTTATCGGCGCCAACGATGTCACCAACCCGATGGCGAGGGAAGACAAAGGCAGTCCAATCTACGGCATGCCGATCCTGCATGTGGACAAGGCGAAAACCGTGGTAATCGTAAAACGCTCTCTTAGCCCCGGATTCGCCGGCTTGCCCAATCCGCTGTTCGCCATGGATCACAGCCTGATGCTGTTCGGTGACGGCAAAAAGGCAATTCACGAGGTGACGCAATCACTCAAGGAATAATCAAACGACCCCGCCGAGGCGGGGTTTTTTATTCAACAAGCCGCGATATCTGTGTTTCAGGCTGTACTCACTTGGCAAATAAGATAGAATCGCGCATTCCAAAAATCGTTAGAAAAACCCTAGAGATCCCATGACCAACACCGCAAAGAAAAGCTCCTATGAAAGGGACGACCTGCTCGCTTCAAGCCGCGGCGAATTGTTCGGCGACGGCTACGCCAGGCTTCCCGCGCCCAATATGCTGATGATGGACCGGATCGTCAAAATTAGCGCCGAAGGCGGCGCTTACGGCAAGGGCGAGATCATTGCCGAGTTGGACATCAAACCCGATCTCTGGTTTTTTCAATGCCACTTTGTCGACGACCCGGTTATGCCCGGCTGCCTGGGACTGGACGCGCTCTGGCAGCTGGTGGGCTTCTTCCTGTGCTGGCGGGGCAACAAGGGCTATGGCCGCGCGCTGGGCGCGGGGGAAGTGAAATTCTTCGGCCAGATATTGCCGACCGCGGAAAAAGTTGTATTCCGCCTTGACATTTCACGGGTGATCGAGCGCAAGCTTGTTATGGCGATTGCAGACGGTAGCGTCTCGGTGGACGGCAAGGAAATTTATACCACCAAGGACCTAAAAGTAGGACTGTTCAGCTCAACTGACAATTTCTAGGCACTTACATTAAAATACATCGCGGCATTAGAATGTATTCCAGACTACCATTAGAATGGGCACCCAGCTAATTGCACTTGCAACGAGGTAACGTATGAGACGCGCTGTAATTACCGGTATGGGCATCATCTCTCCCCTGGGAAATGATAAAGAAACCGTCACCGATTCACTCAAAAACGGGCGCTCGGGCATCCGCTTCAGGGAAGATTTCCAGGAAATGGGGCTGCGCTGCAACGTTAGCGGCGCGTTGGATATTGACCCTAAAGAACATATCGACCGCAAAGACTACCGCTTTATGGGCGCCTCCGCGGCCTACGCCTATATGGCGATGGACCGGGCCATTAAAGATGCGGACCTTCCGGAAGCATTGGTTTCCAACCCGCGGTCAGGGATCGTGATGGGCTCAGGGGGCGTTTCCGGCGAAATGTTCACCGAGACGATCGACGTGATGCGCAACAAAGGCATCAAGCGCGCCGGCCCCTACCGGGTTACCCAGATCATGGCCAGCACCGTTTCCGCCTGTCTCGCCACCCCGTTCAAAATCAAGGGCACCAACTATTCCATTTCGTCCGCCTGCGCCACCAGCGCCCACTGTATCGGCCATGCCGCGGAACTGATTCAAATGAACAAGCAGGACATCCTTTTTGCCGGCGGTTCAGAGGAAATGCACTGGAGCATGGCGGGCATGTTCGACGCCATGGGCGCGCTTTCGAGCAAATACAACGACACGCCGGAAAAAGCCTCGCGCGCCTATGACGCGGGAAGAGACGGATTCGTACCCGGAGTGGGCGCCGGTTGCGTGGTCGTCGAAGAGCTGGAGCACGCCTTAAGCCGGGGCGCCAACATTATCGCCGAGATAGTTGGCTACGGCGCCAGTTCAGATGGTTACGACATGGTCGCGCCCTCCGGAGAAGGCGCCGTTCGCTGCATGCGTCAGGCCATGGAAACCGTCGACGGCAGCATCGACTACCTGAATACCCACGGCACCAGCACGCCGGTGGGCGACATCGCTGAAATCAGCGCAATAAGAGATGTGTTCGGCGATCAGATGCCGGCTGTCAGTTCCACCAAATCCCTTGCGGGCCACAGCCTGGGCGCCGCCGGCGTACACGAGGCGATCTTCTCTCTGTTGATGCTGGAAAACGATTTTGTGGCGGCTTCCGCCAATATAGAAAACCTCGACCCCGAGGCGGAAAACGCCGGCATCGCGACCCAACGCATCGACAATGCCGGACTGAATACCGTTATGTCAAACAGCTTCGGGTTCGGCGGCACCAACGCCACTCTGGTGATGCAGAAGTATCAATAGCTGCGAGAAATGCATGATTGTAGATGAGAAAGGAATCTCGTCTGTTTTTCTTTGGGCTTGATCAGACGCTTCTGTAATAGGTTACGGCAAGGTCTTACAGGCGGCATTGTGCCAATAGCCGATGTTGGTAATCTTGGTTTGGTGCCAGCATCTCGCGGCTATCTAGGAACCTCTTTTGAGACTCGCTGTGAATACGTCCATGTAAGCTCCGCGCCGACATCCCTGTCGACGAGGGTCTCAAAAGAGGTTCCTAGACACCCGCTTAGGCCCATGCCACCCTTCACTATCGATAATCCTTTCATCACAAGTCGCGACAACCTAAGCGGTTGTCTGGGATTAGTGTTTGAGACCCTCACCGGCAGGGATGCCGGTGCGGAGCGCCCAGGGATGGGTTCACAGCGAGTCTCAAACACTAATCCCAGATGGCCGCGGGAAGCTGGCACTAAACTGAGTTCGGAGAGGTCCACTATTGGCACAAACCAATCAGTAAACGTAAAATCTTTCCACCAGTGCTATCTTAAACGGTCTGATGCAATACATCTCACATTTGACAGAACCCTAAAACGGGATATCGTCGTCAAAGCTGTCAAACCCCGCACTTTCCTTAGGTTGGCTCTGCGCGGGCGCCGGCTGCTGCGCCTGCTGGCCGGGCGCCGGGGCGGGAACATAGTCGCTGCCGCCACTCCTTGAATCCAGCATCTGCATCTCATTGGCGACAATTTCGGTGGTATAGCGGTCCTGCCCGTCCTGGACCTGCCTCTTGCGGGTGCGCAG
>JANQKW010000181.1 GCA_028280905.1 Porticoccaceae bacterium
AACCACGTATGCGTCCGTTCAAGTCGCCACATTGGGATATGCGCTGCCGGGCGCCATGCTGGCGGTCGGCCTGTTGACTCCGCTTTCCCAACTTGATCGATGGCTTGCGGATTTCTTCGCGACTACTTTTAACTGGCATACCGGCCTGATTTTAACCGGCAGCATTTCCGCCCTGGTATATGCCTATCTCGTGCGGTTCCTAACCGTGGCCTATAACACCACCTCCAGTGGACTTGGCCAGATTCACCCCGTATACGATCAGGCCGCCCGCAGCTTGGGGGCGTCTCCGCTGCGCCTGGTGAAAACCGTTCACTTTCCGCTGATGCGGCGCTCCGTGATCGCCGCAGCTATCCTGGTGTTTGTGGATACCATGCGGGAGCTGCCGGCTACACTGATATTACGACCGTTCAATTTTGAAACGCTGGCGACACGCGTTTACCGCCTCGCCGGCGATGAACGGCTGGCGGAAGCCTCCACCGCGGCGATTGCCATCGTCTTGATTGGGCTTGTGCCGGTATTGCTCCTCAATCGGATGGCGGACAGCAAACACTATTAACCTGGCAAAGCTCAATGCGGGTCTGTATTTCGGCAGTATCCGACAACAGGCAATTGCGACGCCATTTGATAATAATTATCATTGCTATCCCAAACAAAATACTGTCTGCGATTTTCCGATGCTAGCCACCAGGGTTTTGATCGTCGAGGACGACCCTATTCTTAACGACCAACTTGCGGCCATGCTGCGAATTGAGGCGCTATTGCGCCGCTGTCAAAACCAGACGCCCCAGGAGGCGCCAACACTCAGCCTCGACGGTCTATGTGTTGACCGAGCCGGGAAAACCGTCACGGCCAATGACAGGTCACTGGAGCTGACTCTGACCCAGTTCAAATTATTGTGGACCCTGCTAATGAACCGCGGTGAAGTGCACCGCGAAAGCGGGAATCCAGTATTTTCATATGGCGGTGTTAACTGGATTCCCACCTTTGCACACTACTGTCCGGGCGGGGCTTTGGCACTAACCCGTCAATTGATATCAAACTTTTTCACGACCTTTGACTTAAAAAGTCTCGCGCAATACCACTAATCGCCGTTGGAGTTTTTATCAACCTTGTTAATAGT
This sequence comes from Porticoccaceae bacterium, assembly GCA_028280905.1. GTDB lineage: Bacteria > Pseudomonadota > Gammaproteobacteria > Pseudomonadales > Porticoccaceae > JANQKW01. Next base: position 1,121 of record JANQKW010000181.1, read on the forward strand.
GCCCTGCGCAATCGCGACCAGTGTTTCCTGTTTAAGTATGGCAAAGACCCTACACTCACAGACGGCTTGGCGTTTGCCCGACGACAAAACCGTGGCGCGGGCAATCAGCGTATGCCCTATCGCCGGCCTTACGTAGTTTATCTTGTACTCCGACGTCACACTGTCGCCCAACACGGAGCCGCCGGCATAGGTCAGGCAGTTATCCGCCAGATAGCTGACCACGCCGCCGTGCACAAAGCCATGCTGCTGTTTCAGGTCATCGCGCACCACCAGCGTAATTTCAGCGCTGCCGGCTTCAAACAATGTCAGCTCCGCTCCCAGCAGCTGGCTGAAGGGCTGGGACTGCAGGACCTTTTTGCCGAATTCAAACAATTCACTCATAGCGCGCCATCGCGGCAGGAAGCACCAGACCTATCAATATAGCCGCCGCAGCCGATTTACCTTTGTTTGACATAAGCAGCTCCTGTTTAAACACCAATTGCGCTTTACTAATTTATGCAATGACGGCAGTCAGCGGCAAGTAATCAGCAGGTCCACATCATATTTAACGCCGAATTTGGGGGGATTCCGCTGTAATGCGCAGCGTCCGCCAGCCGCACCCGCGGTGCCCACCACATTTAATACACAGGGGTCTGCGCAACTGTAATTGGGCTTGGTCGCGTTAACGGCTTTGGTCTCGGCATCCGATTTGTCGCTGCCACACACACTGGTCATGGTCCAGGTGACGGTTTCGGGGCAAGCCAGCGCCGCCAGCAGCACCGGCGCCGCGTCTATCTTCTCCTCGGGCTGCGGCAGCTCGGAACAGGCGGATACTAACAGTAGAATGCTTGCGAAAAGCGGTAGTGGGATTCTCATTTTTATGCGTCCTTTTTTATTAACGATCTGAATAGATACTTCCCTAGCCGCGCGGGTATAAGACTGTATTCCCGGTAATCTTTATTATTTTGTCGATACCCGCAAGATGCGGTCGACAGTAAGAATAGACAATACTGGCGCGTATTCAAGTTTAAATCCGCTGCGGGTAGGTTAGAGCCTGTTATAAGTAGTTTCCCTGATTGTCGGGTTCCCGACATTTTGTAGAATCACCCCTTCTGGCAGAATTGTATAATCCATCCATTAAGGTATAGTCGTGCGAGATGGCTTTACTTAGGCAAGGTTGTTTTGGCAAAGTAAAGTCATCCTGCATCTAGGGACATAATTGAAATCAGGAGGCTATCTCAGTGCGTTTACCAGGCAATATTATTATAAAACCGGCGGGCAAGAGTCTGAAAAAGTATATTGGGAATTCGCTGCTGTTGCTGGATGTGGAATCGGAAAGCCGGCCCTGTCCCGGCCTTGAAAGCAACCTGCTGGCTTTCGAACCCGATGTGAATTCCGTTCAAAATAACCATAAAATCAAGCCGCTCAAATAGGGGTAAGCAGCGGGCGCAACAGCTGACAAAGGCAATCTGGCCACGGCCGTTTATCATCCACTCAAGAACTCTCTTCCGCTTGCTGCCGCGCGGCCAGTTGCGGCTCGTCGTGCTGGCTGTCATCCACCAGGTCTTCCGGCAACTGGCGACGGGCCTTGGCGCCCAAGGCTTTTAAGTCTTCGAAACGCTTGATCAAGTTGCCTTTGCCATGGGTAAGCCGTTTGCGGGTCAGGTCGTAGGCATCCTGACTCTTGCCAATGTGCTTGCCGATGTCGTCCAATCCATCGACTACCTGCACCAGTTGGTCATAAAGCGCACCGGCCTTCTCGGCAATCTGCTCGGCATTGCGGTTCTGCGCCTCGTAGCGCCAGATATTGTGGACGGTCCTCAGCGTTGCCAGCAAGGTAGTGGGACTGACCAGGATAATACCCTTGTCATAGGCGTCACGAAACAGCGTGTGGTCGTTTTCCAGCGCCAGCATAAAAGCGGCTTCAATGGGAATAAAGATCAACACAAAATCCAGGGTTCTTATCCCCTCTAACCGTTCATAAGCCTTGCGGTTGAGCCCAGTCACATGGCCGCGCACGGATGCGACATGCTGTTTTAAATACTGCTGCCGCTGCTCGTCGTCTTCCACCGCGCGACAGTAGCGTTCGTAGTCGGTCAGGGAGACTTTTGCATCGATAACAATATCGCGGCTGTCCGGCAGCCGCACGATAATATCCGGATTGCGGCGCTGGCCCTCCTCGTCCTTCAAACTCACCTGGGTGTCGTATTCACGGCCCTTGGTGAGGCCGGATTCCTCGAGGATTCGCTCAAGCACCAATTCGCCCCAGTTGCCCTGCACCTTGCTGTCGCCTTTCAGGGCGTTGGCCAGCAGCACTGCGTCCTCGCCGACCCGCTGGGTCTGCTTTTGCAGTTCACTGATTTGTCCCACCAGTTTATTGCGCTCGGCATTTTCCTTTTCGTAGGCGTCTTCGACTTTTTTCCGGAACTGGGTGATCTCCTTGCGCAATGGGTCTACGGTAGTCTCCAGGGTCTGCTTACTGCTGCGGGAAAAGGAGGCCTGCTTGTCCTCAAAAATCCGATTGGCCAGGTTTTCAAATTCCTTTGTCAGGGAATCCTTGGTCTGCTGGAGAAGTTGCAGCTGTTCCTGGAAACGCAGCCGCTCGCTTTCCAACTTGGATTGCAGCCCGGCGTTCTCTCCCACCAGGGTGGTGGCGTTGTGCCGCTCCTCGGCCAACAGCTGCGCCTGGCGGTCGAGGGCCTGTTTCGCGTCCGCCAGTTGTTCTTTGAGCAGCGTGTTGCGCTGCCTGGCTACCAGCCCCACTATTAATCCAACAACGAATGCGCCGGCCCCAAAGCTGGCTAGCAGAGGCACCCAATCCTGGACGGACAGCGTCGTTACCATAGCTTTTTCTCTTAACCCTTCGCGCCCTTGACAGCGCTTTCAACATTATCGCGCAGCATTTGCGCGAAGCCGTCTATTCTAGCAGACGCAATCATGTAAAATCTCTCTGCAGAAAACCCGTTAAACAGCCGCAATGGAACCCTGTATTAGATGACGAGCGCCCTACCCAGAATTTTGATTTTCGATTCCGGCGTCGGCGGGCTAAGCATTCTTAATGAGGTCCGCAAGCGACTGCCCGCCTGCGACTATACCTACGCCTGCGACAATAAAGCCTTTCCTTACGGCACCAAGGCGGAGGACGACCTGGTACACAGGGTGGATGAGGTACTGAAGGCGCTGATACGCCGGGTAGCGCCGGACATAGTGGTGGTGGCCTGCAATACCGCCAGCACAGTAGCACTGCCGAAGAT
>JANQKW010000215.1 GCA_028280905.1 Porticoccaceae bacterium
GACTTGACAGGCGGCTGGCGGTGATCTACTACGGGCGCTACGCCTATGTTTTCGAGGGCGAATTCCTGGAGAGCAATACGGCTAAGGAACAGGATAAAACCATGCTGGACACCATAAGGAGCTTTCGTCCGATATCCAGAAGAGCCTTGGCCGAAAGAGAGCCCCAGGTTATTCACTACGTAAAAGCCACCTCGTCAACGACCTTTGCCCGCCTGGCGCAACATTTAAAACTGGGCAAGTTCGGCGAGGATGAGCTGCGCATAATTAACGGCTATTACCCCAGGGGTGAACCTGAGGTTGGCGAGTGGATTAAAATTATCCGATAACAGCCGTTGGAGTCTATGGGGGATACTTTTCCTGATCGGTGGCGGCCGTGATTGGGTAAGGGTTTCGGAACGCGCTGTGAATACATCCCTGTAAGCTCGACGCCGGCTTCCCTGCCGGCGACGGTTCCGAAACCCTTACCCAACCCCAGCCTTCAAACTCACCGCTATACTGCTTTTCCGGTAAAAACACTTTGTTTAGTAGCAAAGCGGTAAATCTGAAGAATTGCCTGGGGAGGTACCTTTGCAGACCGTCACCCGCAGGGATGCGGGTGTCGAGCTCCCAGGGATGGGTTTACAGCGTGTCTGCAAAGGTACCTCCGCAGGTGATTCACCATCGACGAGGAAAAGCATGACTAGTATATTTCGGTCAGAAGTGTGCGACCTTGGGAATGCCACATTGCGGTGCTAATGTCTTAAATAGCTACCATTATAGTTATCAGGATTTTTTTAGCTCTTCCAGGATTCGCAACCGCCGCTTGTTTATCGCCTCACCGAGGGCTTTTCCCGTGCTACCCTCAAAGTTCTTGGCGCTAACAGTGCTAAGCTGCTCAACAGCGCGCCTTAGCCAATCGCCAGGCGCGTAGGGCTTGTCCTGGTATCCCGCTCGACCCCGCCCGTCGGCTTCGCAACTGATAACGAAACGTTCAAACCTTTCGGGGCGTCGAAATGCGTCAAGTTTTTGTAGCAGTTTCAACGTGGTTTTGGGTTTCAGGCCGGGAGCCTTGTGGCACAGCAAATGATAACGCGTAACCAACAGCGCGAGTTCGCGATAGTGATTGGGTACTTTGAGGCGATCACAAACCCTGTTGACCAGGGGTACGCCGGCGTCTTCGTGTCCGATATGGCGAGGCAGGATATCGCTTGGGGTAACGCCTTTCCCCAAGTCGTGCACCAGTACTGCAAAGCGCACTGATGCGTCGTCGGTCAGGGATTCCGCAATATCCAGCGACATAAGGATATGGGTGCCTGTGTCAATTTCCGGGTGATAATCCGCGCGCTGCGGAACCCCGAATAGGTTGTCAACTTCAGGCAGTAAAACAGTCAATGCCCCACAGTCGCGTAACACTTGGATAAAAGTTGAAAAAGCGGGGCCGTGCAGCGCCTTATCAATTTCCTGCCAGACGCGCTCCGTGGTGAGGTACTGTAACTCTCCACTTTGGCTCAGCCGCTGCATAAGTTTCAGGGTTTGGGGTGCGATGGAAAATCCCAACTTGTGAAAGCGCGCGGCAAAACGCGCCACCCTCAGCACCCGAAGCGGGTCCTCCGCAAAAGCATCGGAGACATGGCGCAATATTTTTTTGTCCAGATCTTCCCGGCCGCCATAGGGATCTATAATGTTGCCTTTGTGATCCTCGGCGATGGCGTTGATCGTGAGGTCGCGGCGCAGTAAATCCTCTTCCAGCGTCACTTGTGGGTCAGTGTCGAATCTGAAACCCCCATAGCCGTGCCCGGACTTCTTTTCCTTGCGCGCAAGCGCATACTCTTCCTTAGTTTTGGGGTGGAGGAAAACCGGGAAATCCTTGCCAACCGGGCTAAATCCCTGCTCAATCATCTGCTCCGGCGTACCTCCCACCACTACATAGTCCCGCTCGCTAAACGGCAAGTTGAGCAGCTTGTCGCGGACGGCTCCGCCAACCAGATAAATGTTCAAAGCAAGTAATCAGCTATAATCTGCATCATCAACATTATAGAGGGAAGGGATAGCAATGGATAACTGTCTTGTCATCACCGGCGCCAGCCGGGGTATTGGCCTTGCCACTGCCGAGAGATTCCTAGAACAAGGCTATCGGGTGATTAATCTGTCTCGGACTGCATGCCCAATGCCGGGTATTGAGCAGGTGTTCGTCGACCTGTCACAACCGGACTGGGCGGCGGTTTACGGCGTGCATATCGAGGAATTGATCGGTCAACCCGATAAACTGGTGTTAGTTCACAACGCTGCACTGCTGAGAAATGATTCGACAAAAGATATCGAACAGCGCGACTTTCAGACCGTGTTGCAACTGAATGTTGTTGCACCTTCGCAACTGAACCAGATAGCCTTCGCACATATGCCGTCGGGTTCGGCCATCCTGTATGTGGGGTCAACCCTGTCGGAAAAAGCCGTTGCCAACAGCTTCTCCTATGTCGTCTCCAAGCACGCGGTGGCTGGCATGATGAAAGCCACCTGCCAGGACCTGGCGGGCACCGGTATTCACACCGCCTGCGTCTGTCCGGGCTTTACCGAAACCGAGATGCTAAAGGAGCACACAGGCAACAGCGAGGCGGTGCTCATGGATATCGCCAGCGGTGTCACATTTAACCGTTTGATCACGCCTGATGAAATTGCGGAAATGCTCTATTTTGCCGCGGTTAACCCCGCGATTAATGGGGCGGTTATACACGCCAACCTCGGCCAGATCGAGCGCTAAATTGTATTGGGCAAGTCTTTTTAACACAAAGGTTGTGAAAAGGTTTTACGCTAACTGACAGGTTGGTGCCAGTAGTGGACGTTTTTAGGTCGGAGCCAGGTTCCCGTCCCGCCAGGGGAGGTTTGTCCGT
>JANQKW010000238.1 GCA_028280905.1 Porticoccaceae bacterium
GGAACCCTGTGATTACGCGATAACCGCTATTCAGCAGATTCTGGAAACAGACATTCCGGTGTTCGGCATTTGTCTGGGACACCAGTTGCTGGCGCTGGCTTCGGGCGCTAACACGACAAAAATGAAATTTGGCCACCACGGCGCCAATCACCCGGTGCAGAACTTAGATGATAAAACTGTGTTGATTACCAGCCAGAATCACGGGTTTGCGGTGGATGAGCAGGGCTTGCCCGATAATCTGAGAGCGACCCACCGTTCGTTGTTTGATGGAACCCTGCAGGGTATCCACCGCACGGATAAACCGGCATTTAGTTTTCAGGGGCACCCTGAGGCGAGTCCCGGGCCCCACGATGCGGCGCCTTTGTTCGATCACTTTATTGCGTTGATGCAGGCCCGCCGGGAAAAATAGTTTGTCAGGTCCTGCAGATACAGAACCACAATTGGAAACCATTCGCGCATGCCAAAAAGAACTGATATTGACAGCATTCTGATTCTGGGCGCCGGCCCAATCGTCATCGGGCAAGCCTGTGAATTTGATTATTCCGGCGCCCAGGCTTGCAAGGCGCTGCGCGAAGAGGGGTTCCGGGTAATCCTGGTCAATTCCAACCCGGCTACCATTATGACCGACCCGGTAATGGCGGACGCCACCTACATTGAGCCGGTGGAGTGGCGCACCGTGGCTAAAATCATCGAGCAGGAAAAGCCGGGCGCGATACTGCCCACCATGGGAGGGCAGACGGCGCTAAACTGCGCGCTTGACCTGGCGCGGGAAGGCGTGCTGGAGCGCTTTGGCGTGGAAATGATTGGCGCCACCGCGGATGCTATCGACAAAGCGGAAGACCGGGAGCGCTTTGACAAAGCCATGCGGTCGATCGGCTTGGAGACGCCCCGCTCGGTAATTGCCCACAGTCTGGAGGAAGCCAAGCAGGTGCCGGACCAGTTCGGTTTTCCGTGCATTATCCGGCCGTCATTTACCATGGGCGGTTCGGGCGGTGGTATTGCCTACAACCGGGAAGAATTTGAGGAAATATGCCGTCGTGGGCTGGACCTTTCTCCCACCAATGAACTGCTGATCGATGAGTCGCTGATCGGCTGGAAAGAATTTGAAATGGAGGTGGTGCGGGATAAGCGGGACAACTGCATCATTATCTGCTCCATCGAGAATCTCGACCCCATGGGGGTGCATACCGGCGATTCCATAACAGTGGCGCCCGCCCAGACGTTGACGGACAAGGAATACCAGATCATGCGCGATGCCTCGCTGGCGGTGTTGCGCGAAATCGGCGTTGAAACGGGCGGTTCCAATGTGCAGTTCGCGGTGCACCCGGAGAACGGGCGCCTGGTGATTATCGAGATGAACCCCAGGGTTTCCCGCTCTTCGGCCTTGGCCTCCAAGGCCACCGGTTTCCCGATTGCGAAGGTGGCAGCCAAACTGGCGGTGGGTTATACCCTGGACGAGCTGCAAAATGAAATTACCGGCGGCGCCACGCCGGCGTCTTTTGAGCCCAGCATTGATTATGTGGTTACCAAGGTGCCGCGCTTTGCCTTTGAAAAATTCACCCAGGCAAACGCCAAGCTGACTACCCAGATGAAATCGGTGGGTGAAGTGATGGCTATCGGCCGAACCTTCCAGGAATCCATGCAAAAAGCACTGCGCGGCCTGGAGGTGGGCGTTGCCGGCTTTGATGCGATTATCGATTTGCAGAGTGAGGAGGACTTGCGGGTGCTCAAGGAAGAGTTGGTGGAACCGGGCGCGCACCGCGTCTGGTATCTGGCGGACGCATTTCGCGCCGGTATGAGCGTTGAGGAAGTTTACAAAATTTCTTCGGTTGACCGCTGGTTTTTGGTGCAGATTGAGGACCTGGTAAAGGAAGAGCAGGCGCTGGCCGGCCAGCCCGTTGATCAACTCGAAGCGAAGCAGCTGTTCCGCCTCAAACGCAAGGGATTTTCCGATAAGCGCCTGGCGACAATTCTCGGTGTCGATGAACAAGCATTGCGCAGCAAGCGGCAGTCGCTGAATATCCATCCGGTATTCAAGCGGGTGGATACCTGCGCGGCGGAATTTGCCTCGGCAACGGCCTACATGTACTCCAGCTATGAAGAAGAGTGCGAAGCCGACCCGTCCGGCCGGGACAAGATACTGGTGCTGGGAGGTGGCCCCAACCGCATCGGCCAGGGTATTGAATTCGACTATTGCTGTGTCCACGCCGCGTTGGCTATGCGCGAGGACGGTTACGAAACCATCATGGTCAACTGCAATCCGGAGACGGTTTCCACAGACTATGACACTTCCGACCGGCTTTACTTCGAACCGGTCACCCTGGAAGACGTGCTGGAAATAGTCCGGGTTGAACAACCCAAAGGGGTCATTGTGCAGTTTGGCGGCCAGACGCCGTTAAAATTGGCTCGGGCGCTGGAGGCGGAGGGCGTGCCGATTATCGGTACAACCCCGGACGCCATCGATCGGGCGGAAGACCGCGAGCGCTTCCAGCAGATGATCGACAAGCTGGGCTTGCTGCAACCACCCAATGCAACCGTTCGCTCGGTTGACCAGGCGATCGCCAAAGCCGAGGAAATTGGCTACCCGCTGGTGGTGAGGCCCTCCTACGTATTGGGTGGGCGGGCGATGGAAATCGTTTACGCCGAAGAGGAGTTGCGCCGCTATATGAGAGAGGCGGTGCGGGTATCCGAGGATTCGCCGGTGTTGCTGGATTCCTTCCTGTCCGCTGCTATTGAGGTGGACCTGGATGCCGTCAGCGACGGCAAGACGGTGGTGATCGGGGCCATTATGCAGCATATCGAGCAGGCGGGCATACACTCGGGCGATTCCGCCTGTTCGCTGCCGCCTTACAGCTTGCCGGAGCGCGTGCAACAGGAAATGCGTGATATGGTGAGGGCCATGGCGCGGGAGCTTGGGGTCAACGGGCTGATGAATGTTCAACTGGCCCTGCAGGACGGTAAAATATACGTTATCGAGGTCAATCCGCGCGCTTCCCGCACCGTCCCCTTTGTGTCGAAGTGCATTGGCACTTCACTGGCTAAAGTGGCCGCCCGCTGTATGGCGGGCGTCAGCCTTGAGGCGCAAATGTTTACCGCCGAGGTGATACCGGCTTTCTACAGCGTTAAGGAAGCCGTGTTGCCGTTTAACAAGTTTCCCGGCATAGATCCGATTCTGGGCCCGGAGATGAAATCCACCGGAGAGGTCATGGGGGTTGGTGATACCTTTGCCGAAGCCTACGCCAAGGCGCAGTTGGGGGCGGGCGATGAAATTCCCGATAGGGGAACCGTGTTTATTAGCGTTAGGGCCCGGGATAAGGACCGCGTTGCGGGAATTGCAAAGAGCTTTGTCGAGCTGGGTTTCAAGTTGGTGGCGACCGAAGGCACCGCCAAAGTGATCTTAGCCGCTGGATTGCCGGTGGCTAAAGTCAACAAAGTCAAGGAAGGCAGGCCCCATGTCGTCGATATGATCAAGAACGGCCAGATAGACTTGATTGTCAATACCACGGAAGGACGGCAGGCGATTGCCGATTCCGCGGCCATCAGGGCGAATGCCGAGACCCGCGGCGTTTACTACACCACCACCATGGCTGGCGGTGAGGCTGTGTGTATGGCACTGAAATACAGCGGTGAAATCCAGGTGCGCCGATTGCAGCAATTGCATGGGAGGGTTAGCTAGTGCAAAAAATTCCAATGACTATTGAAGGCGAAGCCGCGCTGCGCAGCGAGCTTGAGCAGCTTAAAAAAGTCGAGCGCCCGAGGATTGTTCAGGCGATTGCCGAGGCGCGGGAACACGGCGACCTCAAGGAAAACGCCGAATACCATGCCGCCCGCGAGCAACAGAGTTTTGCCGAAGGTCGCATCCAGGAGATTGAGAGCAAACTCAGTAATGCCCAGGTTATCGATATCAGGTCGATCAGCCCCGGTGACCGGGTCGTATTCGGCGCCACGGTGGATATTATCAACATTGATACCGACGGTACCCTGACCTACAAAATCGTGGGTGACGACGAATCCGATGTGAAGGCCAACAAAATTTCCTACCAGTCGCCTATTGGACGAGCGCTGATCGGCAAGGAAATAGGCGATGTGGTGCTAGTCAAAACGCCCAACGGTGATGTCGAATACGAAATCGACGACGTCAAACACATTTGATCGGTCGGCGCAGCTTCTAAGCTGCTAGCCGCGCAAAATATTCGATAGTCTCGGGTTGGGCGTGTCGTTCTTTCGGTAGATTAACGCCACTTTGCCTATGGTTTGCACCAGCGCGGTATCACACAACCGGCAGATTTCATCAATGACCGCGGCGCGGGCTTCACGGTCGTCAACCACCAGCTTTACCTTAATCAACTCGTGGTCGCTTATCGCCCGCTCTATCTCGGCGATGACGCTTTCGGACAAGCCATTGCCGGCAACGGTAACCACGGGCTTTAAGCCGTGGCCTATGGAGCGAAGGTACTTTCGTTGCTGGTTGGCAAGCTTTGGTGAGGTCATAATACTGTTGGTCCGTCCACAAGTGGCGCGATTTTAGCTTATCGCCCATATTTTACAAACTTCGATTTGCATGCCCAAAAATTAAGATTATCATTGGCGGCTGTTTCGGAGCGTTTCTAGGTCGCGGAGGCGATTGGTCCATGATACGGGGCTGCCAGTTACCAGAGTTAAAAAAGACAGGGGTGGTGGGTGTGTTTTCAGGAGCTTGCGCGAAGGGAATTCCGGTGGTTAGGCTGGCGGCGGTGCTGTCCTTGGTGTTGCTGACCGGCTGCAGCGGGTTGGTCGCCAAAAGCCCGGTTGATGACGTGTCCACGACGGAGGTGGAGGAACAAGAAGCTCCGGCCGAAGAGCTAATCTGCCCCGAGCCTGATCCGTGTATCTGCCCTGTTTGCCCCAAACCCAAGGTCAAGCCGGTCAAGGCCCCGCGGGTGGCGGAAAAAAAAGTGATAGGGGAAGTCGAGGAGGTGGTTTTACGTCCCGACAACCTGACTTTCCCGGCGCGCATCGATACCGGCGCGACAACAACATCACTCCACGCAACCGATGTGCAGCGGTTTGAGCGGGACGGTGAGCGTTGGGTTCGCTACACCATCTACGACCCCAAAACCGGCGAGGCGATTCCCAAAGAGGGCAAGCAGGTCAGGCGCATCAGAATAAAAAACGCCGAGCAGGGCTTCGATCGCCGCAGAGTAGTGATGATGACGTTATCCATAGGTGACATAACCCGCCAGATAGAGGTATCGCTGATAGATCGCAGCCAGCTCGACTATCCGTTGCTAATCGGGCGAAACTTTTTAATCGACTTGCTGCTGGTTGATGTTAGCCAACGCTATATTGCAAACAGCAAGCCTCTCTAATCGTACATGTCTTCCCGCGCCCAGGTTTATCTATTTGCCGTAATCTTCACCTTGCTGGGGCTCTGGCTTACCTACTACAAAGTCTCCTTCCTGAATTTGCCGCTGTTGCCCGGTAGCGTGAAAACCGTCTGGAGCATTGAGGCCAAACTATTGTTTAACACCTGGGGCGAACCTGTGGTGGCGGATTTGGCCCTTCCTGAGCCCCACAGCAACTACGCCATCCTCGACGAGACATTTGCCTCCTCCGGCTATGGCTTCGTGATCGAAACGGACGCAGCCCAACGGCGCGCTGTCTGGACGCGGCGAGAAGCGGATGGGCTGCAAACCCTTTATTACAAGCTGCAAATCACCCAGCTAGACGAGGGCGCGGCAACCGAACCCCTGTCGTTTTCCACGGCGGTGTTAAAACCCTCCTGGTCGGCGGCCCAGTATGCCGCGGCGACCGGACTGATAAATGAGGCGCGAAACCGATCGGCGGATTCAAAAAGTATGGCGCAGCAATTGCTGAAAGTGCTTGCGGACCGGGATACGTTCCAGGACGCCAATATGCTGTTCCAGTCAGCCCCCGGCAGATCGCCGGCATCACTCGCGGTGGACCTGTTGTCCGCGGCCGATATCCCGGTTCACATGGTGAGGGGCGTGCAGTTGGAGAACCGCGGCCGCAATTTGCCGCCCGCGGAACTGGTGGAAGTCCACGACGGCAACGGTTGGCACCTGTTCGACCCGATTACGGCGGAGCCGGGCTTGCCGGAAAACTACTTTATCTGGCAGCGCGGCGGTCAATCACTGCTGGACGTGGTGGGCGGACGCAGTTCCAGGGTGCGATTTTCGATGATTTCCAACGATGTGCCGGTGGAAAACCTCAAATCAATCGATGCCGAGGGCGATTCCCGCACCCTTGCCGGTCTTAATATCTACAGCTTGCCGCTGGATAAACAGGCCATTTTCAAGTCGCTGCTGTTGATACCGATAGGCGCTTTGATCGTTGTTATTTTCAGGGTGCTGGTGGGATTGCGTACGTCCGGTACTTTTATGCCGGTGCTGTTGGCCTTGGCGTTTATCCAGACCACGCTGCTCACCGGTATTCTGATTCTGGTGGCGCTAGTGATGGCGGGGTTGTTAATCCGCACCTATTTGAGCCGTCTGGATATGTTGATGGTGGCGAGAATATCCGCGGTGTTAATCGTGGTGGTCTTTTTAATGGCCGGTTTTAGCGTTATGAGCCACAGGTTTGGGCTGGACCAGGCGCTAACCATTACTTTTCTGCCGATGGTCATACTCGCCTGGACGATCGAGCGCATGTCGATTACCTGGGAAGAGGACGGCGCCAAGGAGGTGATGATTCAGGGCGCGGGAAGCCTGGTTGTGGCCACCATCGCGTTTCTGGTGATGACCAATCCGGTGGTGGAACACTTAACCTACAACTTCCCGGAACTGCTGCTGGTGGTGCTGGGTATTATCCTGGTGCTGGGCCAATACACGGGGTTTCGCCTCAGTGAGTTGTACCGCTTTCGCTATATGGACCAGTGATGTTAAGCCGTTACCGCAATTTGCGCCGCAAAGGCATGTTGGGGGTGAATGAGCGGAACGTTTCCTATATTGCCCGCTACAACGACCGCAAACTCTATCCGTTAGTGGACAATAAGCTGTTGACGAAAAAAGCCGCTGAGCAATCGGACATCGCGGTGCCCAAATTGTTGGGCGTCATCAGTGTACCTTCCGAACTGCATACGTTATCAGACATTATCGAATCGCATCAGAGCTTTGTGATAAAGCCCGCGCGGGGCAGCGGCGGCAAGGGCATCATCGTTATTACCGACCGGGACGGTAAGCGTTTCGTCAAACCCAGTGGCGAGCAGCTGCGGTTTCGCCAGCTGCGACGGGATGTATCCAATATACTGAGCGGCGTCTATAGCCTGGGCGGCAGGCCGGACGTCGCCTTTGTCGAAACCCTGGTGGCGTTCGATCCCAATCTGCAGCGCTACAGCCACGAGGGGCTGCCGGATATCAGGCTTATTGTATTCAGAGGCTATCCGGTGATGGCAATGCTCCGATGCCCCACTCATGCATCGGACGGCAAAGCCAACCTACACCAGGGAGCCGTGGGCGTCGGGCTGGATATCGCCAGTGGCAGGGTGCTAAGGGCGGTGCAGGGCGACTTGATAATCGAGCGGCATCCGGATACGGATGTGCTGTTCAGCGATTTGCAGATCCCCGAGTGGCGCGAGTTGCTGGACCTGGCAGCCAGCTGCTACGAATTGGCCGGCCTGGGCTATATGGGGTGCGATATAGTGCTGGACCGCTACCGGGGCCCCTTGATTTTGGAACTCAATGTGCGCCCCGGCTTGGCAATTCAACTGGCCAATGGCGTAGGTTTGCGGCACCGGTTGAAGCAGATAGCCGCGCTGGAGCATATTGACGAGTCACCTGTTAATCGCGTCGACTATATACTGGAGCACTTTGTGTAACCACCCGCTCTTCACCTGTCGCAATCTTTAGCTATCTTCCGCTAAATTTGGCTATTTCTGTTATTTTTTCCGCTAATCCGTTTCATTAGGCAGTTGGCGTATTCCTGCTACAATAGCAGTTGTCAGGCTTGTCGTGGTAACAAGGTTATTATGGGACGATCCAAAAGCAGTCATCGCTGGTTGCAGGAACATGAGCGCGATCAGTATGTGCAGCGCTCCCGCAAGGACGGCTACCGTTCGAGGGCCAGCTATAAACTGTTGGATCTGGACGCCAGGGACAAGCTGCTAAAACCCGGCATGACGGTTGTTGATCTCGGTGCTGCGCCCGGCGGCTGGTCCCAGGTGGCGGTCGAGAAAGTCGGCGAGCGGGGGCGCGTTATCGCATCCGACATCCTGGCGATGGACGCCATCGCCGGCGTGACCTTTATCCAGGGCGATTTTACTGAACAGCCGGTGCTGGACGCTATATTGGCCGCGTTGGCGGGCCGACCGGCGGACCTTGTAATTTCCGATATGGCCCCCAATATGAGTGGTATGAGAGCTGTTGATCAACCTCGCGCCATGTATCTGGTAGAATTAGCGGTAAATCTGGCCTTTAATATAGTGAAACCCGGCGGTAATTTTGTTGCCAAAGTATTCCATGGCGAGGGTTTTGACGACCTACTAAAGGAAATGCGCAATCACTTTTCCGCCGTCGTGATTCGCAAACCAAGTGCTTCCAGGGCCAGATCCAGAGAAGTTTACTTGGTCGCGAAAGGGCTGAAGGCCTGACAGCGCAAACAGGATTAACAGGCCCAGGCCGATAGAAAACAGACCGACAGAAGATGAGGTATTCCGTTTGAACGACTTGGCAAAAAATCTGATTTTATGGCTGATTATTGCAGCCGTATTGTTGTCAGTGTTCCAGAATTTCAGCACATCTCCCACCGTGCAAACGCTCAGCTATTCAGCCTTTGTGGAAGAAGTGCAAACCAATCAGGTCGAGAGTGTTGTGGTCGATGGCCTCACCATCGAAGGCAAGCGCTACGACGGCTCTTCGTTCCGCACGGTGCGCCCAAATGTGCCGGACACCGGGCTGATGACGGACCTGCTGAACAACCAGGTAAAAGTTGAAGGCCGCGAGCCCGAAACCCAGAGCATTTGGGCCCAGTTGCTGGTCGCGTCCTTCCCGATCCTGCTGATTCTGGCGATCTTTATGTTTTTTATGCGCCAGATGCAGGGCGGCGGTGGTGGCGGCCGCGGCGGCCCCATGGCCTTTGGTAAAAGCAAGGCCAGGTTGCTCAGCGAAGACCAGATCAACACCACCTTTGCGGATGTCGCGGGCGTTGACGAAGCAAAAGAGGATGTCCACGAATTGGTGGATTTTTTGCGTGATCCCTCAAGGTTCCAGCGATTGGGCGGGCGAATACCCAAAGGCGTTTTGATGGTGGGACCGCCCGGCACCGGTAAAACACTGCTGGCAAAAGCCATAGCCGGTGAAGCCAAGGTGCCCTTCTTTTCCATTTCCGGCTCCGACTTCGTCGAGATGTTCGTAGGTGTCGGCGCTTCGCGGGTCCGCGATATGTTTGAGCAGGCCAAAAAGCAGGCGCCCTGCATTATCTTTATCGACGAAATTGATGCCGTTGGCCGCCATCGCGGCGGTGGTTACGGCGGCGGGCACGACGAGCGCGAGCAGACCCTCAACCAGTTATTGGTAGAGATGGACGGTTTCGAAGGCAACGAGGGCGTGATTGTGATCGCCGCCACTAACCGCCCGGATGTATTGGACAAAGCGCTGCTGCGTCCCGGCCGTTTTGACCGGCAGGTGTTTGTCGGTTTGCCGGATATTCGCGGCCGCGAGCAGATTCTCAAGGTGCATGTGCGCAAAGTGCCGCTGGACGACAAAGTCAGTTTGAGTGTGCTGGCGCGCGGCACGCCGGGATTTTCCGGGGCGGATTTGGCTAACCTGGTAAACGAAGCCGCGTTGTTTGCCGCCAGGGCCAACCGGCGAATCGTTACCATGGATGAGTTTGAGAAGGCTCGCGACAAGATTATGATGGGCGCCGAGCGGCGCTCCATGGTGATGTCCGAAGAAGAAAAGGCCAACACTGCCTATCACGAAGCGGGCCACGCGATTGTCGGCAGGCTGATGCCCGAGCATGATCCGGTGCACAAGGTTACCATTATCCCCCGCGGCCGCGCGTTGGGTGTTACCCAGTTTTTGCCGGAGGAAGACAAGTACAGCCTCAGCAAACGGCAACTGGAGAGCCAGATTTGCAGTTTGTTTGGCGGTCGAATTGCCGAGGAATTGATTCACGGCGTTGACGGTGTGACCACAGGCGCGTCCAATGATATCGAGCGCGCAACCCAGATGGCCCGCAATATGGTCACCCGCTGGGGGCTTTCAGAAAGAATGGGGCCGTTGTTATACGGCGAGGAAGAATCCCAGATGCCCGGCGCCGGCAACCCCAATTACTCGGAAGACACTTCCAGGGAAATCGATCAGGAAGTCCGCCAACTGGTGGATTCCTGCTACGACAGGTCCCAGAAAATACTCGAGGAAAATATCGATATCCTGCACGCCATGAAGGATGCGCTGATGGAGTATGAGACCCTCGACGCGGAACAGGTGGACGATCTGATGGCGCGCAGAAAGGTTAGGCCGCCGCAGGATTGGCACGACAGCGACCAGGATGGCCGGTCAGGCCCTTCTCCGGCCGCGCCCGAGGACCAGCCAATTGGCGGCCCGGTAAAAGACCACTAGTACTCCTTCAAGGTAATTATGACGGATGCAGCGTTGTTGTGGTGTTTCGCCACAAGGCACAGCTCGCCGCTAAGGGTGGTTCCCTTTGCCAGGGCTGCAACGCGGTGGCGGGACACCACAGCAGCGCCCTTCGGGTTGGCGTGTCAGCGCCCATGGAC
>JANQKW010000287.1 GCA_028280905.1 Porticoccaceae bacterium
CGCTCAAACAGTCCTCGCGACACCCCCGACAATTTGGCAAACTTACAGCACGGCCTGATTGGTCCCGGACAAACCTCCCCTGTCGGGACTCACAGCGTCACAAGTAGCAACGGCCTAAGCGGTCGTGTGGGGACTATGTTTGAGGCCCTCGTCGACAGGGCAGAAATCGTTCCAGACGATTTTCTGCATTTCCTCCATCCCTGGAGGTCAGATGTCGACGCGGAGCTTACAGGGACGTATTCACAGCGAGTCTCAAACATAGTTCCCAGATGGCCGCGGGAATACTGGCACCAAACCAAGACCAGCAACGTCCGCTACTGGCACACAACAGCAAGTAAGCTGAAATACCAATAAACCCTGCCGGTACTTCCAGACTAGAACATACAGCTTTTCATTATTTGCCCTAATAATTCCTTTGAAAATCGCGGTGAATGTTGACAATAAAAGCCAACTGGTCCATTATCAAACATATATCTTATGTCTTATATAAGAATTATTGAGAGCAGTGGTTTAAACTGCCATAAAAGCAGCGAAGCCGGTCAATTCAATTGAAATCAATCTCTCCAGGGGCTCAGGGCGTGTCGGAACTATTCAAGCAGCAAAATTTTATTGGCGGGGAATGGGTGTCCGCCGACGGTGGCCAGGTGATTGCCGTACAAAATCCCGCCAATGGTGAACAGTTGGGAACCGTGCCGCGCAGCGGCAGAGCGGAAACGGCCCGGGCGGTTGAGGCGGCGCACGCCGCGTTCTCCGGCTGGCGCGAATTGACCGCGGCGCAACGCTGTTCCCTGATGATGAAACTCCATGATGCCTTTATGGACAACCAACAGGCGTTGGGGGAACTGCTGACCCGAGAAATGGGTAAACCCCTCGCGGAAGCAAAAGGAGAAATCGCTTTCGGCGCGGCCTATTTGCGCTGGTTTGCCGAGGAGGCCAAGCGGGTATACGGAGACATTATCCCCTCGCCGTGGCCGGGCAAGCGGATCGTGGTTTCCAAAGAGCCCGTCGGGGTGGTGGGGGCGATTACGCCGTGGAATTTTCCCAATTCCATGATAGCCAGGAAAATGGGAGCGGCCCTGGCGGCCGGTTGCACCATGGTGATCAAGCCGGCCTCACAGACGCCCTATTCGGCGCTGGCGATAGGGGCGCTCTGTGAGGAAGTGGGTCTGCCCCGGGGCGTTGTCAATGTGATAACCGGGTCCGCCGCGGAAATCGCCGCGGAAATGTGTGAGCACCCATTGCTGAGAAAAATTACCTTTACCGGCTCCACCGCAACGGGGAAAAATCTGGCCGCCGCCGCCGGCGCCCATATGAAGCGAATTTCCATGGAGCTGGGCGGCAACGCGCCCTTTATTGTGTTCGATGACGCCGACCTGGATGCCGCCGTCGAGGGCGCGATGATTTCCAAGTTCCGCAATACCGGTCAGACCTGCGTGTGTGCCAACCGCATTCTGGTGCAGGACGGCGTTTACGACGCGTTTGCGGAGAAGCTGGCCGCCGCTGTTTCGGCTCTGAAGGTCGGCGAAGGGGTGGCTGAGGGCGTCGAGCAGGGCCCCTTGATAGACACAGCGGCGGTTGAAAAGATGGAAGAACATATTGCCGACGTGGTGGCCAAGGGGGGCCAGGTTTTGGTGGGCGGAAATCGCCACCCGTTGGGGGGCAGTTTTTTTGAACCCACGGTTGTGACTGGCGCGCTGCCGGAAATGAAAGTCGCACGGGAGGAAACATTCGGGCCGTTGGCACCGCTGTTCCCGTTTGCGACCGAGGAACAGGCGGTTGCGATGGCAAATGATACCGAGTTTGGTTTGGCCTGCTATTTTTATACCAGGGACCTGGGGCGGGCCTGGCGTGTTATGGAAGCCCTGGAATATGGATTGGTGGGTATCAATGAGGGGTTGATTTCAACGGAGGTGGCCCCCTTCGGTGGCATGAAGGATTCGGGAATGGGCAGCGAGGGTTCGAAGTACGGGCTTGCCGATTACCTGCATATTAAATACGCCTGCGTCGGCGGATTGGGTATGTAGCGAAGCTATTTCATCGCCGGTTGAATAATGAGTGGGCGGTCGATAACTATGTCCAGGGTTTTATGCGTTGGCCACGCGGTGCAGGATTTTGTGTTCGCCGTGGAGGTTATACCCGGTGGAGCGGAAAAATACCGCGCAACCGGATTCGAAAGCGTGGGGGGTGGCCCGGCCGCGACCGCGGCCGTAACTGTGGCCAGGCTGGGTGGAGAAGCAGTGTTGGCGGCCCGGGTCGGCGGCGACGATATCGCCGAGCTTATCGTGTCCGAACTGGAAAGCTATGGGGTGGATTGTTCACTGGTAAAACGCTTCCGCGGCAGCAGTTCATCGCTTTCCTCGGTGTTGGTGGACGGTCGGGGGGAGCGGCAAATCGTCAATTATCTGGACCCGGAACTTCCCGCAACGCCCGATTGGCTGCCCGAAGAATTGCCGCAAGAAACGGCGGTGGTGTTGGGCGATAGTCGCTGGCCGCAAGGTTCGATGGCGGTATTGTCGATAGCAAAACGACTGGGTATTCCGGCGGTGCTGGACGCTGATCTGCCGGTACCTCGCGACGGCGCGCTGTTGAATTCCGCCAGCCATCTCGCTTTCTCGGCCGACGGGTTGGCGGATTACTGCGGGCACCGCGATTATCACCGCTCGCTTGCCGAGATCGCCGTCGAAACCGGCGCCTGGTGTTGCGTGACCATGGGCGCCGAGGGTGTGCTCTACACGGGGGAGCGGGGCATTTGCCGGATGCCGGCATTTCCGGTGGAGCCGAAAGATACCCTGGGCGCCGGTGATGTGTGGCACGGGGCCTTTGCCCTGGCGCTTTCCGAGGCGTCGGACGAGAGTCGAGCCGTAAGATTTGCCAACGCGGCTGCCGCGTTAAAGGTGCAGCGTTTCGGCGGCCGTTCAGGCGCACCGACACGCGAAGAAGTCGAGGAATTGTTATAGCATCAAACAGATTTAGAGGAATCCGAATGAATCTTTCTGCCGGAAAACTGTGGAGACCCGGCGCCAGCGGGCGCCGCGGAAAACGACAACTCAGGCCGGGTGCTTCTCCAAGTGCCGATCCGAGCCT
>JANQKW010000332.1 GCA_028280905.1 Porticoccaceae bacterium
CCCCAGGCAACCGATTATCTACGAGGTGCATCGGGCCGACCCGGTGGCCGAGGACGACCCCTGCAAATTGTCCCGCCCGGAAAATGAACGGGGCTTTACCAACAACCAACGCTACCACCTGGGCCAATAGCATGATTAAACCCAGCACCCTAAAACCCGAAGACGCCAGCTACCGCGAAACAGTCGGCGCCGGCGACTACTGGATGCACCCGCTCGGCAAGGGGCAAACACTGCGCATCCTCGACCTGGAGGGCAACCAGGCGGCTGACACCCTGTTCTACAGCGCCGCCGACCCGGCCGAGCGCTACAGCGCCATCGACACCATTCGCGAGCAGGGCAATGTGTATCTGACCGCCGGCACCCGACTGCTTTCGACCGAGGGCAATGTGATGTTGGAAATCACCGCCGACACCTGCGGCAGGCATGACACCCTGGGCGGGGCTTGCGCCACCGAGAGCAACACGGTGCGCTATGCGATTGAAAAAAAGTGCATGCACGCCTGCCGCGACAGCTGGCTGCTGGCGGTCACCGAAAACGACCAATACGGCATGAGCAAGCGGGACATCACCCACAATATCAACTTCTTTATGAATGTGCCGGTTACGCAGGAAGGCGGGCTGACCTTTGAAGACGGGATTAGCGACGCCGGTAAATATGTGGAGCTGCAGGCGCAGATGGATGTGATTGTGCTGGTGTCCAACTGCCCGCAGCTGAACAATCCCTGCAACGCCTATAACCCGACACCCATTGAGATGTTGATTTGGGATTGAAGCTGCCTATGCATGTAGCCTGTTTAGCGTCGGTGGCGAATTGCCTGGTGAAGTACCTTTGCAGCACGATCGTCATTCCTGCGAAGGCAGGAACCCAGAACATAGAACCATTTGAAAACACTGGATTCCCGCTTTCGCGCACTATTGTACGGAATAAATTACTCACACGATTCCGGTCCTGTGGCGACTGTGATCGGGTAAGGATTTCGGAACACGCGGTGAATACTTCCCTGTACGCTCGACGCCGGCTTCCCTGCCGGCGACGGTCCCGAAACCCTTACCCGACCCCAGCCTTCAACCCAACCGTTGTACTGCTTTTCAAAAAAAACAACTTGTTAAATAGCACAGCGGTAAGCCTGAAGAATTGGCTGCGGAGGTGCTTTTGCAGACCGTCACCCGCAGGGACGCGGGTGTCGAGCGTACACGGACGTATTCACCGCGTGTCTGCAAAAGCACCTCCGGAGGCGATTCGCCTTCGGCCGTGGAAAATAGTAAAACCGAGTCTCTATACCCTAATGTTCCCGCTTTACCTTGCTATTACTGACCTCAAGCATTTGTCAATTGATTTATTCCGGAAAGTAGTGCGCGAAAGCGGGAATGACGATAATTCAGTAACCGCCATTCCAGGCTGAATAAGAAAATGCTCTAGTGAGCCAACCGAAGGACGACCTTCGGTTGATCCGAGAACCGCGGGACGGCCCGCATAAGTTGATTGATACCACGCTTATGTTTACAAAAATACTGGTTGCCAACCGCGGCGCCATCGCCACCCGGATTATCCGCACACTCAAACAAATGGGCATCGGCTCGGTCGCCATATACGCCGAGGCCGACCGGGATTCCCTGCATGTCAGCCAGGCCGACGAAGCCTACAGCCTGGGCGAGGGCAATGCGCCGGCCACCTACCTGGACCAGCAAAAAATCATCGACATCTGCCAGCGCAGCGGCGCCGGGGCGGTGCACCCGGGCTATGGCTTTTTGAGTGAAAACCCGACCTTTGTGGAGCGCTGTGAACAACAGGGCATTGTGTTCCTCGGCCCCACGCCTGAGCAGATGCAGCAGTTTGGCCTAAAGCACAGCGCCCGCCAACTGGCGGAGCAAAACCGGGTGCCGCTACTGCCCGGCAGCGGCCTGCTGGCCGATGTGGAGGAAGCCGTGACAAGCGCGGCGGCCATCGGCTATCCGGTAATGCTGAAAAGCACCGCCGGCGGCGGCGGGATAGGCATGCAACTGTGCCAGGATGAACAACACCTGCGCGACGCCTATGATTCGGTCAAGCGACTCAGCCGGAACAACTTCGGCAACGCCGACCTGTTTCTGGAAAAGTACATCACCCGCGCCCGCCATATTGAAGTGCAGGTGTTCGGCGACGGCCGCGGCCAGGTGGTCGCGCTGGGCGAGCGCGACTGCTCCGCGCAGCGGCGCAACCAGAAGGTGGTTGAGGAAACCCCGGCCCCCAACCTGCCGGACAGGGTTCGCCGGCAGCTCCATGAAACGGCGGTGCGCCTGTGTAGCGCGGTCAATTACAGGAGCGCCGGCACGGTAGAGTTTATTTACGACCCGCAGCAACAGCAGTTTTACTTCCTGGAGGTAAACACCCGGCTGCAAGTGGAGCATGGTGTCACCGAGCAGGTGTTCGGCGTGGATATCGTCGCCTGGATGGTAAGTCTGGGCGCGGGCGAGCTCCAGAATCTCGAACAGCTTTGCGGCGAATTGAAACCGCGCGGCCACGCGTTGCAGGTGCGCCTGTACGCGGAAGACCCGGGCAATAATTTCCAGCCGAGCGCCGGGCTGTTAACCCATTTGCAATGGCCGCGGGAAGACCGGCAACGGCTGCGTATCGACCATTGGATCGAGGCGGGCGTTGAGGTCCCGGCGTTTTTCGACCCGATGCTGGCCAAACTGATTGTTACCGCGGAGAACCGCGAGCAGGCTATCGCGGCCATGGCCGAGGCGCTGCGGGCCACCGAGCTGTATGGCATCGAGACCAACCTGGCCTACCTGCGCGGCATTCTCGCCGACAGCCTGTTCCAAAAGGGCGAGCTATACACCCGTTACCTGGACCAGTTGCCCTACCGGGCGGACACTGCAGAAGTTACAGCGCCCGGGACCATGACCACGGTGCAGGACTGGCCGGGCCGCACCGGTTACTGGGATGTGGGGGTGCCGCCGTCCGGGCCGTTTGACAGCTATTCGTTCCGCCTGGGTAACCGGCTGCTGGGCAACCCGGAAGGCGCCGCCGGGCTGGAGATTACCCTGACCGGGCCAACCCTGAAGTTCAATAGCGACTGCGCAGTGGTGCTGGCCGGCGCCAGCATGCCCGCCAAGTTGGTGACCTTTGACGGCATAGAGGCGGAGCTGCCGTTCTGGCGGGTGATCCATGTGGCCGCCGGCGATCTGTTGCGTATCGGCAAATCCAGCGATGCCGGCGCCCGCGCCTACCTGCTGATTAGGGGCGGCATAGTGACGCCGCCCTACCTGGGCAGCCGCGCCACCTTTACGCTGGGGCAGTTCGGCGGCCACTGCGGTCGCGCCCTGCAAACCGGGGACGTATTGCACCTGGACGGCGGCCAGTGCGCCGAACTGGATAGCCTGCTGTTGGCGCCCCCGTCGCTGGACCCGGCGCTGGTTCCCGTTATCTCAAATCACTGGCAATTGCAGGTGGTCTATGGCCCCCACGGCGCGCCGGACTTTTTTACCGAAGCGGATATCGAGGCATTCTTTGCTGCCACCTGGGAAGTTCACTACAACTCCAGCCGCACCGGCATCCGGCTGATAGGACCCAAACCCGGGTGGGCGCGCACCAACGGCGGGGAAGCCGGCATGCACCCGTCGAATATCCACGACAACGCCTACGCACTGGGCACCGTGGATTTTACCGGTGATATGCCGGTTATCCTGGGTCCGGACGGCCCCAGCCTGGGGGGCTTTGTCTGCCCGGTTACCGTGGTAACGGCGGACCTATGGAAACTGGGGCAGTTGAAGGCAGGCGACAAGCTGACCTTCGCCCCGGTCAGCCTGGCGCAGGCGGTGGCAATGGAGGCTTCGCAAAACCGCGCCATCGCGCAATTGCGCCCGCAGAGCACCGAATCACTGAAGCGAACTACCCTGGATTCAGCTGTGTTGAAAAAGACGCCGGCCAGCGAGGCGGGTGTCGATGTGGTGTACCGCCCCAGCGGCGACCACTATCTGCTGGTGGAATACGGCCCGCCGGTGCTGGATATCAACCTGCGTTTCCATGTACACGCGCTGATGCTGTGGCTGCAGCAACACCCGCTGCCGGGACTGCGGGAATTGACGCCCGGCATCCGCTCGCTGCAGATTCACTATGACAGCCAACAACTGGCCGTCGGCAAACTGCTGGACCACCTGGCGCTGGCGGAACAACAGCTGGCCAATCTCGAACACCAGCAGATAGACTCGCGCGTTGTCTGGCTGCCGCTGAGCTGGGATGACCGGGCCTGCCACCAAGCGGTGGAAAAATACCTGCAGTCGGTGCGCCGCGATGCGCCCTGGTGCCCGGACAATATCGAGTTTATCCGCCGCATCAACGGGCTGGACAACATCGATCAGGTCAAGCAGATAGTATTCAACGCCAGTTATGTGGTGATGGGCCTGGGGGATGTTTACCTGGGCGCACCGGTCGCCACGCCGCTGGACCCGCGGCACCGGCTGGTCACCACCAAGTACAACCCGGCGCGCACCTGGACCGCGGAAAACTCGGTGGGTATCGGCGGCTCTTACCTGTGTGTCTATGGGATGGAAGGGCCCGGCGGCTACCAGTTTGTCGGCCGCACCCTGCAGATGTGGAACCGCTACCGGCAGACGGAGGTATTTAGCAAACCCTGGCTGTTGCGCTTTTTTGACCAGATCCGTTTCTATGAAGTGAGCCATGAAGAGCTGACCGACATCCGCCGCAAGTTTCCCAAAGGACAATACCCGCTAAAAATTGAGCCGGCACAGTTTAGCCTGGGCCAATACAACGAGTTTATCGCGCAGCACCAACAGGAAATAGGCGCCTTTACCGCCAAGCGCGACAAAGCCTTTTCCTCCGAACTCAACCGCTGGATTGAAAGCGGCCAAATCAACTTTGCCGCGGAATCCGCGGCTGCGCCGGATACGCAGCAACAAGCCGCGCTGCCGGACAATGCGATCGCGGTCGACAGCCATGTGGCGGGCAGCGTCTGGCAACTGCTGGTGAACGAGGGGGATCAGGTCACAGCCGGCCAGCCGCTGCTGGTCGTTGAATCCATGAAGATGGAAATTGAAATCCCGGCGCCGGAGGCCGGGCGCGTGCAGAAAATTATCGTTGCCCCGTCCGGCCAGGTGCATGCCGGGCAGCGGCTGCTGGTACTGGAGACAACCCAATGATGTCACTCGCGATCAACGAACTGCAACGAGGCTATGCCGAGGGCTCGCTAACGCCTGAACAACTGGTGGACGAACTGCAACAGCGCATCGAGCGAAGCAGCGCGTTTAATATCTGGACGCGGCGGCTGACCCGCGACGAGTTACAGGCGTACCTGGATAAATTGGCGGGTTGCTCCCCGCAAGACCTGCCGCTGTACGGCGTACCCTTTGCGATCAAGGACAATATCGACCTGGCCGGCATCCCGACCACCGCCGGTTGCCCCGAGTTTAGCTATACGCCGGACAAGTCATCCTGTGTGGTGGAAAAACTGATAGACGCGGGCGCGATTCCGCTGGGCAAAACCAACCTGGACCAGTTCGCCACCGGCCTGGTGGGCACCCGTGCGGTGGAACCCTATGGCGTATGCAAAAACGCCTACCAGCCCGATTATATTTCCGGCGGCTCCAGCTCCGGGTCGGCGGTAGCGCTTGCCAGGGGGCTGGTGAGTTTTTCGCTGGGCTCCGACACCGCCGGGTCCGGCAGGGTGCCGGCGGGGTTTAATAACCTGGTCGGCGTAAAGCCCAGCAAGGGGCTGTTGAGCACCACCGGGCTGGTGCCCGCCTGCCGCAGCCTGGATTGTATTTCCATCTTCGCGCTGAATCCGGACGACGCATCCAAGGTGTTGCAACTCACTGCCGGTTATGACCCAGCCGACCCCTATAGCAAACCGCTGACGCCGCAAAGCGTCGATCCCCGGGCCTCGTTTATCTGCGGCGTTCCGGCGGAGGACCAGCTACAGTTTTTTGGCAACAGCGCCTACCAGCGATGCTTTAAGCAGGCTGTTAAGGACATTAAAGCGCTGGGCGGCAAGTTTCGGGAGATTGATTTTGCCCCCTTCATCGAATGCGCCCGCCTGCTTTACGAAGGCCCCTGGGTAGCCGAGCGCTACGCCGCGATAGAATCACAAATTGAAAAAAACCCGGCGGCCGTGCATCCGGTGGTTCGACAAATTATCGAACCCGCGGCAAAGGCATCCGCTGTTGACGCCTTCAAGGCGGAATACCGCCGCGCCGCGTTGCACAGAAAAGCATATGAAATGCTGGCGCAGCTGGATTTTGTGCTCACGCCAACCGCCGGCACCATCTACCCGATCAGCAGCGTTGAAGAAGACCCGGTAACACTCAACTCCAACCTGGGTTACTACACCAATTTTATGAACCTTTTGGACCTGGCGGCGCTGGCGGTTCCCGCCGGCTTTACCGAAGACGGGTTACCTTTTGGCGTTACCCTGTTTGGCAAGGCCGGCTGCGATAAGCAACTACTCGGTGTCGCGTCCCGCTACCTGGAACACACAGGTTTCGAAATGGCCGCAACCGGCACCCGCTGGCAACCGCAACCCACCGAGCCGACTGAAGCGAGCAACATGATTTCGCTGGCGGTGTGTGGCGCACATCTCAGCGGTATGCCATTGAACCACCAGTTGCGCGAGTTGGGCGCGGAATTGGAACTGAGCACCCATACCGCGGATTGCTACGCGCTGTACGCCCTTGCCGGCGGCCCACCCTTCCGGCCGGGTCTGGTTCGCAATGAAGCAAACGGCGCGGCGATAGAAGTCGAGGTGTGGCGCCTGCCCGGCGAAAACCTGGGCGCCTTTATGCAGCAGATTCCCTCACCTTTGGGTATCGGCAAGGTGGAACTGAAGGACGGCCGCTGGGTGCAGAGTTTTATTTGCGAGCCCTATGGGTTGGAGGGGGCGGAGAATATTACTGGGCTGGGGAGTTGGCGGGTTTATATGGCTGGTAGGTAATTCCCGCTTTTTGGGTTGGGTGGCGGCTAGAATTTGGTAAGTGTTTTGGATCACGACGTGCCCGTAAACCAACTTCCCTTTCAAACCGCCTCGGCCTCAAAAAGAATGCCACGCTAATGGACGCCCAAGCATGACACTGCCGCAACAAACAGCGATAATGCGCAGCAGTTTGCCCGCAATACTCGTGATAAAAACGTGCAAGAACAAAACCAAAGAAACATCCTCACCGTCTCTCAACTGAACCGCCAAGTGCGCCAGTTGTTGGAAACCAACATGCCACTGCTGTGGGTGGAGGGGGAAGTGTCCAACTTCGTGCGGCCCTCTTCCGGCCACTGGTACCTGACCCTGAAAGACGAACAGGCCCAGGTGCGCTGCGCCATGTTTCGCAACCGCAACCAGCGGGTAAGCTGCAAGGTGGAAAACGGCATTCACGTGTTGGTGAGGTGCCGGGTAAGCCTGTATGAGGGCCGGGGCGACTATCAGTTGATTATCGAACACCTGGAGGAAGCCGGTCACGGTGTGCTGCAAAGGCGCTTTGAAGAACTGAAAGCCAGGCTGTTGAAAGAGGGACTGTTCGATGACGCACACAAGCAACCCTTGCCCGCGTTTCCCAAACGGATTGGGGTGGTTTCCTCCCCCACCGGCGCGGCCCTGCAGGATATTCTCACGGTGCTGCAACGGCGCTTTCCTTCGATTCCGGTTACCGTCTACCCGACACAGGTTCAGGGCGATACAGCCGCCGCGCAGATCGTCGAGTGTATCCAGTGGGCCAACCGCGACAATCGCTGCGAGGTGTTAATCGTCGGGCGGGGCGGAGGCTCCCAGGAAGACCTGTGGCCGTTTAATGAAGAACCGGTTGCCAGGGCAATTTATAACAGCGCCATCCCGATTGTCAGCGCGGTGGGGCACGAAGTGGATTTCACCATCGCGGATTTTGTCGCGGACCAGCGGGCGCCGACCCCCTCCGCCGCGGCGGACCACGCCGGTCAGCTGATCAAGCAGGTCAACGAGCGTGCCCGCTCCGGGACGACCGACGTCGTCGGTGCCGGGGCGCTGACCAACCTGCACATCGC
>JANQKW010000340.1 GCA_028280905.1 Porticoccaceae bacterium
AACCGCGCAAAGGGGCTCGACGGCGGGCCTTTCGCTCACGCTTTCCGTCGCGTTGCCGGACCTATGGTTTAGGTCCAGCAGGTTGACAATATTGTGAATTTCGGGATCGCCGGATACGCGCCGAACGCCTGTGAGATCCGCCAGTCTTTCGGCCTCCGAGTCATCGAGGATGTTGCGCTCCACCATCTCGGGCGTCAGCTGGCTCATAACCTCGCGCACGTCGTCCGCTTCGAGTTGATGTTTTTTGTCGGCGAAGCCAAGCAGCATCAGGCGGCTGCATATCAGGTTAATACGCCTGGGAATGCCACGGCTGAAACGTTGAATCAGCGCGATGGCCTCGCCGGAGATAGCCGGATCCCCCCGCCAGCCAGCCGTCGTTAAACGGTGGTTTATATATTCGCGGGTATCCTGCAGCGACAGGGGTTTTAGCCTGCAGTAGGCGATAATACGCTGGCGCAACTGCTCCATGCCCGGCCGTCGGACAAGTTCCCGCAACGGCGGCTGGCCAAGCAGGAACAGCTGAAAGCGCAGGTCGTCGGGACCCGCGATATTGGTTAGCTGGCGCAGCGCCTCCAGGCCCTGGGAAGTGAGGTCTTGCGCCTCGTCAACAATCAGCAATACGCCGCTGTTTTGCGCAAAGCTGTCCTCGATAAACTGCTGAATGGCTATCAACACCGAAGCTTTGTCGGTTGACTTAGGGCGCAGCCCAAAGGCATCGGCCACCATTCTCAGCAGTTCGACCGGGTCCAACTGGGTAGATAGTACCCGGCCGATTATCAGGTGTTTGCTGTTGTAGCTTGACAGCAGGTCCTCAACCAGGGTCGATTTTCCGGTGCCCGATTCCCCGGTGATTACCACAATCCCCTCGCCGCGCATAATGCCATATTGCAAATGCCGCCGTGCATCGCCGTAATTGTCATGGGCAAAAGCAAAGCGGTGATCCGGACTCATCAGGAAAGGATCAGTTCTCAAGTTGTAAAATGACTCGAACATGGGGCTATATCAAGAGCTTCGCAATATAAGCTATACAGTATGCTGCAAACCACAAACTCGGCTAACAGGACGGAAAGGCTATCCAGGAGAATTTATCAATTTGTCGAAGCATGCTGTCTCCGACATTCGCGGCTAGGCTACCATAATATGGGTTGGGCAGCTACAGAAAATTAGTGGGCGTTGCAGGTTGGCACCAGGTTCCCGTCCCGCCAGTGGGGGTTTGTTCGGGACTCACAGCGCCACAGATGGCCGCGAGATACTGGCACCAAATCAAAACGAGAAACGCCCGCCGTTAGCACTTAAGGTTTTATCGCGATTATGTCGGTTCGCGCACGGCTCAATATGCCCTCGGCGGTATTGCCGAGCAGCTTCCCTTTTACGCCTTTACGACCCAGGGTGCCGGTAACGACAACGTCCGCTTTTAATTTGCTGGCAATACTGGGCACAACCTTTTCAGCAGAGCCCTGCCTGATATGCAGGTACTCTTTACCCAGGTTGTACTTTTCGCAAAAGCGATCAATTTCCGGCTGCAATTTGCGGCGTTTCTCCCAGGCATATTTTTTCGGATTGATAAGGTCCAAATCGGCCAACACTTCGGGAACTGTGACGGCATAAGCTACGTGAACCTCCTCGCCCATCGCCGTTGCCAGCGTTTGCGCATGCTGCATGATGGCGTGGTTGAGCTTTGCCTTGGATTTGGCTTTGGCGGCAAAATCCAGCGCCACAAGAACGCGGGGTTTTTTACGCCAGCTTTTGCTGGCGGCTATCATTACCGGTGCGGAACATTCCCTGAACAGGCGCCAATCGGTGGACGTGTAGAGAATGGTTTCACTGCGGTTTCCCGATTTGATCACCATGTCAACCGGGTGGTTGTCGCAGTAGGCGATAATGGCCTGACTGATGGTCTTGCTCCACTGGACCTCGATCGCGACCGCCGATGGCTTGATTTTCAGTTGTTTTACCAGTTCTTTAAGCTCTTGCCTGCGCTTCTCAACTACCTTGTTCTCCAGTTGCCGACGGCTCAGTTTCGCTATTTCGGGGGCTTCGGGATGATGGATGTCCGCATAGCAGAAACCGAGCAGAGTAATTTTTGCCCCGGTACAATCCTGCAGGGCCAGGGCGCGAGTCAGCGCAATATTTTTGCCCCCCTTCTTATCAGCTATCACTAATAGATTTTTCATTGTGGCCCCGCCGTATTCCCGATACTTTCGCAAAACACGCAAAGGTTAGCGGTAAATCGCGTGAATGTCTAAAAGGTCATCGGTTAAAACGATAGTCGCGGCATTCTGTTTTTAGTGACGCCCTTGAAATAACTGAAAGAGGCGACCGTGGGAAAACGCAAAAACACCTGCATGGCGTCCGTCACCATGTCTACCCGCGACAAACCGCGGTAAAGCCCCATGTAGGAGCCGATCATGGCGGTCAAGGATCTGCCGAGATGAAGGTAACTGCCCTGTATCGCGAAGCCCTGCCGCCCGATTGCCGCCGCCAGATTCATGGCCATTTCCAAACGTTTTTTGATGCCTTCTTCCCCTTCGCGCGCGAGCGTCAGCGCAAAGGTTTTGCCCAAGGGCTTTACGCCGGCCTCGGCAAAAACTTTTTCCACCGCTTTTTCTATTTCCCGCCGCTTGGCGCCGGTGGCTACCGGATCGGCGCTCATTTTAATAACGCTTTTGGTCACGGCTTTCACATCGCCCCTCACCACGGCTGCGACATATACCAGCGCGGGAAGCCAGATATCAGACAGATCGACCGAATTGCCCCAGTCAACAAAGAACAAGTCGGCTCGGTCGTTTACCAGGATATTGCCCTGGTGCAGATCGCCGTGAAACTCCCGGTAAAACAGGGTGTGTGACAACAGGGCGTGCAAGTAGGCCCTGGCTACCTTACGGCGCGTGCGACGTGAATCCCGTTTGGAGAGCGAGGCAAAGGCTTTATTAAGGCCGGTGGCGTTTTCGATCAACTCCATTTCGATGACACGCCGACGCGAACTGTACACCCTGGGCACCTTCCAGCCATTGGAATAGTCCGCGCGCTTGGCAAACCGGGACTGATTAACGGCTTCTTGCTCGAAATCCAACTCCTCTTTGAAGCCCTCCACGAACACGTCGGTCTGGTCCAACCAGGATTTCAGAAACGGCGCCAATTTGGAATGGGGAGCCCAATACTGGCTGGTGAGAATCGCCACCTTGATGACGGTTTTGCCGATCAGGAACTCCCGTTCCAGGTTGTGCCGCCCCACCTTGATCACCAGCGGCGTCAACAGCTTTTGCCTGGCATTCGGGTCGAGCACCCGGTGGGCGACATAGACGGACGCTATGGAGCCGGATTTCAGTGGATTTTCGGCATCAAAACCGTAGTAGCGCTGGTCGGCGGACTGTCCGAAACACTCCACCACGGCGCGTTCAACCTCCTCCGCCGTCATGGGCTCCACATCCTCCTGGAAGACTTCGAGCGCCTCTGAAATCTCCTCCGGCAGGAAGTCGGAATTGGCCGCCGCCACCTGTGCGATCTTGATAAAGAAGGGGCCGAATTCGCGCACCATGTCGGCGATTATGGTCGCCTGCGCCCGATAGTCCTCGGGATCCGCCTGGAAAAACGTCTTGATATGCCGCAACGCCCGAATTTGACGTCGGAAAATCACCAGATCATCGCGAATGACCTGCACGTTGTTTTGCATCTGACGCAATTGCTCGTCGCGGGAACGCCGAATATCCTTGAGTTGATTGAGGACTTTTACAATGAAGGGTTCGTAAGCCTCAACGATAATCCGCACCACATCGAGACCGATTTCTCCCAGGCCGTTCAACTCCGGCTCGCTGGCCAATTCGTTAAAGAAGCGCCAGAACTCGTCCACCACCGGCTGGGGAACCAGTGTATTTTCGCTGCCGGAAGCCCGCTCTATCAACGAATGTATCAGGTCTTCGGTAGTCTTCTCGTTAGGAAGAATATTCCACTCGCGCATTTGCGAGGTCGCATCCCGCAAGGTACCCATGACGGGGTGCTGGGAAAGGATCTCAAAAATCTCGGTCACCACCCCATGCAGTTGGTCTTCGGTGATGTACTCGGGTTGATTGAGCAGCTCGGAAACCCCAGAGGTGGCCTGATAGATGCCGGATAGCCCGGTGGTGACATCGCGGGTCGCCTTGAGGGCATTTTTGGTGCTGGACACCAGTGAGAGCACCACC
>JANQKW010000127.1 GCA_028280905.1 Porticoccaceae bacterium
CGGCGCTGAAGTGGGCTGTCAGGGGGAGGTGGGCTCGGCCTGCGCGATGGCGGCCGCGGGGCTCGCCGAGGTTACCGGGGGCAGCCCAGCGCAGGTTGAAAATGCCGCGGAAATCGCGATGGAACACAACCTGGGGTTGACCTGCGACCCGGTGGGCGGCCTGGTTCAAGTGCCCTGTATCGAGCGCAACGCGATGGCCTCGATAAAGGCCATTAACGCTGCCGCTATGGCGCTGCGCGGTAATGGCGAGCATTTTGTTTCACTGGATAAGGTGATTCGGACCATGCGCGATACCGGGCGAGACATGCTGGACAAATATAAGGAAACCTCGCGGGGCGGACTGGCCGTTAACATTATCGAGTGTTGACGGCATTGCTATAGGGACCGGGATTACTGGGTTCGCCGTCAATGTCATGACGGCGAAAAGCGGAGTTTGAAATGCAAAAAACAGAGCGTTATTCGGGCTTTGGTTTGTTTAAGCATGCGTTACGCCACCATGAAAACTGGCAGCGCGTGTGGCGCAACCCAACACCGAAAAAGCAATATGATGTCATTATCGTGGGCGGCGGCGGACACGGTCTGGCCACGGCCTACTACCTGGCCAAAAAGCACAATATCACCAATGTGGCGGTGTTGGAAAAAGGTTATCTGGGCGGCGGCAATACCGCGCGAAACACCACCATTGTGCGCTCCAACTATCTGTGGGATGAAGCCGCCCATCTGTTCGAGCACGCGATGACGCTGTGGGAAGGGCTGTCCCAAGAGATTAACTATAACGTGATGTTCTCCCAGCGCGGCGTACTGAACCTTGGCCATACCCTGCAGGATATGCGGGATATCTCGCGCCGGGTCAACGCCAACCGGTTGAATGGGATCGACGGCGAGGTGCTGGACACTCAGCAGGTTAAGGCGTTGGTGCCGATTATGGACTGCTCCGCCAATACCCGCTACCCGGTGTTGGGCGCCTCCTGGCAGCCCCGCGCCGGGGTTGCCAGGCACGACGCGGTCGCCTGGGGCTATGCCCGCGCCGCCGATGCGCTGGGCGTCGATTTGGTTCAGCAGTGTGAGGTTAGCGATATTCTTGTCGAAGACGGCGCTGCGATTGGTGTTGCAACCAAACAACATGGTGTGATCAAGGCCGATCGGATCGGTTGCGTGGTGGCGGGCAACTCAGGCGTGTTGGCAAAAATGGCGGGTTTTGAGTTGCCAATTGAATCCCATCCGCTGCAAGCCTTTGTATCGGAGCCGATCAAGCCCATACTGGATACGGTGGTGATGTCGAACCATGTGCACGGCTACATATCCCAGTCGGACAAGGGCGACCTGGTGGTCGGCGCCGGTATTGACAGCTACGTCGGTTACGGCCAGCGCGGTTCCTACCCGGTAATCGAGCATACGGTTCAGGCGATTATCGAGCTGTTCCCGATCTTCAGCCGGGTGCGGATGAATCGACAGTGGGGCGGTATCGTGGACACCTGCCCTGACGCCTGCCCGATTATTTCCCAAACACCGGTGGAAAACCTGTTTTTCAACTGTGGTGGGGAACCGGCGGCTTCAAAGCCACGCCCGGTTCCGGTGATGTATTTGCCGCCTCGCTGGCCAGTGGGGAAATGCACGAGCTGGCGAAGCCCTTCTCCATGGACCGCTTTCACAGTGGCGCCTTGATCGACGAACATGGCGCTGCCGGCGTAGCGCATTAAACGGGTCATACAGCATGCTTTATATCTACTGCCCCCACTGCGAAGAACATCGCGAAGAAGAGGAATTTCACTATGGCGGCCAAGCGCATGTCGCCAGGCCGAAAGATCCGGATGCCTGCACCGATGCCGAATGGGCGGACTACCTGTATTTCCGCAAAAACACCCGCGGCTGGCACCATGAACTCTGGGTTCACGCGGCCGGTTGCCGCAAATTTTTTAATATCACCCGCGACACCGTCAGCTACGAGATTAAAGAAACCTACAAAATCGGCGAGCAGCCGGCAATCAGCGAGTAAGGCGAAAAAACATGGCACAGAAAAACCGTCTTGCCACAGGCGGGCGTATTAATCGCAACCGGCAATTAAC
Source organism: Porticoccaceae bacterium (assembly GCA_028280905.1). GTDB lineage: Bacteria > Pseudomonadota > Gammaproteobacteria > Pseudomonadales > Porticoccaceae > JANQKW01. Next base: position 2,067 of record JANQKW010000127.1, read on the forward strand.
ATTCAAATTCGGTGATAACGTCTATAGCGGTTTTGAAGGTGATACGCTGGCATCCGCGCTGCTTGCCAATGGCGTAAATATCGTGGGCCGCAGTTTTAAATACCGTCGTCCCCGGGGAATCGTTGCCGCCGGCGCAGATGAGCCCAATGCGATTCTGCAAATGGGCGCGAGCGAAGCCACCCAAACGCCCAATGTGCGCGCCACCCAACAGGAATTATTCTCGGGTCTCCAATGTCGTCCAACCAACGGCTGGCCGAACGAGCAGTTTGACCTGATGAGTTATATCGGCAAGGTAGGCGGGCGCATGATGCCGCCGGGGTTTTACTACAAAACATTTATGTATCCGGCGTCGATGTGGGAAACCTACGAAAGTTATATTCGCAAAGCGGCCGGACTGGGACGTTCGCCGACGGAGAATGATGCCGATAGTTATGATCACGTCAATCGGCATGCGGATGTGCTGGTTGTCGGCGCGGGCCCGGCGGGCCTGGCGGCAGCGTTGGCCGCGGGTCGGGCCGGGGCACGGGTGATTCTCGCCGACGAGCAGTCCGAATTAGGCGGTTCACTGTTACACAGTGACGACACCATTAACGGTGAGCCGGCAACAGATTGGCTTGCGTCAGTTATCGCCGAGCTGTCGGCACTGGACAATGTACTGCTGTTGTCCCGCGCCACGGTGAACGGCTATCACGACCACAACTTTTTAACCATTCACGAGCGTCGCACGGATCACCTGGCGGACCGCGCCGAGACGGGCAAGGTGCGCCAGCGCATGCACCGGGTGCGTGCCGGCTGGGTGGTGCTTGCCACCGGCGCCCATGAACGTCCGCTGGTGTATGGCAACAACGATCTGCCCGGTTGCATGCTGGCCTCTGCGGTGTCGGTTTACATTAAACGCTATGGGGTTATTCCCGGGCAGCGACTGGTGTTGATGACAACCAACGATTTTGCCTACCAAACCGCTATCGACTGGCACCGGGCGGGTCGCGAAGTTGCCGCGTTGGTGGATGCGCGCCGGAACCCGCGGGGAGAGCGAGTCGCCCAGGTTGAAAAAATGGGCATCCGGGTGATACGGGGTTCCGCCGTGATTGACGTATTGGGCGGCAAACGGGTAGCCGCTGCGCAGGTGGCCGCCATTGACGAGCAAGGCGAGCGGGTTGTCGGCGCCGTGGAAGCGATTCGCTGTGATACGGTGGCCAGCTCCGGTGGATGGAGCCCGGCCATACACTTGTCTTGCCACACCGGCAGCAAACCGGAATGGCGCGAAGATATTCTCGGCTTCGTACCGGGAAAAACCGTCCAAAGACAACTATTGGCAGGCGGCATTACCGGTTCCTACGGGTTACAGGATTGCCTGGAACAAGGTTATCAGGCGGGTGCGCTGGCGGCCCAAAAAGCGGGTTTTAATGCGGTTAAACCAGCCAGTTTTAGCATTCCTTGTGTCAAGGAGCAAAGCGCCATGCCGCTGTTTCATGTGCCCCATACCCTACCCACCAGCCGTGCGCCGAAACAGTTCGTCGATCCGCAAAATGATGTCACCGCCGCAGGCATTGAACTGGCGACCCGCGAAGGTTTTGAATCCATAGAGCACGTCAAGCGTTACACCGCGATGGGCTTCGGCACCGACCAGGGCAAATTGGGCAATATCAACGGTATGGCTATTGCCGCCAAGTCGTTGAAGCAGTCGATTCCGCAAACCGGCACCACCATTTTCCGCCCCAATTACACCCCGGTGACCTTTGGCGCCATTGCTGGGCGCCACTGCGGCGAGTTATTCGAGCCCAAGCGTTTCAGCGCGATGCATGCCTGGCATGTCAAACACGGCGCGTTGTTTGAAGATGTGGGGCAGTGGAAGCGGCCCTGGTATTTCCCGAAACCCGGAGAGTCCATGCAGCGGGCGGTAAACCGCGAATGCCTGGCAACCCGCGAAAGCGTCGGCATTCTCGATGCGTCAACGCTGGGTAAGATTGATATTCAGGGTAAGGACGCCCGTGAATTTATCGGCCGAATCTACAGCAACGCCTGGGCAAAGTTGGCGGTGGGCAAATGCCGCTACGGATTGATGTGCGGCGAAGACGGCATGGTGTTTGACGATGGGGTAACGGCATGTCTGGGTGAAAATCACTTTGTGATGACCACCACCACGGGCGGCGCCGCGGGGGTACTGGAGTGGCTTGAACTCTACCACCAGACCGAGTGGCCGGAGCTGGAGGTGTTTTTTAACACGGTGACTGATCACTGGGCGACCCTGACCATCTCCGGTCCCAACAGTCGAAACCTGCTGGCGGAGTTAACCGACGATATCGATTTGGATCGCGAAGCCTTCAAATATATGGATTGGCGCCAGGGCACGGTAGCGGGCGTGCCGGCGCGGGTATTCCGAATTTCCTTTACCGGAGAGCTGTCATTCGAAATCAACGTGCAGGCCAATTATGGCTTATATGTGTGGGAGAAGCTGTTTGAGCAGGGTGAAAAATACCATCTCACCCCCTATGGCACGGAGACCATGCACGTATTGCGCGCGGAGAAGGGATTCATTATTGCCGGGCAGGATACCGATGGCTCCGCCCACCCATGCGATCTGAATATGGGCTGGGCGGTGGCTGCGAAAAAGCCGTTTAGTTTTGTAGGGAAGCGGGGCATGCAACGGGAGGATTGCGTCCGGGAAAATCGCAAGCAGCTGGTCGGTCTTAAAACCAGGCAGCCGGAGGTGGTGATACCGGAAGGTTCACAGGCGGTGAAGGATCCCGACCAACCGAAACCCATGGAAATGCTGGGGCATATTACGTCAAGCTACTACAGCGCCAACCTGGGGCGCAGTATTGCGATGGGGTATATCAAAAACGGCATCAACCGAATGGGTGAAACGGTTTGCTACCCGCAAGCGGACGGCACCGTAATTGAAGCGGAAATTTGCAGTTATATTTTCTTCGACCCGCAAGGAGAACGACAGAATGTCTGATGTATTGACCCCGGAGGTTGACATAGACGCGACGGCCAAGGTTGCGGTCATGAAGCAATTACCCGAGCCCGGACTGCGGCCGGTGCGCGCAGAAAGTCCATTACACCATGCGCAGCTTGATGAAATGGCCGTCGCCGCCGCCGCTGATTCAGCAAGCGCCGGTGTGGTGTTGTGCGAGCAAAAACTCCGCGGCCATCTGGTGATTCGCGGCGATAGTAAAGATCGACAATTTGCATTGAGCGTAACAAAAGTGCTGGGCCTGGAACTGCCCGGTAAATTGCAAAGCGCACGGGCAAAAGACGCCTCCATTCGCTGGATATCCCCCGATGAGTGGTTGGTGGTAGTGCCCGGAGACCAGGCCTTTGCCGTGGAAACGCAACTCCGTGAAGCGCTTGATGGGCATTTCGCCATCGTCAATGTATCCGGCGGGCAAACCATTATCTCACTGAGCGGGCCATCGGCTCGCGATGTGCTGATGAAATCCACGCCCTACGATGTGCACGATCGCAATTTTCCCATCGGCAAAGTGGTTACCACAGTGTTCGCGAAAACCCAGGCGGTGATCACGCGAGCAGGCGAGGAAAGTTGGGAAATGGTCGTTCGCAGAAGTTTCGCGGACTATTGTTGGTTGTGGCTTCAGGACAGTTGCGCCGAGTTTGGCCTGGCCGTTCAACAAGACAAGGGCAACAAAACCATGGTTTTTCAAACCGGTTAAGCGCTCAAGCCTTTAACGCTTTGCATTTTGCACTTGGATTACCGTTAAAGTTGTTGGGTTTGCTTAATAGGGATTTCAAATGCGGTTTGAGCGTGGATAAAGAGGCCGATCTGGTCGCGCTGTTTGCCAATCTGATCCTGTCGTGGCGAGGCGACGCACCGAGATTATCGCGATAGCACTTACTGAAATGGGTAATGGAGACAAATCCGCAGGCGGTGGCGATATCCATCACCGAAAGGTTGGTCCGCTGTAAAAGCTGGCGGGCTTTATTCAGTCGCAAACTTATGTAGTAGCGTGATGGCGTGCAGTGGTAGTGCTTCTGAAACAGCCTTTCCAGTTGACGCCGCGAAATCTCGATGTACCCGGCAATTTCATCCAGTCGCAGCGGTTCTTCGGTATTCGTTCGCATAATGGAAACGGCTTCAGCCAACTTGGGATGAGAGTTACCCTGCCGGTTTATCGGCTGCTGGGCCTGTTCATCGGTGTGGCTGTGAACGGCGTCATACAGAAAGGTGCCGGCCACGTTCTTGGCCAGCGGCTCGCCACGCTGTTTACTAATCAACGCCAACATGGCGTCCATGGACGCGACTCCACCGGAACTGGTGACGCGGGAATCCGACGTTGAAAAGAAGCGGTTGTTGGCGGTTACTTTAGGAAAAGTCTCGTTAATAGAGGCAATCCAATCCGCATGGACACTGCACTGTTGATTATCGAGAAGACCCGCGGCAGCGAGAAGGTAAGTGCCGGAGCAAAATCCACCCAACAAGATGTTTCGGCGATTCAGGTTTTGTAACCAGGCGATATGATTCTGGCCAAAATTATGATGGATGTTTTCGCCCCCGATTACAAATGCGGCATCCAGCTCTGCGCGTTGCCGGACACTGAAATCAACCGAGATACTGTGACCCTCGCTGGCCTTTACCGGGGCGCCATCGTCACTGATGGTATACCATTTGTAAAGTTCGGTCTCGCTTAGCTGATTTGCCATGCGCAACGACTCTACCGCGGAGGCGTAAGAAAGCAGAGTAAAGTTGTTAAGTAATAGCATACCTACCCGATAAACCTGATTGACATCTTTCATAGCGCTACCTCATTCACAACCCATGGCAAATAAGTATTACAATTCCCTGCCGGCCAACCATTCCTTCCAACGCATCGTCACGTTGGCGCCGATCGATAGAAAAGGTTGTGGCGGCAATAATCTCGGGGCGTCGTAGCCCAGATATGAGGTTAAATGCTGAGATTGATGGCCGGTGGCCTGTTCGGCCGCCAGCATCCCCGATAATGTTCCCCTCACCGTACCCAACCCGTTTTGGCAGGCGGCGGAGTAGATCCTGTCCTCGACTTCGCCGAAGGCCGGCACCGAGTTCCAGCTTAAACAGAGCCGTCCCCCCCATACATATTCCATCGGCACCTGCCGCAGTTCTGGAAAGCGCGCGGCGTAGGTTTGGTTCAGCTTTTTGGCGATTGGGGACAAACTCTGTTCACTGATTTCCATGGACTGGTTTAAGGTGAAACGGTTGCGCACGGTTATACGGTGGCCGGATCCGGCGTAATCCGAAATTTTTCGCACCGTTGAACCCATCGGGTCGGCTGGCAAAATTCCCCAGTCGTCATCTCCGCCGAGCGTTGACAATTCCTCTTCGGTCAACGCCCTTGTCATGGCTGCGTAGGTAAAGACATGCATCAAGCGGAGGGGATAAAATCCGAAAGACTGTACATGTCCGTTAACCGCCAAAATAATATGCCTGGCGTTAATTGTTGCGTTGGGTGTCACAAGCCGGTGCTTGTCGCCCAGATTGACTTTGAGCGCCGGCGTGTTTTCGTAAATTTCAACGCCGTTGCTCAGCCCCTTGGCAATGGCGTCGATAAACGCAGCCGGCTGAATTATGACTGCGCCGGGCGTGAAGATACCCTTTTTATAGAAATCGCTGCCGGTAATGGACTTGAGTTCGCTGCTGCCGAGCAATTGGTATTGTTCGTTCAGGTGGTCGAGGTGTTCAGTGTAGGTGTCTATATGCCGTTCACCGCGAGCGCTTGCCGCTGCCGTTATTTTCCCGCAGGGGTTAAATACTTTTGTCGGCAACGCATACTTTTCGGCCATTTGTTTCGCAAAGTTGATGGCCAGACGATTGAGCTGGATCTGTTTGCGGTCCTCATCCGCGGAGCCCGCGTAGGAGTTTGACTTGAGTTCGTGGGGCAGGTCGATCATAAAGCCGCTGTTGCGGCCGGCGGGTCCCTGGGCGAGTTGACAGGCGTCGATCAATACGATTCGTTCATTACCGACAAGCTGCTTTAGGCGCTGCGCGGCGGCAAGGCCGGCGAAGCCGCCGCCAACAATCGCCCAATCGACATCGATATCCTCTTCCAGACAGGAGAAGGCGACGCGGGGCGGCAAAATGCGCTGCCATCCTACCGGGCCTGTATCTATTGGCTTTTTTTTGACCGTTATTGTTGTGCGGTTATTGTTGGACATGCGGTTTTGTCTATGTCATTCCTGTAATCACAATGCCTCGGGTAGAGCGCCTCAAGCTGATTATTCCGGTATTCACTCGTGCGGGAAATTGCTGCAACTAAAAGTGGGCGCTACCTGCATTAATCGATATTTTCATCAACGGCATTGTCACTTATATCAATCCAGATGGTTTTTAATTCCGTGTACTGGTCATGGGCGTGAATTGAGTTGTCTCGCCCCCCAAAACCGGACTGTTTGTATCCGCCAAATGGCGTCGTGATATCGCCCTCGCCGAAGCAGTTAACGGTAACCGTACCCGCCTTGATAGCCTGTGCGGCGCGCAACGCGCGCTTGTTGTTGGCGGTAAACACGGATGCCGTTAGTCCGTAGTCGGTATCGTTTGCCACTTCAAGGGCTTCTTCGTAGCTGGATACCGTGATCAGCGAGAGAATAGGTCCAAAAATCTCCTCTTGCGCCAACCGATCCTTGCTTTCTACATTGTCGAAAATGGTCGGTTGAACAAAAACTCCGTCCATGGAATCCCCGCCGATAATTGCCGTTTTACCTTCCCGCTCGCCGAGCTCGAGATAGGTGCAGACTTTGGCAAAGTGCTGCTTGTCGACCAGGGCGCCCAGGTGATTTTCCGGATTCATCGGATCACCGGTTTTCCAACCGCGGACGTTGTCGACAATATGCTTGAGCAACGCCTCTTTGATGTCGCGGTGTACAATCAAACGGGAGCCGGCAGAGCAGTTTTCTCCCATATTCCAGAATGCCGCGTTGACAACCTGGGCCGCCACTGTGTCCAGGTGCTCGGCGTCGTCCAACACGATACAGGGGTTTTTGCCGCCGCATTCCAGTACAACTTTTTTGAGATTGGAATCTGCGGCGTAACGCAGGAAGCGGCGACCCGTGTCGGTGGAACCGGTAAAACTGACCATATCAATATCCATGTGCATGCCCAGGGATTCACCCGCGTCCCGGCCGCTGCCGGTCAGGATGTTCAGCACGCCTCGCGGCAATCCGGCTTCCATTGCCAGCTCGGCTACCCGCAGCGCGGTAAGTGATGTTTGCTCGGCCGGTTTGATCACCATGGTGCAGCCGGCTGCCAGCGCCGGTGCGATTTTCCATCCCAGCATCAGTAGCGGAAAGTTCCAGGGCAGCACCGCTGCGACCACGCCAATGGGCTCACGCACAATCATCGCCACCGCGTCCGGGCCGGCGGGCGCGGTCTGGTCGTAGAGTTTGTCCGCCGCTTCGGCGTGCCAAATCAATGTGTGTACCAGTTCGGGGATATCGATGGTTTCGCAGTCCCGCACGGGTTTGCCGGAATCCAGGCTTTCCAGTACGGCTAATTCGTGGGCGTTGCGTTGTATCAGCTTTGCCAGTTTAATCAATATCGCTTTACGGCTATTGGGGTGTAGTTGACTCCAACGGCCATCGTCAAACGCCTCGCGGGCTTTTTGTACGGCGAAATCGACATCCGACGCATCGCATGCGGCAATCTCGGCCAGCACTTCACCGCTAGCCGGATTGATACTGGTAAAGGTATTGCCCGATTGCGCGGGGCGAAAACCGCCGTCGACAAAACTGTTTGTCGCAGGTGTCAATTGCGCGGCGATTGCAAGGTATTCCTCATGAGTTAACAGCTCACTCATCACTAACCCCCATTTGCGGTTGCGGCGGCTGGTGCGCTGCAGGTTGTTATAGCAGGCGTTTTGTGGGCGTCGGCATCGATAGCCGGGTCGCTGGTTTCAATACTCGCCACAGTTGTCTTGAGAACACGGATGACCTGTTCCAACTGCCGTTTTTCGTTCTTGTTCAGACCCCGCAGGGGTTTGCGGACAGCGCCGGAAAAATGGCCCGCAAGCGTAACGCCGTGCTTGACGCATTGAATAAATTTACCGCCTTGCTCCAACACTCGCATCAGCGGCAGCATGGCCGACATTATTCTGCGGCCCTTGCCAAAATCACCTTCCAACACACAGGCGTTGTAGAGCGCGATATGCTCCTTCGGCAAGAAGTTCGAGCCCGCGCAAACCCAGCTGCGCGCTCCCCAGGCGAAAAACTCCAGCGCCTGATCATCCATACCGCAAGACAGTTGAATGTGAGGGTAATCCCTGGACAGCATATGTACTCGATTGATATTGCCGGAACTTTCTTTGATCGCCTGGAAATTGGAAGAATGGCCAACCCGGTCTAAAAACTCCGCGTCCATGTTGACGCCCATCCGGTCTGGGTAGTTGTACAACATGACCGGTAGATTGGCGGCGCGCTCGACGGCCAATGCATGGCAGGCGAGCTCTCGCTGAGTGGGCAGGGCGTAAGGAGGCGTCGCCACCAGTATGCTGTCGGCGCCCGCCCTTGCGCCGGCCTCGGCCAGGGCGATGGACTCCCTGGGGTTTACCGAGCCGGTGCCGAATACAAGGGTTGCCCGGCCGCTATTTTGTTGGATCGCCAGTTCCAGCAGTTTGACGCGCTCGTCGAGGCTCTCCACATAATACTCACCGGTGGTCCCGCCAATCACCAGGCCGTGAACGCCCGAATCTAGCAGGTGTTCAATAAGGGACTGATAGGCGTTGTAATCGACACTGTCATCCTTTCTAAACGGGGTGATAACAGGTGAAAAAATGCCTTCAAAACGCATAGAACTGTACTCGTCGTCAATGATGATTGCGGTAGGCGCGGGTTAATCGGAGTAAAGGTTATGCTTGGTTGCTGAGGTTGACAATCAACTATTATTGACGGTTTTCCATAACATCAGGTTATGAAAGGAAAGCGGTATCAAAGACGGTTTTTGCGATTGATCCAGTGGCGGTGTTTAGGGCGCAACCCGTAACCTTTAGCTATTTAAAACCTGGCGCTGTGAGCCGAGTTTCCTGTATGCCAGCGGCGTCAGACCAGTCCATTTTTTGAAAGCCCGGACAAAGGCGCTGGCCTCGGAAAAATCCAATTGGGAGGCGATTTCCTCAACACTTTTCCTGTCGTAATAAAGCAGGTTGATTGCCAGGTCCCGGCGGGTTTCCATTTTTATTTCCTGATAGCTGGTGCCCTCCTTGTGAAGTCGCCTGCGGATAGCCTGGGGGTGAAGTTCAAACTGGTCAGCGGCGATTTGAATATCCGGCGCCCGCTGATGTTTTGACAGTTGCCGTTCGAGCCAACTCCTGATTTGCGCGGACAAATCGTCTGATTCAATGGTTTGCGATAGTAATGTCAGGGGCATTTGTCGAAGGAAAATTTTCAGTTGTTCCAAATTGCGGACATTAGGCAGGTGCATCGAGGGGCGGCTAAAAACCAGCGTGCACTGTGGTTGATCAAAGTGAACAGGCGCGTCGTAGAAAATGTAGCGATACTCGCTGCTGTAGGAGGGGGCCGGATAATCGAGATCGACGTGGAGTATCGGAATGCGCATATTCGCCATCCAGCACAGGGTGCGGTGATGCGCCATTAGCATATGCTCTATGGCGTAGGAGTTTTTTATATCGGCATCGGAACGACGAGAAATTTCATACCTGACCTGAGACGGCATTTCCCTGACTGAAAATGTCAGCCCGTTATCCAGTATGTTCATAAATTCCGCAATCAGTCTCAGGGCGCGGCCTACGGTCTCCGAGTTAATCGCGCTGTAGCAGATTAATTTAAAGGTGTTTTGCCGCTGAGGCTTGCCGGCGATGCCGTAGTTTTCGTCGTCCAAAAGCTGCATTAATGCAAGGCTGAGGTTGGAGAATTGCTGGAATGTCACCCTGGATTTTGGCTCATTGAGGATATTGGGTGCTATGCCGTTTTCACGCAGGATTTTCCTGACGTCATAGCCCTGTCTTTTGGCTCCCTCTAGCATATTAATGACGAAAGGGGAGCCTATGGTAGGTGTCTTCATCGCGCGAATATTTGTAACCTTCGGTGGTTTTAAGTGTAACTAAATGTCAATTTTTTTAAAACCTCCGGTCATGGTATTTTGGCCGGTCAAAGCGCACCATAGGCGCGCATATTTATCACTTGCCATTTTCCATAAATTAACAATGGTGCTCTCTATGACCAACCAAGCATATATATATGACGCAATACGAACTCCTCGCAGCAAGGGGAAAAAAGACGGAACCCTGCATGAAGTCAAGCCGGTGGATTTGGGCGCCGGATTGCTGGTGGCGCTGCAGCAGCGTTACGATCTGGATACCTCCTATGTCGACGACGTGGTGATGGGTTGCGTGACGCCGGTTGGCGAGCAGGGCGCTGACATTGCCAAGATGATCGTGCAAAATGCCGAGTGGGACGAGTCCGTTCCCGGTGTGCAACTCGATCGCTTTTGTGCGTCGGGGTTGGAGGCGGTGAACATTGCCGCGCAGAAGGTGGCCTCAGGTTGGGAAGACCTGGTCGTAGCCGGGGGCGTCGAGTGTATGTCACGGGTTCCGATGGGCTCAAATGGCGGTCCCATGGGGGGGCGATCCGGCTTTTTCGATAAAATCCGGTTTTGTGCCCCAGGGCTTGGGTGCCGACACTATCGCGACGCTGGAGGGTTATTCGCGCGAAGACGTGGACGCCTACGCGATGGAATCGCAAAAGCGCGCGGCGTTTGCCCGAGACAATGGTTACTTTGACAAATCCGTTGTGCCGGTCAAAGACAAAAACGGCCTTACCATTTCGGACAAGGACGACTTTATCAAACCCGACACCACCATGGAGGGCCTGGCCGCGCTGAAAGCTTCCTTTGAAAAGCTGGGACCCATGGGATTTGATGACATCTTGATTAATAAATACAACACGCTTGACAAAATTGACCATGTCCACACCCCAGGTAACTCATCCGGTATCGTTGACGGCTCCGCCGCCGTGTTAATCGGCAGTGAAAAAGCAGGCAAGGATCTGGGCCTCACGCCCCGTGCGCGTATTGTCGCCACCGCGGTTACCGCGACCGATCCGATCATTATGTTGGTCGGGCCGGGGCCGGCCGCTGAAAAGTGTTTGGCGAGGGCCGGGCTGACCAAGGCCGACATCGACCTGTGGGAAATCAACGAAGCCTTTGCCTCGGTGGCGATGCGCTATATGAAAGACCTGGGTATTAGCCACGAAGTCACCAATGTTAACGGCGGTGCGATTGCGATGGGGCACCCCCTGGGCGCAACCGGCGCCATGCTGGTGGGAACCATGGTCGACGAGTTGGAGCGACGCGACCTGAAGCGCGCCATGTTATCACTCTGTGTCGGTGGAGGAATGGGTATCTCCACGATTATCGAGCGCGTTTAATCCGACCGACCATAACAATTTTGGGAAAAGAATCATGAGTGTATTTAGATACGAAAAAGACAGCGACGGCATTGTTACCGTCACAATGGATATGACCGGCCCGGTCAACGCGATGAACGAGGAATACCGCAGCGCTATGGCGGAAACGGTGGAGCGTCTCGAGCAAGAGGAGGGGCTGAGCGGGGTGGTGCTCGCATCGGCGAAGAAAGTCTTTTTTGCCGGCGGCGACCTATACGAGCTGCTGGCGGCAAAAAAGGGTGAGGAAGACGTGTTTTTGGCGATGATCGGTCGCATCAAGGATCAACTTCGTCGCTTGGAAAAACTGCCGGTTCCGGTGGTTGCGGCCATTAACGGCGCGGCATTGGGCGGTGGTTTTGAAATCTGTCTCTCTTGTAACTACCGCATTGCCGCGGATATCAAGGGTGTCAAGATTGGCTTGCCGGAAGTTGGCCTCGAGTTGCTGCCGGGCGGCGGTGGCGTGGTTCGCATGGTGAACCTGCTGGGACTGGAAGCCGCATTGCCCTATCTGATGGAAGGTAAGCAAGTGGATGCCGCGAAGGCCCTTAAGGCGGGCCTGATTCACGAGACGGTGGCATCTCTGGACGAGCTTATCCCTCGTGCAAAGGCTTATATTCTGGAGAACAAAGGTAATGAAGCCGCTGCTGTGCAGCCTTGGGATACGAAGGGCTACAAGGTTCCCGGCGGAGGCCCAAATTCGCCCAAAATAGCGCAGATGCTGACGGTAGCGCCGGCAATGCTGTTCCAGAAAACCCGCGGGATACTGCCTGCGCCGGAACAGATATTGGATGTGGCGGCCCAGGCGGCAGCCCTGGATTTCGATACCGCACAGACTGTCGAGTCCCGAGGTTTGGCTTATTTGGCGGTAACGCCGCAGGCCAAGAATATGATTACCACGTTCTTTTTCCAGATGAACAAGGTCAACGGCGGTGCCAGCCGTCCCAAAGACTTTGAGCCGAATACCGTTAGCAAGGTCGGTGTGTTGGGCGCCGGCATGATGGGCCAGGGAATCGCCTACGTGTCGGCAATGGCCGGTATTCAGGTTGTTCTCAAGGATATCAGTATAGACGCCGCGCAGAAGGGCAAATCCTACTCGGAAAAACTGCTGGCTAAGCAGGTTGCCAAGGGGCGCATGGATGAGGCCAAAAAAGAGGCGATTCTCGGCTTGATCAAACCGACCGCCGACGATGCCGATTTGCAGGGCTGCGACCTGATTATTGAAGCCGTGTTTGAAAATATTGAGCTGAAAAACAAGATTACCGCGGCTACCGAGCAGTACTTGGCGGAAGGTGGCGTCTGGGGTTCCAACACCTCCAGCTTGCCCATAAGCCAATTGGCGGAGGCCAGTGGCAAGCCGGAGAATTTTATTGGCATTCACTTCTTCTCTCCGGTGGACAAGATGCCGTTGGTAGAAGTTATTTGCGGTGAAAAAACCAGTGATGAAACCCTCGCCAAGGCCTTTGATTACACCAAACAAATCCGCAAAACGCCAATCGTGGTCAATGATTCACTGGCATTCTTTACCTCCCGAACCTTTGGCACTTACCTGGACGAGGGGGTTAGGCTGCTCGCCGAGGGTGAGCATCCGATACGTATTGATAATCTCGGCAAGGCGATTGGTATGCCGGTGGGTCCGCTGACCGTCCACGACGAGGTGAGCTTGGAATTGACCCGCAAGGCCCAGGAAACCTGGGATGATATGGGCGTCCAGGACAAGTTTGGCGAGCAGGTCACGATGCGCCAGGTGGTGGGCACCATGATCGGCGAATACGGCCGGGGCGGCCGCTATCACGGCGGCGGCTTCTACGAGTATGCCGAGGACGGCGGCAAAACTATCTGGCCTAAGCTGCTCGACCTCTACTACAATTCGGAGCTGGACATCCCGGATCAGGATATCAAGGACCGCTTGCTGTTCCGTCAGGTTATCGAGACGCTCAAGTGTCTCGAATCCGGTGTTTTAAGGAATGTGCCCGACGGCAATATTGGCTCTATTATGGGGATTGGTGCGCCTGTCTGGACGGGTGGCTTTATTCAGTTCGTCAATACCTATGGCATGGACAAGTTCATTGCGCGCTGCGATGAACTCGCGGAAAAGTACGGCGAGCGCTTTAAAGCACCGGCAATTGTCAGCGAAAAACTGGCGGCGGGCGAGCTTTTTGCCTAACGGTTGTTTTGCTGATAATTCCGAGCTAAGAGAGATGAGCATGAGAAATTTCACTGAAGAGCAGACGAT
>JANQKW010000355.1 GCA_028280905.1 Porticoccaceae bacterium
GCTGCAAACTTTCGGGGCACGGGAACCACATTCACGCAGACAGATGTCAAGCTCGGTCATGAGCGTGTGGCCCTGGAAAGCTACACAACGGCGGGGGCAGGTGGTTATGCAAAAGCAACGAAAACGCTCTCAGCAAATGTCGGGGATTACGTCGTCGGCACGTTCTTAATGCTACGTGATGATGCGTCGAATCTTGACCCTTATATACAGTTTTATATCAACAACTCATCGTCCATCTTTAACGGGTCATGGGAAACACCATCGTACAACTTTGCTAAAACCGTTTTGGATAATGGTGCGGGCGAAGAGGTTCTGGTAACGGTTTATGCAAAAGCGCTTGTTGCGATGACGGATGTCAATATCACGATATATCCCTATGGCGTAAGCCCGCCAGCCGGTTTGGTCGCCAGATTTAGCGCTATAGAGTTACATGTTGTCCAGGACGTTAATGAGATTCGCCACTCGCTGAATTTAAAGCAGCTAAATACGGCGCCATCTATACCGACAACGGGAACGTGGGAGCTTGGCGATAGAGTAAAGGCCAGGGTGCCTGTTGCCGGTGGCAATATTGGCTGGGTGTGCACGGCGGCGGGCACACCGGGAACCTGGAAAGCATACGGCAGTATTGATCCGTGAGTAAATGGATATTAATAGGAGTAGGGCTTGTCAGTCTTTATTGGGTAGGAGCCATGAAATTAATCAGCACAATACGAGGTCTTCAGTTCCCCGGAATACGACATCCAGGCAATGGTCCGAACCCTCAAAGCTATCAGCGGCGGGGCATAGTTACCCTGTCCGGTATTATCTCCACCTGGGCACCACGTAATGAAAACAACACCGATTCCTATATCAAAAGCGTGTCGCAACGCATGGGGCTGAACAAGTGATTCGGGGGACAGTTTACTTATCTCTAATCAACCGAATACTAAACTCGCTACTTAAGTAAACTGTCCCCTTAATTTTGATTTTGTGATTAAGTGTGCGCTCAGTAACCATAATTTGCAGTGGAGATAAACGATGTTCTGGAAAATCGTTGGCGTATTGCTTTTAGGATGGGCAGGCTGGGATTTATACCATGGCTATACTTATTTATTTGAAATTGTGTATCGAGACGAAAATCCAGCGCTGTACTGGTCCGCCGTTTCTGCGTGGTTACTTATAGGGATTAGCTGTTTTTTCTCTTGGCGCTCTAAGTCAGAGTAGTTTGCTTTTTTATTCAAAGAGATATGCCTTATTTCTTGAAAACACTTCAAGCTTATTTTCTAACCCCAACAAACCACTGTCTCAAATCAAATTGCGCATAATGTATATTATGTTAAATAAGTGCTGAGATGGTATATCTTGCACTGAGAACCACTGCGCAACCCCCCTCCTCAATCTGACCCAACGGAGATTCGCTGATCTCTTTGTTCGCTCTCAATGTATTGCTTTACATAAAGCAATGTCCATAATAGCAACGTCGCGCAGTACAAAAGCAGGCACATGAAATGACTGACCCATCCGTAGCCGCTATGACAATGGCTGAAAAGATCTTTGCCCGGACTTCCGGGCAAGCAACGGTCGCCCCCGGCGACTATGTGACCGCCGCAGTGGATCGGATGATGGCGAATGACGCAATCATGCTGATCGAGCGGTTCTTCAAAAAGGCGTCGATTAGCAAGATTGCTGACCCCGACAAATTGGTAGTGGTATTTGACCATTTTTTTCCGGCGCAAACCGCCGATCAGGCCGACAAGATTGCCGTTAGCGTCGACATGCTAGAGGCGCTCGGGGTCACCCATTACCTCGGCGCGCCCGGTGTCAGTCACCAGGTCATGAGCGAACGCGGTTTCGTTCGCCCTGGTCAGTTGATTATGGGCACGGACTCTCACTCAACGTTGTACGGTGCGTTCGGCGCGGCCGGCGCCGGTATCGGCGGGTTGGATATGGCCTACTTGCTGGCCAACGGATCGACCTGGTTTCAGGTTCCTGACACTGTTCGGTTCAACCTGCGCGGCAGAATGGGCGAGGCAGTGGACTCAAAAGATATCGTGCTGCACCTGATCGGTCGTTTTGGTTCCGACTACTGTCAGTACAAGGCGATTGAGTACGCTGGTGAAGTGGCGGCCGCGATGACCATGTCCCAAAGAATGACGGTGGCGAACATGGGTGTCGAGTTTGGCGCCAAGTTCGCGTTGTTTGCAGCAGATCAGGTCACCATCGATTATTTGTCCGAGGTAACCGAAGACCCTATCGCGCCTTTTGGTCCGGATCCGGGGGCCAACTATGTGGCGGAGCACGAGGTGGATATTTCGGGTTTAGCACCGCAGATCGCTTGCCCCCACAGCCCGGACAATGTGAAAGCCGTGTCTGATGTTGCTGGGCTGAAAATCGACCAGGCTTACCTGGGATCCTGTACCAACTGCCGGGTGGAAGACTTAGCCGTTGCTGCGCAAGTTCTGAAAGGCAAGAAAGTAGCGAAACACACCCGCTTACTGG
The DNA here is from genome assembly GCA_028280905.1 of Porticoccaceae bacterium. Classification (GTDB taxonomy): domain Bacteria; phylum Pseudomonadota; class Gammaproteobacteria; order Pseudomonadales; family Porticoccaceae; genus JANQKW01. The sequence continues at coordinate 2,479 of JANQKW010000355.1, forward strand.
TCGCCCCTGCGTCCCAGCAAGTCCTGCTGGATGCGACGAAAGCGGGATACGTCGAGACGCTGGTTGAATCCGGTGCGCACATTCTGGCAGCCACCTGCGGAGCCTGCATGGGGTTGCACTCCGGTCTGTTAGGGCCTTCCGAAGTCTGCATTTCCTCCACCAACCGCAATTTCCCCGGCAGGATGGGCAGTGCCGAGGCTCAGTTGTATCTGGCGTCGCCGGCATCGGTCGCGGCCTCCGCGATTCGAGGAGAGATTACCGATCCTCGGGACATCGAACATTGAGTCGAGCGTATGAAGCAGCGCATTGAGGGACGAATCTGGCTGTTTGGCGACAATCTGGATACCGACCAGCTTGCGCCCGGCAAAGCACTAACACTGCCATGGGAGCAGCGGCGACCCAGGTTATTTCCGAAGCGCCCTAAACTGGTTGAGCAGCTAGTGCCAGGCGATATTATCGTCGCCGGCAAAAATTTTGGTTGTGGTTCAAGTCGCGAGCAGGCAGTTGAAAATTTGCAAGGCCTTGGCGTCGCCTGTGTGATTGCGGAGTCCTATGGCCGCATTTTTTTTCGCAACGCGATAGCACATGCGATGCCTGCGATCAGTTGCCCTGGTATCAGCGGGATTTGCGCTGAGGGCGACCGGGTTCGCTTTGATTGGGGAACATTCGAAGTGAACAATCTGACCAACGGCAACACCCTGAGTGCCCAACCCTTTAGCGACGATATGATCGACATTATTCGCAGTGGTGGGTTGTTGAATAGGATGATGCAGATTCGCTGATAGCAGATGGTTTCAATCGCTTGATGTAAAGCAAATACATTGAGAGCGAACAAAGAGATCAGCGAAGCTACCCGGATTACTTTTAAGTGTGTATAAGGATGCTGTTTTAAGAGTTCGGGTTGTTATTAAAGGGCTCTGAGCCCCTTTTCTTTCGAAGCAGGTTTTGCTGTTTTCGGCATCCGTTTCGCGGCAGCGGCCGCCAAATCGGCAAAGCTGCGCGATATAGCCTCTGTATAAACGTCGGGATCTGACATGATATCGCGATCCGCCAGAAAGCTCAGGATAACATTGCCATGGTAGCTGGACACTATATGGAAAATACCCTGCCCTTCCGCCAATATACCCATCCCATAGGTACTAACCAGCTCCGCGCCAGCAAAATAAAGTTTTTCCATTGGCCCTGGAACATTGGTGATAACTGTGTTCATCGGGGGCGCCACTGTGTCAACCAGGCCCATTTGCAGAAACATTTTGGTCCCGGCCGCAGTCAGTCCCGCCGGTATAGCGTTACTCAATTCCATCAGAGTCTTCGCGCCAATTGCTTCAGACATGGCTTTTGACCGTTGGGTTTCGGACAATATGAATTCCATTCGTTCTCCGCTATCCGAAAGATGCGTGCCGGCCCCAATCGTCATGATTGACACCTGGTTTCCCGCGTCATCCCGCTGATCTTTGGTACGTACAGAAATCGGCGCGCCGAACTTCAACGTTTGTTCCGGCAGCTCATTTTTGTCGAGAAGATAGCTGCGCATGGATCCGCTCACAACGGCGAGCATAACGTCATTGACAGTAGCACCCGGAAAGGCTTTGCGTATTTTCTTCACGTCCTCAAGCGGAAAAAGGTGGCCGTCGAATACTCGATGGGGCCCGATTTTTGTGTTGAATCGGGTCCGGGGAATGTTGGTCTTTGCATCCTCGCGTTGCTGAAAGTTCCGCTGAACGTTAAAGAGTTTTGCGGGCGCAGGTAGTAGGTTCTTCAGCACTTCGGTACTGCGAAAGGGGTTGGCTATATAGTTGAACGGCACCTTCGCCAGCAGGGATAGTGGACTCGGATCGGCCTCGGGTTTCCAGTCCATTTTGAACTTACGAGGCTTCATTTCGGCGTCAGTATCGTGCAACGCCAGCCCCATCTGCAAACCGGACTGTCCGTCCACGGCGGCATGATGGTATTTCTGGACAACCGCAAAACTGCCTTTGGGTACGCTCTTTACGTGGTCGAGCCCCTCAACAACAGTAAACTCCCACAGCGGTTTGTTCATATCCAAAGGACGTGAGTAGATGCGAGCTGCCTGAATACACAACTGCCGCCAATCCCCCGGCTTGGGTAGCGCAATATGGCGGACATGATATTCCAAATCAAAATCTTCATCCTCTACCCAGTAAGGGTGGTCGAGATCGAGCGGCACGCGCACCATTTTTTGTCGGAAAATCCGGGCACCATCCAAACGCCCTTCCACATAATGCAGAATATCCTTAAATCTAACTTTGCCACCGGGAGCGGTGGATGGGTCATAGATCACCAACCCGCCGATGTGCATCGGTGTGGTGTTTGTCTCCGTATAGGCGAACATCGCATCAAGTGCGCTAAGCTGTTGCATGGTTATTGATTTCCCAAGTGTGGTTAATGTTAATTAAAGGGCCAGAACTCTTTACTCTTGTTATCAGGCGCCTTGTTGATCGCGGAATCCCCCTTTGACGCCAAATGCTGGTGCCCTGGCTACTTATATGCTGACCACACTAAAGGCACCGCTGGCTCTTACACAAGGTGCTGCCAGGCGTTGGCGATCCACTGATATGCAACCGTTGTCAATTCAACGCACATTCCGTCATTGCGTCCAAGTGAGTTAACTTGACACGCGGTCTACCCGCAGACTGACCGGCCAGGCGCTCCTGTTGGTCAATCTTTTTCCAGCCCTGGTACTGAATCAAATCGGGCTTACGCTCCATCAGAATATTCGCAACAGCATTGGCATCCAGCGACGCGGCCCGCAATTTACCAGCCGCTGAGTCTTCGAGGAGACATCGAACCGTATCGCGTGCGCACTTTTTATTGCTGCCGATAACGCCCTTGGGACCACGCTTGATCCAGCCGGTGACATAGACACCCGGAACAGCGTCGTTTTCGCTGCCAACCCGCCCAAGATGATTTTCAATCACACCGCGACGATCATCAAAGGGCAGCCCCGGGAAAGGACATCCGCGATAGCCTATGGCTCGAAGCACCAGGCCTGTATCAACAGTGGATTGCTTTTGCGTGGGTCTGGCTCGCAGGGCACCGGTATCGTCACGTTCCAGGGCATTGCGCACAACCACCAACTGCTCAAGCTTGCCGTTCCCCTGCAACGCCACCGGCGACGCCAGGAAGCGCAACACGATACGCTTGGAAGCTCCGGTTATCGGTCGCACCGCCAGTCGGCGCAGGGTCTCCACTTTACGTACAGTGTCCCAGTCCGCATCGGCCAGCTCTGCATCGCTGTCACTGAGCAAACCTTCCGCTTCTACGATAACGTCAACATCTTGCAAGTGCTCCAGCTCCTCCAGTTCCGGATTGTGGAATGCCCCCTGCAAATGCCCTCGCCGCCCCAGCAAGACCACTTCGTTAACTTTACTGTCTCGCAGCGCCGCCAGTGCATGGTCTGCGATGTCGGTTTTCTCCAGCTCAGCCACCGGCATGGTCAGTATACGGGCCACATCCAGTGCCACGTTACCGTTACCGACGATAACCGCTCGCTCGGTGGAGAGATCGAATTCCAAACCACTGAAATCGGGATGTCCGTTATACCAGGCAACAAATTCCCGCGCCGCCCAACATCCCGAAAGCTCCTCGCCGGGAACGTTCAAATGCGTATCACTGCTCGCGCCTACCGCGTAGATGACCGCATCGTACCAATCGGATAGCTCCTCATGACTGACATCGCGGCCGACCTCAATATTGCCGAAAAAACAGACGTCCGGATTTTCAATAAAAAAATCGAACAACCGGTCGGTGATCAGCTTTTTATCGTGGTGATCCGGAGCCACCCCTGCACGCACAAGTCCCCACGGAGTGGGCAAGCGCTCGTATAAATCCACTTTAACGTTGTAGCCGCCATTTTTTAACAATTCCCCGGTGGCGTACAAGCCGGCAGGTCCAGCTCCCACAACCGCGACTCGAAGCTTAGTGTTATTCATCGTCTCGTCCTCCCGGTTTGCTGTTGGGCGAAATACTGCCGGTTGATCTGGGCGTAGGGCTGCCACTTCTCCGGCAACTTATCTTCCGAAAAGATAGCCAGAACGGGGCAGGCTTCGTAGCATAACCCGCAATCAATACATCTATCCGGGTCGATAAACATCTGCTCAGCGTCCTCGAATTGGCCATCGTCCGGGCCGGGACTGATGCAATCCACAGGACACACTTCAACACAGGAATAGTCAGCTACACAGGGAGCGGCAATTACGTAGGCCATAGTCTCTCCAATCAGTTGTGTTTTACTGTTAAGGTTTTTTACGTTAAGCCGAAATGGCAACCGGAATCGCTGTCTGCCGCGGCATAAAATTGATCGCTTCCACATCGGTATCAATGGAAATCAAACGGCTGGTGAGCGTGCTGTCGGGCGCGTCCGGGTCGGTACTGCCCCACCCCATCGGCATGGCGACAACGCCGCGCTGAAGCGTTTCGTCCGCCGTCAGGCGACCCACAATTTTTCCCTCGGGCGACGCAATGGAAACCACTTCACCCGTTTGTAACTGTTCCACGCCAATATCCGCCGGGTGCATATAAAGTGGCGCCATATCGTATTTTTCCTGCACCTGATCCAGATTGTGGTACATGGCGTTCATGACTCTTTGCACGCGACGACTGATCAGCAGGTAGGGGTAGTTTGAATCCACATCGGCGGCTTCAGAAAACACCTCCGCAATTTCCTCGGCGACATCGTCCGGACACAGATCCAAGCGCACGCCATCATCTTCCGGCGCTGCCTGCACCACAGACTCCGGTCTATCCATTATCATGCCGCCGGGATTACGCCGCAGCTCGTCGTAGGAAATACCCACCGAATCACACGCGTAGCGATACAAATCACTGGTTTGCGGTCGAGTCTCCATGTCGAGATCGATCCCCTCTCCCCGCTGCGCCCCCCATGAGCCAAGGCGGAAGTTAAGTTGCACTCCCATTCGCCGCGACAGCTCCCAGAAGACTTCCCAATCCTCCAAAATTCCCTCCGGCGGCTCAATCACCGGATAGCTGTAATCGACCCAGTTGATCGGACGCACCCCTTCCAGGGCCAGATTCATATCCTCCCTTTCCAACGGTAATTTGGTGGGAATGATGTAGTCGGCCAACTCCCCCGTTGGCGACGTTCTGGGATCGACCGATACCAAGAGTTCAAGATTTTTGAACGCTTCATAGGTTTTGTCGGTGCCACCGATGGCGGTTAACGGATTACCTCCGAAGACAATCAGCGCCCGGATACGGTCTTCACCCTCGTGCAAAATCTCATGCGGTAAACGCGACGACGGGAACTCGGAATTCAGCAGGCCGATATCCGCCGTGCGCAACTTAACGCCTCGCTCCCAGGTCCGATTGGGCGGATACACGCCTTCGACGGTTTGTCCGCTGTTGTACAGGCCAGTGGTGCGCACCACGTCGCCCGCTCTCTTATAACCGCCGCACAAGGCGTTGAGAGCCTCGGTAAGATGCTCCGCCAGATTCGAATTCGGCGCAAAGCAGGGCCCGGTCCCCAAACCCGCATTGGCCCGTTTGGCGGTGGCGAACATTTCCGCCGCGGCAAAAATCTTGTCGGCATCGACGCCTGTCCTACGGCTGCTGTACGGCAGTGAAAACGGCTCCACCGCTTGCTCAAGCTGATCCAATGAGGTCACAAACCGGTCACAGAAAGCCCGGTCGTACCACCCCTGTTTCAGAATCACCCGAATCATTGCCGCCAACAAAACACTGTCTGTGCCCGGTTTGACCTGCAAAAACAGATCGGCCTTCTCGGCCGTTTCAGTGTAGCGAGGGTCCACGACGATCAATTTGGCCCCGCGCTCACGAGCGGCGGCAATGGATTTTCTGGCATTGCTGCCGGGTACCGAAGAGCGAGCCCAACCCTGATGACTGATGGCCACGTTATTGCCGATCAACATAATCGTGTCCAGCTGTTCGAGATAGGGGCGACCGGTTTTAAAGGCCCCCATACGATCGCGGCAGACGAACATACTCGACTGATCGAGGGTCATACTCGTATAGTGTTCCGGAGAACCGATGGATCTCAACCAGCTCTTGGCGACGTTATAGGCCAGACCGCTGTAGGCTGTGCCGGTACCATAGTAAAGCGCTATCGAGCGCGGGCCATGCTGCTCCAGTAACTGACGCAGTTTATCGCCGACCTGATCCAGCGCGTAGTCGAGTGCGACGTCTTGAAAACTGCCATCGGCCTGACGCTGCTGAGCTGCATGCAAGCGCCTGGAATCCTCTTGCACACACATGCTGTGCTGGCCCATAGCGCAGCTGTAGCCCTGAGATACCGGGTGTTCTTTGTCACCGCGAACACGAATGACCTTGTTATCTTCGACCTCGATATTCATGCCACAAATCGACATACAGTGACGACAAAAGGTCTTGTGTGTTTCCGCCATAGCAACTACCCCTCACTAGAGTTTAAAGCGAACTGGTGCCTTCAGGCCGAATGCACTCGCCCTTGCAGACCCAGTTTTCTCCTCGAATGTCGTGAGGGTGCAAGGATGCTATTATCTGCCCATGTGTCGGGAGGCACTTGGAATTCGGTTCAAATTTAAAGCGGCTGGCTTTCCGTTTTTCACCGAGACATTGAGCTATTTTGAGATGACAGGCAGTGTTCATCAATGCCAACAGTTTACATATTAATTGCCATTAATTAACATTGAGTCTCGGGTTCTGGTTATGGACCAGAGCTGGCGAGCTTAATAAGCATTTACCTCAACCATGGCAGATCACCAGATATCCTCCGCTTATGTAGGCCCCATCATGGCTGGCGCCATTGAGCTCGGTTACGATCCCAATGACATTCTCAAACAGTGTGATTTACCCGTAGTGCTTTTGAATACGCCAGGTATGACGCTGAATTTTGACGAGTTCAACCGCCTGATACGTTATTTGATGGATGAACTGAAAGATGAATCAATAGGGTTACTGCCACGCCCCACCAGTCGCGGCACTTACGAACTGCTTGTCACAGCGCTGGTGCACTGCGAATCTATGGGTGAAGCGCTCTCCGAGATGGCCAGGCTGACTAACCGGAAAGGTGATGGGTTGGCTCACTTTGCTGATATTGCTCCTGCGTATGGACGCTATCGAATGAAGAGCCAGGTCGCAGCCTGTCAGTACAAGCCGCTATTAATTGAGTCATACCTGATCTCGCGTTATCGACTGCTATGCTGGCTAACAAAAGTCCGTATTCCACTGAAGACGATCTACCTTTCACACCCACCGCAAGCCTGGTCCGATCAACTGCCATACATTTACCCGAATGTCCTGACCTTACATTGTCAGCCCTTTGCCGGATTTGAGTTTGACAGCATTTATCTCAGTAATCCGATCGCACAACAACGGGATAAAATTCCTGAAACTTTGTCGCTGGCTTTTGCGGTTTTACCACCTCAGGATGACCAACTGGGCTCTTTGTCAATTCAGGTACGGGATCTTTTACATCACGCCTTGAGAAAAGACAAAGAAGTCCTCACTGTCTCGGCATTGGGCGAAAGGCTTCAGCTCAAGCCCCATACGTTACGCCGCCGTCTTGCCACTGAGGGAAACAGTTATAAGTATCTCCTGTCTCTGGCTCGCAAAGATCTGGCAGGTATGTTGTTGAGGCAAGATCGCCTTTCAATTGAAGAAATTGCAGATCGGTTAGGCTATCTCGAAGTCAGCTCATTTATTCGCGCTTACAAAAATTGGACGGGGCTGACCCCTTACAATTTCCGCAAGCAACTATTACCAGGCTGTTGAATAAGTCGGTCTGGCCGCTCCGGGTACTCGCGGCGCGCCCGAGGGTGACGCTCTTGAACTTGGGTTTACAGCAAAAACCGTTTTTGGCCGCTCCGCCCTACTCGGCTTATTAGCGTAGAAATCTATAAGCAATTCCTTTGATATATTGAAGTGTTAGGTCTATTATTTTCAAAAAGAGTGCTAGAAGAACAAAAACCGGCGATCTAAAGCCGTTTCGCGTAGTAATTAGGAAGCAACTAAAAAGTAACTAACAAACCATCTCCAACAAAGTGAATAGTTATGTTCCAGATGTGGGTTTGGGTGTACGAGGACTACCGTCTGCAGGTGCCGGCTGCCTGCCAAGGGTTGTTTTGGTTGTCAACTAACCGGATTTTTCTACCGGTAACTTTTCAGTATTTTCTGCGTCCAGGCAGCGATTCCCAAATAACGGGAGAACTGTGTGAGTAGTTTTGCCAACAGTGATCTCTGGCCCCTTGCTGTCTATTTCGTTGCTGTTCTCATGTTGGTGGCGACCATGTTGGTGCTCTCTTGGTTGCTGGGGCAGCGGCGCGCCAACGCCGCCACCAATATGCCGTTTGAATCCGGCGTGGTATCCGTGGGAACGTCGCAAATCCGGATATCCGTGGAGTTTTACCTGATTGCGATTTTCTTTGTGATTTTCGATCTGGAAACCGTGTTTATCTTTGCCTGGGCCATCGCCTTTTTCGAGTTGGGCTGGCACGGCTATTTCGCGATGCTGATCTTTGTAGTGATCCTGGTGGTGGCGCTGGTTTACGAATGGAAAACCGGCGCATTGGACTGGGGTATCAAGCAGCAAACCGGGCTTGAGGACTATCCGACCGAAACTGAGGAGAGCGCCTAGTGGAGTGGAGTCTTACCCGTCCTGAGGAGGTTGTCGCATCCGATTCAGATCAGTTGGTAGAGGAACAGGTTCGCAGAAACGTTTTTTTCGCAAAGCTTGAAGATCTTATCGCCTGGGGCCGCGCTCACTCGCTGTGGCCCTTCAACTTTGGCCTGTCCTGTTGCTATGTGGAAATGGCGACCTCCTTCACCAGCCGACATGACATCGCCCGCTTCGGTTCCGAGGTGATACGGGCCACTCCGCGGCAGGCGGACCTGATGGTGATATCCGGCACCGTGTTCCGCAAGATGGCGCCCGTTGTACAACACCTTTACGACCAATTGCTGGAGCCGCGCTGGATTATCTCGATGGGTTCCTGCGCCAATTCCGGCGGCATGTACGATATCTACAGCGTGGTACAGGGCGTGGACAAATTTATTCCGGTGGATGTCTATGTGCCCGGCTGCCCGCCTCGCCCGGAGGCGTTGATGCAGGGTTTGATGATGTTGCAGGACGCGGTGGAACAAGAGCGCCGGCCATTGAGCTGGGTGGCCGGCGACCAGCGAGTGATCAAGCCGGATAAAACCAGCCAGCGGGACAAATTAATGGAACAGAGAGGGCACGCGACCAGGCTGCGTCCTCCCACAGAGGTTTAGCGGCCGGGCGGGATAAACCAGCACTATCGACAACTAAATGGGGGTATTTATGTTGGCGGCTGAAGTGACAAATAACGCGACAACCGTTGAGGCACTGTATCAACGGTTCGGGGCGGATACGTTTGTCTTTCAGCCCACCGCGGATGAGACGGATACCCTGTGGCTTGAAAGAGACAAGCTGCTTGAAGTGCTCAGCTTTTTGAAACCCGACTACCCGATGCTGTATGACCTGTTCGGCATCGATGAGCGGCTGCGCAACAACCGGGACAACCAGCATCCGGGCGATTTTACTGTGGTCTATCAGCTGCTCTCCATTAGCCGCAATGAGGATATCCGGCTCAAGGTGGCTGTCGCCGAAGCCGACAAAAGCGTGCCGACGATTACCGGACTATGGCCGGCCGCCAATTGGTACGAGCGGGAAACCTGGGATATGTTCGGGATCGACTTTGCCGGCCACCCCAACCAATACCGGATTCTGCTGCCCCCCACCTGGGAGGGGCACGCGCTGCTGAAGGATCACCCCGCCCGAGCCACGGAAATGGACCCCTTCAGCCTGGACGAAGCCAAGCAGGTGAGGGAGCAGGAAGCGCTGCGCTTCAGGCCGGAGGAATGGGGTATGGAAGCGGCCGGTGACGATTCCGAGTTTATGTTCCTGAACCTAGGTCCCAACCACCCCAGCGTGCACGGGGTGTTCAGGATTGCGCTGCAGCTCGACGGTGAAGTGGTAGTGGATGCGGTGCCGGATATCGGCTATCACCATCGCGGCGCTGAGAAGATGGGCGAGCGCCAGTCCTGGCCTTCCTATATGCCCTACACAGATCGGATCGATTACCTGGGCGGGGTGATGAACAACCTGCCCTACTGCCTGGCGGTGGAAAAGCTGGCCGGCATTCAGGTGCCGGACCGGGCCAAGGTGATTCGCATTATGCTGGCGGAGCTGTTCAGGATTTCCAGTCACCTGGTGTTTTACGGCACCTTCGCCCAGGACGTGGGCCAGATGTCGCCGGTATTCTATATGTTCGCCGACCGGGAGCGGCTGCTGGGCATTATCGAGGCGATTACCGGCGGGCGCATGCATCCGGCCTGGTTCCGCATCGGCGGCGTCGCCCAAGACCTGCCGGAGGGCTGGGATAAGATGGTGCGGGATTTTATCGATTCCATGCCGGCGCGCATGGACCACTACGACAAAATGGCGATGCAGAATAGCATCCTGAAAAACCGCACCGTCGGCATAGGCACTTACTCTACCGAGGAAGCCATTGAATGGGGCGCCACCGGCCCGGGTTTGCGGGCCACCGGCCTGGCGTGGGATATGCGCAAGGCGCGACCCTATGGCGGCTACGACCAATTTGAATTCGAAGTGCCTACCGGAAACAGAGGCGATTGCTATGACCGCGCGGTGGTGCGGGTGGAGGAGATTCGCCAGAGCCTGCGTATTATTCGACAGTGCCTGGAGAATATGCCGGAGGGGCCCTACAAGAGTGATAGCAGCCTGACGTCACCGCCGCCTAAAGAGCGCACCATGCAGGATATCGAGACCCTGATTCACCATTTTCTGAATGTCAGTTGGGGGCCGGTGATACCCGCCGGGGAAGCCTGTGTACCGATTGAGGCGACCAAGGGGTTGAACAGCTATCATCTGGTCAGCGACGGCGGCACCACCTCCTATCGCACGCGGATCAGAACGCCTTCATTCCCGCACTTGCAGATGATTCCGTTGATCAGCCGGGGGCTGATGATTCCGGATTTGATCGCGATTATCGCCAGTATCGACTTTGTGATGGCGGATGTGGACCGATGAAGCAGGCTAATCTTATCAGCGCGTTGAGCGACCGGGAACTCGCCGATATCGACAAGGAGATCGCCCATGCCCCCTACCGCTGTGCGGTGGCGATTGACGCGCTAAAAATCGTCCAGCAGTACCGCGGCTGGGTGTCGGACGAAAGCCTGCGCGCGCTGGCCAACTACCTGGAAATGTCCGCCGAGGAACTGGAAGGCATCGCCACCTTTTATAACCTGATATTCCGAAAACCGGTGGGCGAAAAGGTGATACTGGTTTGCGACAGCGTCAGCTGCTGGATTAAGGACAGCGACAAGATCACCCGGCAGATTGCCGAAAAGCTGGGTATCGGCCTGGGCGAAACCACACCCGACGGTCAATACACCCTGCTGCCGGTCACTTGCCTGGGGGCCTGCGATTGCGCGCCTGTGTTGATGGTCGGCGAGAAACTGCACAAGAACCTAGACGGCGACAAGATAGATAAGCTGTTTAGCGCCGGCGATTCAGCGGTTGTCAAACTCGGGGAAGAGCCATGACCGACCGCCCCCTGACCCGCAATATCGGCCCCGACCGCACCCCGACGGATCTCGCCGCCTACGAGTTGAACGGCGGCTATCGGGGATTGCGTAAGGCGATCACCGCCATGTCGCCGGCGGACTGTTTGGAAATGGTTAAGGAATCCAACCTGCGCGGCAGGGGTGGCGCAGGCTTTCCCACCGGCTTGAAATGGAGCTTTGTGCCCATGGGTGAAAAAGCGGGGCCGGGCCACAAATACCTGATAGCCAATGCCGATGAAATGGAGCCCGGCACCTTTAAGGACCGCCTGCTGATGGAGTGCGACCCCCACCAATTGATCGAGGGCATGATAGTGGCCGCCTATACGATACAGGCGGATGTGGCCTATATCTTTCTGCGCGCCGAATATTTCGACGCGGAGCGCCAGTTGCGCGCTGCCATCGCCGCCTGTTACGAAAAAGGCTACCTGGGCGACAATATCCTCGGCACTGATTACCGCCTGGACATGTATGTGCACAGCAGCGCCGGCCGCTATATCTGCGGCGAGGAAACCGCGCTGATCAACTCCCTGGAGGGCAAGCGCGCCAACCCGCGCGCCAAGCCGCCCTTCCCGCAAGTGAGCGGGCTGTGGGGCCGGCCGACCATCGTCAACAATGTGGAAACCCTGTGCAACATTCACCATATCATTGAGCGGGGCGCCGACTGGTTTCAATCCCTCGGAAAGGGGGAAGACAGCGGCACCAAGCTGTTTGGCGTGAGCGGACGGGTGAAGAATCCCGGTTGCTGGGAACTGCCGATGGGCACGCCGGTTCGGGAGATACTCGAGGTGCACGCCGGCGGCATGGAAGACGGCTACAAGTTGCGGGGCTTTTTGCCCGGCGGCGGCTCCACGGATTTTCTTACCGAAGCGCACCTGGATCTTCCGATGGACTACGACGTGATCGGCAAGGCCGGCAGCCGCATGGGCACCGGCACTATGATTATCCTTGACGACCACACCTGCCCGGTGGGTATGGTAAAAAACCTGGTGGAGTTCTTTGCCCGCGAATCCTGCGGTTTCTGCACGCCCTGCCGCGACGGGCTGCCTTGGTCGGCACAGGTGCTCGATGACATAGAGTCGGGCAACGGGCTGCCGGAGGATATGGCAACCCTGCAAAAGCAGGCAAGGTTTATCGGCGCCATCGGCAATACTCACTGCGCACTAGCGCCGGGTGCGATGGAACCGCTAAACAGCGCGATGAAGTATTTCCGCGAGGATTTTGAACGGCATATTGAAGGCAAACACTGCCCCTATCGCGAACCCGAGAACAGGCCCTGACCCATGGCGACTATTTATGTGGACGGACAAGCCTACGACGTGAAGGACGGCGACAATCTGCTGCAGGCAATTTTGGGCCTGGGGCTGGACCTGCCCTACTTCTGCTGGCACCCGGCGATGGGTTCGATAGGCGCCTGCCGGCAGTGCGCGGTGGTGCAGTACCAGAATGAAGAGGACACCCGCGGTCGCATTGTGATGGGCTGCATGACACCGGTCGCCGACGGCGCGCGCTTTTCCCTGCAGGGCGAAGCGGCCAGGGAATTTCGCAGCACCATTATCGAAGCGCTGATGTTAAACCATCCCCACGACTGCCCGGTGTGCGCGGAGGGCGGCGAGTGCCACCTGCAGGATATGACGGTGATGGCCGGGCACCGCGACCGCCACTACCGTGGACGCAAGAACACCCATCGCAACCAGTATTTGGGGCCCCTGATCAATCACGAAATGAATCGCTGCATCACCTGTTATCGGTGCGTGCGTTTTTACAACGACTATGCCGGCGGCACCGACCTTTCCGCGCAGGCATCCCGCGATCACACCTATTTCGGCCGCCAGACGGACGGCGTGCTGGAGAGCGAATTTGCCGGCAACCTGGTGGAGGTTTGCCCCACCGGGGTATTCACCGACAAAACGCTGGTCAATGACTATACCCGCAAGTGGGATTTGCAGTCGGCACCGTCAGTCTGCGTGAACTGCGCGCTGGGTTGCAACACCATGCCGGGCGAGCGCTACGGCAAGTTAAAGCGCATCCACAACCGCTTTAACAAGGCGGTAAACGGTTATTTCCTCTGCGACCGCGGCCGCTACGGCGGCAATTTTGTTAACAGCGATAAACGGCTCGATTACCCGGGACTGCGCCAGGCCGACCAGACCTATAAGGCTGTTGGCCAAAGTGAGGCAATTGAGCGGATAACCGAACACTGGGGCGACGGTCGGGCTGTGGCAGCTATCGGCTCACCCCGCGCTTCACTGGAAAGCAACTATCTGTTGCAAAAACTGGTGGGCGCCGGAAACTTTAATCCGGGGCTGAGTGACAGGGAATTCAAGCTGATTGACAGTATTTGCCAAATACTCCGTTGCAGCAAGGCGCTTAGCCCCTCGATGTCACAGGTGGAGCAGGCCGATGCGGTACTGATTCTCGGCGAAGACGTAACCAATACCGCGCCCAGGCTGGCGCTGTCGCTGCGCCAGTCAGTGCGCAATAAAGCCACTGAACTGGGCGAACAGATCGGTTTGCAGTACTGGCAGGATGCGGCGCTGCGCACCCTGGCCCAGGATCGGAATAGCCCGCTGTTTATCGCCGCGGTGGCGGATACTCGGCTCGACGATATTGCCGAGCAGACCGTCAGCCTGGCACCGGACGATATCGCACGGTTGGGGCTGGCCATCGCCGCGCAACTGGATCCGGCCAAGACAACCGGCAATGGCCTCGACGACCCGTTGCGCGAGTTGGCCGCCACAATTGCGGCGGCCCTCAAGAACGCCAGGCAGCCGCTGATTGTATCCGGCACCGGCTGCCAGAATTTAGCGGTTATCCAGGCTGCGGCGCGGATCGCCGAGGCGTTAACCAATACTGAGCGCACCGCGATGCTGAGCTACTGCCTGCCGGAAGCCAATAGCCTTGGCGGCGCGCTGCTGTGCGCATCCGGCAATTATCCATCCCTCGCGGAGCTGACCGAGCGGGCCGCAACCGGCCAGATAGAAACCCTGTTGGTGATGGAAAACGAACTCTACCGAAGGGGAACCGCGGCGGAAATTACTGCGTTACTGGACGGCGTAACACAGTTGGTCGTAATCGATGCGCTGGATTCCCGTACCCTGTCGCGCAGCGATATCGCCCTGCCCGCCGACAGCTATTTTGAATCGGAAGGTACCCTGATAAACAGCGAGGGGCGCGCGCAGCGCTACTACCCGGTGATCCCGGCGAAGGCCGGGCAACAGGCAAGTTGGCAGTGGCTGGCGGCGTTGGGCGACAAACTCGGTGCTTGGGAAACGGGCGCCTACCGGCATTTTGACCAGGTGACGTCGGATTGCGCGGCCGACCACGCTCCGTTGGCCGAAATCGTTAAAGCCGGTCCCGATCACCATTTCCGCGACCACGGGCTAAAGGTGCCCCGCCAGCCCCACCGCTACAGCGGCCGCACCGCGATGCGGGCGAATGTATCGGTGCACGAACCCAAGCAACCGATTGACGGGGAAACGCCACTGGCCTTTACCATGGAGGGCGCCCAGCCGTCCGGTTTAATGGCCTTTAGCTGGTCTCCCGGCTGGAATTCCAATCAGTCTGTGCATAAATTCCAGAGCGAAGTCGCCGGCCCACTGGTCAACGGGTGTCCCGGCGTGCGGCTTATCGAACCGGGCGAAGGCCTTACCGATATGTCTGCCGCGGTAGAACCCGCCGCCGCGGGCGAACCTGGCAGCCTGCTGCTGGTGCCGCTTTACCGGATTTACGGCAGTGAAGAGCTGTCCGTTCAGTCGCCGGCGATAGCCGAGCTGGCCGGCAATGCCTTCATCCAGTTGCATCCGTCGGATGCCACCCGGTTGGGCGTGGCAGATGGCGACGGCCTGGTAGTCAACCATATTGAAGCGCCGTCGCTGGAAGTCAGGCTCAATAGTTCACTGGCCGTCGGCTGTGCCGGATTCCCGGTGGGCTATGCCGGAACCGAAAACCTGGTCGCCGGCCAGCGGGTCACCTGCCGGAAAGCCGCAAACTGGACGCCGCTGCGCGCCGACAGCGCCGCGGTGATTGCGACTGACCAGGGAGGTGGCCATGTCTAACGCCATGACGGTGGTGTTCATCCTTACGGTGCTGTTGGGCGCCGTGGGTGCGGCCGCCGTGCTTACCTGGTTCGAAAGGCGATTGTTGGGCGTCTGGCAGGATCGTTACGGGCCCAATCGCTTGGGCCCGTTCGGCATCGCGCAGGTGGTTGCCGATATGTTGAAACTGTTGACCAAACACGACTGGGTGCCTCCCTTTGCCGACAAGGTAGTGTTTATCTTCGCGCCCACCGCCATTGTGCTGGCCATGATGCTGGGTTTTGCGGTAGTGCCCTTCGCGCCGGACGTGCATATTATCGATACCAATATCGGGTTGCTGTTCTTCCTCGGCATGACCTCGCTGGCGGTTTACAGTGTGTTGCTCGGCGGCCTGGCGTCCAATAACAAGTATGCGCTGATCGGCGGCTTGCGTTCCGCCGCGC
>JANQKW010000401.1 GCA_028280905.1 Porticoccaceae bacterium
GATTGTGCAGGTCGCGGGGGATGGCGTAGATGGTCTCGGCGTCCACCAGCGGCACCACCGCCCGTTCATCGACGTTGGGAAACAGGGCTATTTTCCTTCGCTGACCCTTGTCGATTTCCACCTCTGAACGACACAGCAGGATATCCGGCTGCAGACCGATTGAGCGCAGCTCTTTCACCGAGTGCTGAGTGGGTTTGGTTTTGGTTTCCCCGGCCGCCGCAATATAGGGCACCAGTGTCAGGTGCATCAGCAGCGCCCTGGCGCTGCCCAGCTCGACTTTTAGCTGACGAATCGCTTCCAGGAACGGCTGCGATTCAATGTCGCCGACGGTGCCGCCGATCTCTACCAAGGCGATATCATAGCCTTCGCTGCCCGCCTCGATTCGCCTCTTTATTTCATCGGTAACATGGGGGATCACCTGGACGGTACCGCCCAAGTAATCGCCGCGGCGCTCGTTGCGTAAGATAGTCTCGTAAACCTGGCCGCTGGTGAAATTGTTGCGCCGGGTCATTTTCGAGCGCAGGAAGCGCTCATAGTGACCCAAATCCAGGTCCGTCTCGGCGCCGTCTTCGGTTACAAATACCTCGCCGTGTTGGAACGGGCTCATGGTGCCCGGGTCGACATTGATATAGGGGTCCAGCTTTAGAATGGTTACCTTGAGGCTACGGGCCTCGAGAATCGCGCCCAGGGAGGCGGAGGCGATACCTTTTCCCAATGAAGAAACCACGCCGCCGGTAACAAAAATATATCGTGTCATGCAGACCCTTTCAAAATCATTTAATCAGTAGATATCGGCAAAAGGGCGCAAACCGGGAAGAATACGGAATACCCACCTACGATGAAGCAATCCCTGCCCGGCTATTCGATTTATGGAAGGACTCTCCAACGCGATTGAACCAAATCTCACAGGCTTGCAGATGGGAGTTCAGACTAACAGAAAGGCAACCTTAGCTCAACGGCTAGTGAGGGTTTGAGCTGTGTAAATACGTGGTTAAAAATCCACCATAAACTGCACGCTGAGAAAGCCATTCGTTAACGAGCCGACTGGAGGCACCACTGTCAATCTCATGTTTACCGGAAATTTGAAATCCGTTTCCAGATAGGGCACTAAATACGGGACCAAATAGCTTCCCGCATCTCTGGAGGCCTTATCCTCGTGAACAAGGCCCAATTTAAGGCCCCAGTCCAGCGAGCGGGCCAAGCCGTTTTGCAACGCCAGTCCCAAAGCAAAGCCTGGTGATTCGTGGGAATCCCGATAATAATCGCTTTCAAATGCTATTTGCGTGCCGTTTAACACGCTGTTATCGCTTTGCAACCAACCAACCTGGTAGGAGAAACCCAATCCATAGTTTTCTTCGTTCTGGCCGTCTCTACTGAAATGATAGGAAGCCAGGTTAATATGCAGCCTGAATCGCTCGTCGGCAGGACCCTCGTCTTTGTGAAAATCCCAGCCGTAAGCGCTTGAAGAGAGCGTCCATAGCAAGCACCATAAGCCAACCCTGATGTTGGGCATTGTCGGTTATCCTACTTATTTTTATTGGGAAAAACGAGCAAGCTTGTACCATCCAAGCAGCCTGAATGTCAAATTTCCCATTGGCATCACTAGTACTCCTTCAAGGAGTACGAGTACCGCCAGTCCAACTGGTAACCGGGTTCATCGCCCTGCGCGGCAAACGCCTCGCACACCCAAAGATCCCCCACCGCAGCCAACTCGTCACCGCAGTAAATCAACGGCACCCGCTGCCGCAGCCAGGGCTCCAGGCGATATTCCTGGAACAGGTTTTTGAGGGAGTTAGAGCCAGCCCTACCCGCCGGTTTGCAGCGTTCTCCCCCCTCGCGGAAAGACACCCTAAGCGGCTCTCCGACTTCTACTTTCAATCCCTCACCGACCACCTGCTTGGCACTCAATACGGCGCCGTCGGGAAGCCGCAGCTGCGTGTCTGGCCGCCAGTTTATCGCAGGTGGTGGCGCGGGCATGTCCGGCAAACCCATATCGAGCAGATAGAGCCTATCGCGGTACTTGCGTACCGACCATCCCGACCAATCGATCTGCATGGCGGACTCCTGTGTTGCCTGCTCCATTT
>JANQKW010000003.1 GCA_028280905.1 Porticoccaceae bacterium
GAACAGTGTTTGAGACCCTCACCGGCAGGGATGCCGGTGCGGAGCTTACAGGGATGTATTCACAGCGAGTCTCAAACACTGTTCCCAGATGGCCGCGAGATAGTGGCTCCATCAGCAATTTGCAAACTTAACGGCCGGTCTCGGATAAACCTCCCTGGCGGGACGGGATGATGGCACCAAAACCAAAGTGTCTACTGAATCGCTATATGGTTAACGTCTTCCGACTTCCAATGCAGCTTGCAGGTATTCAGCCCTTTCACTTCCAAAACAAAGCCGTGTTCTTTAGCCGACAGTATCCCCCGGTACATCGCCGGACCACCCGGCCTGGTCAAATCTATGGTGAATTTCTTCAACTCATTACAGCGAGGCGCCTCATCTATTTCCGAGTGCATCGAAAATATCACCAGCCGGTCGTGATTGGCTAACTGGATCGTGGCGACCTTTCCGGCGCTTGTCCCGGCATTGGCGGAAAGCGATAGCGCGATCAGCAACAGCACCCAAGCAAGTCTATCCATCCATGTGTCCCCGATTTACCGGCCCACCTGGTCAGCGTATTTATCCTGCTCAATAAACACCAGTGCATCCGAGTTAATACAATAGCGCAATCCGGTCGGCGCCGGACCGTCCTCAAACACATGGCCCAGATGCTCGCCGCAGCGCGATAGCACTTCAATGCGGGGCAGACCCAGCGACCAATCTTTCTTCAGGATAATATTATCCTCGTCAAACACCTCCCAAAAACTGGGCCAGCCGGTGCCGGATTTGTACTTGTGCTGAGAGCGAAAAACCGGTATCCGGCAGCCGGCGCTGAGGTAAACGCCTTCTTGCTTGTTGTTTAACAGCTCACCGGTAAACGGCCGCTCGGTGCCCTTGCGCCAGAGGATATCGTATTGCTCAGGCGTCAGCAGTTGTTTCCAGATTTTCTTGGGGATGGTTTCCAGGTCTTGCCCCTGATCGATCAACGCCCTGGCTTGCGCCAAGGTCATATTGCTATTTGTTTTCTGGCCCGCATCCGCCTGGCAGGCTAATAGGCCCAACGACAAAATCAAAAGGGCAATGGCGTAGTTGAATTTGCGCATAGTATTTGTACCGGGAAGCCTAATCACCTTGAAGGAGTGCTCGATCACTTTTTGACAACGCCAAAGCGCCTGTGTTCGATGGCGGGCAATTGGCTGCGCAGGCGCTGCAGCTTCTGCAAACCCACTTCCGCGACAACCACGCCCGGCCCTTGGTCTTGCTCCGCCAATACTTGACCCCAGGGATCGACAATACAGGAGCCGCCCCAGGTGGGCTTGGCGGCGTCCCGGTCTCCCTGGTCAGCGCCGATCACGTAGCAGAGATTCTCCACGGCGCGCGCGCGCAACAGCAACTCCCAATGGGCTTCGCCGGTGACCGCGGTGAAGGCCGAGGGCACGGCCAGGATTTCCGCGCCTTGCTCCAGAAGTTGCCGGTAAAGCTCCGGGAACCTCAGGTCGTAACAAACACTGGGCCCCACCTTGCCGAGGTCGGTTTTAACAACCACCGGGGCTTGGCCGGCAATATAACGCTCCGACTCCCGGTAGCGGCCAACCCTGTCGTCGACGTCTACATCGAACAGATGCATCTTGTTGTAGCGGGCTACCTGGTTGCCGGCGGGATCAAACACCAGACAGGCCGCATAGGCTTTGTCGCCGTCCCCCTCGGACGCGGCCCCGGTACCGTCGGCGATGGGCAGCGTACCCCCGACAATCCAGGCACCTTGCTGCCGTGCCTGGGCGGACAAAAACCGGCGCGCCGGTCCGTCGGCATCGCGCTCGGCCGTCATCCCTTGCTTGATACTGCGGTTTCCCGGGTAGGCGAAATTTTCCGGCAGCACAATTAGTTCAGCCCCGGCATCGACCGCCCGCTGAATCAATTGCGCCGCCTGCTCGAGATTTTTTGCTAAATCGGAAGTCGGGCACATCTGTACCGCTGCCGCCTTGTTCACGGCTCCGTCGCCTGTTCGCCGTTCGGCGCTGTGTCCGCTACAGCTCCCTTGTCGCTGAAGATACGATCTACCTTCACCTCCGGCTCGTCCCAACTGCCGGTCACCACGTAGCTGAGGCTGGATAGTTTATCCAGCTGTTTCTCAAACAACTTGCTGGTGATGTACACGCCCGCCGCCGCGGGCAGCCCGCCGGCCAGGGCTACCACCCAGGGCAGGTTGGTGCCCACCGGCACGGTGACCACCAGATGCGCGTCCAACTGCTCCGCCAGTATGTCGGCGCTGCCGGACAGCTTCATTCTTCCGGAGGGCATTTTCACCACGATGGGCGCGTCAAATGCCATGACCCCTTGGTCAAACTTAACACCTCCCCGCAGGCTGTCGTAGGTCATACCCTCGGCAAACAGGTCCGAAAAATCCAGCCTCAGGCGACGCAACCAGTTGGCAAAGTTAAACAGGCCCACCATCCGGATCACTGCATTGCCGGCGCCCCTGGGAGTGCGATAAAACTCGCCGTCGCGCAACGCCAGCACCAGAGAACCGGAGAGTGAATCCCGGTTGATCTGATCCGGCGCGCCGCGCCAGTTTAGGTCGATCACGAAGGATGCCTGCTTGCTGTCGATAATTTTTGGCGCTTCAAAATTGGTTAACACATCGGCGACATCAGACGCGCCGACAACGCCGGAAAAACTGCTGCGGTAGTCCTCGCCATCCTTGAGCCACGCCAATCGCGTCTCTTCCACGGCGCCGGCCTCCCCCTCCTCGGTTAGGCTGGCGCCCAACACCAGGCCGAAGAGTTCACCGCTGATATTTTGCAACTCGACACCCTTGTCGAGCGGCTGCACCAAAAACGCCAGGGAGCCGAAAACGGTTTCCCCCACCACCAACTTGTCGACGCTGAAATTCACAAAAGGCAGTTCGGCCGGGTCGATATCGGCAAACGCGGAAGCGCCATTTTGTTGCCGCTCCGGGGCGTCCAGATTCAGTGATTGCAGACTCAAGCTGAACGGCAGGGCCTCATCCGCTGGAAAAGTAATATCGCCAATGGCTTTGTCGCTTGCAAAGGAAAACTGCCAGCCCTGTTCAGCATCCGG
Organism: Porticoccaceae bacterium; assembly: GCA_028280905.1. Classification (GTDB taxonomy): domain Bacteria; phylum Pseudomonadota; class Gammaproteobacteria; order Pseudomonadales; family Porticoccaceae; genus JANQKW01. The sequence goes on from JANQKW010000003.1 coordinate 3,058, forward strand.
CGCGCCGGTCAGCGTGACATCGTGCAAGGTGAAATTATCGAGATTGAAGTTGTCAATTTTCAACCTCACTTGCTGCGACACCGCCGCCTCACCACCGCCGAACACTTTCAATTTTTCGTAGACCGGCAGCCATTCGTCGAGCGTCACATCGTGCAGCAGGCCGTCCAGCAACAGCCCCGTGCGACCTTCATCCGCATCCGTCGGCTTGTTGATACTCAACACGCCATTTCGCATGCTGCCTTCCGCCAGCTCGAAATCAAAGTAGATCTGCCCGCTGTGCTGCCCCCGGTAGCGCGATAGGCCGTCCAGGAATTCGATGTCGAGATTGAAGTCGCCTTCCGGGTCGGCGCTTTTGCCAAAGGGTTCCGGCAGGTCGACGCTCACGCCTTGAACGGGGCTGCGAATCGACAGGGTGGGGCTCTCGCCGGGCGCCAACGTCAAATCGGCGTGGTAGGGGGTACTGCCCGCTACAATGCTGTCCAGTGGCAATTCGATTTTGCCGAGCAGTTCGGTCACATCGATGTGCCCATCCATGGACAACACCACGGCTTCATTCACCGTTTTGAGGTGTCCGGACAAGGGGTTATTGCCCCACAGATTAGCGGTGAGTTTGTCGCCGGTTAAGCCGGTCTCGTCGCGGTAGCGAAGGTCTCCGCTTACCCGCTCGAAAATAAATTCGCCGTCCGGGTCGGTTAGCCTGGCGTTGCGGATTGCCGCGTCCACCTTATAGGCGCTAGCGCCGCTGTTCGCCCCCAGCGGAATGGTCAGGTCGACAGTCGCTTCAGCGTTGCCGGTAAGCGGCCAGTCCGACAGCGCTCCCACCCGGTTGCGGAGCGGTGAGTTCGCCAGTACCTGCACGGCGGCGCCGGCATCGCCCGCGGCAACGCCGGTCACGTAGAGCTTGGGGCCGGTATCTTTCTCCGACCTCACCAACACCCCGGTTTTGCCGATGCCCACGTCCCCGATACGGGCGCTGTCGATGCTGGCGGTGACGGTTGATCCATCCACGGTTACAACAGCTTCGAGTTCACTCAGTGCCGGCCAGTCCCGCTGAAATTTCAGGTTGCCCCGCAGGGCGTTCAGGTATAACTGCACGCTGCGCTTGGCGTGTTCCTTACTTGACAGCGAGCCGCGCCAGATAAACCCGGCTTCCCGGATATCGGCATCGCCCACCGCTTCGTCGAGCCACTGCAACACCCTCGGGTTGAGGGTTCGCGGCACAAACATGTCGCGAAACCGGGAATGGCTGTCCCGCAATCCGACCTGCAGGAACATTTCCCCCGGGCCCCGTTGCCTTTTTAGCGGAATATCCAAATACAAATAGGCCGCGCCGTTTCCGGTCTCCCCCCCCAGTTCGATAGGGCCGCTGGAAACCTTCACCGCACTTGCTTCGCGGTCGATGCGCCAGCGAATTTGGCCGCGCGCGGAGGGGTGCACCATATAATCGTCATAGACAGTCGGGTAGAGCATCTCGAACCCGTCGGGACTGTCCAGATCCAGCACCCCGTCGGCGCCCTGCAATTCCAGGTAGCCGTTTATCTTGCGGCTGGCGGGCGCTTTTTTCCACGAGTTTATCGCCACGTCCTGCAGGTTGGCCCGCAGCGACACCCTGGGCCTTGCGGCTTCGCCGCCCGGGCGAATGCGCAAATGCGCGGCCGATACGCTGCCCGCCGGCCGCAGCGCGGCCAAAATCTCCAACCCTCTTTGCGGCAGCAGCTGGTTGGCCTGCAGCAGTTCCGCGAGCGTGTTGAGGTTGAGGTGATCGACGGAAATGGTGCCGAAACCCAAAGGGTCTCCCTGCTCTTGCCGATAGCTGATTGTCAGGGGCTCGATCTCAAAATCAGACCACTGGAAATCAATATCCTGCAGGGTAATCGTCCAGTCTTCTCCGGGATGGTAAGCACCGGTGATTTCAGCCCGAAAATCCTTGATCGGCGGCGCGTCGACGATTGCCAGCAGCGGTATCTCCGCCGCCTTCAGATAGCCTGACAAACTGGCACCCTCGCCCTTGGTTTTACTGGACCACAGCTCCGCCTCAACAGCCGCTTCAAAATCGGTCTGCTTTTCGATCGCGGGCAACCAACGCTTGAGCAACGCGCTGACCGGCCCCTGAAAATTCAGCCGCTGCAGTCTCAGATAGGCGGTTCCGGCAAACTGGTCAAAATCCAGCAGATCGCCGTTGCCCTCGATCACCAGTTTCGCGGATTCAGCGGCGTCCTCAAAGGCGATGCTCGCCGCGAGGCGGTGAAACGACCCGCTGTTTTCGATCAGTGTGTTGCGCAGCCTTACGGTAGACTTTTCGCCGCTGGCAAACTGCACGTCCAGCACCGCCTCGTTAATTTTCAGGTAAGTACTGCGCTGTAACATGTTCAGCAGGTTTTGAAAATTCGTGCCGCCATTCGACTCGGGCAGGCCCGCCAGCGACCAGCTGCCGTCATCCCGCTCTAGCAATGACAACGACAGGCGTTCAACCGACAGCTCTCGCCACTCCAAGTCGAAAGTGAGCAGGCTTGCCAACAAATCCGGGTGGGCCTTGAGTCGCTTGGTGCTGATAACCGGCGCCTCGCTGCCGTCGGAAAAGATGTCCACGCTCGTCACGGTCAAGGATGGACTGAAGCCGCTCCAGTCGCCGTGCAGTTGCGTGGTCGCGACGCGCATACCCAGTCGCTGTGAAACAAAGGTTTCAATCTCAGCCTGGTAGTTAGTCAACCTATCCGCGAGTTCCCTGCCCAGCGTAATCAGCACCGCCAGCGAAATAATCGTCACAACGGCCAAACGCCAGACGATACGGGAACAGAAAACGACATACTTCATAACGGAACGCCTGCCGCCAAACCACGCCGGGGCGCGGCATGCAGTAGAAAAACCCTGTTAAAGCGGAATAATGTCATAGTGCTCTTGTGTGTATAGGGTTTCCACCTGGAATTCAATGGGGCGCCCCGCGGCTTGCTCCAGGTCGGCGATATGCACGGACTCCTCATCCAGAAAACGCTCGATAACAACCGGCGCCGCTCGCACCAAAATCTTCCTGCACGACAGCCCGCCGACCATCTGCGTCAGTTCGCGCAACGCCTCATAGCATATCGTCTCGACGGATTTTACGCTGCCGCGCCCGTCACACACCGGACAGGACTCACACAACAGGTGTTCAAGGCTTTCCGATGTGCGCTTGCGAGTCATTTCCACCAGGCCCAGTTCAGACACGCCGGTAATCACGGTTTTAACGCGGTCCTGATCCAACACCTTGCGAAAAATGCGCAGCACCTCCCGCTGGTGCTCCTCGTCCTGCATATCGATAAAATCAATGATGATAATACCGCCGAGGTTTCGCAACCTCAGCTGGCGGCCAATCGCGGTTGCGGCTTCAAGGTTGGTTTTAAAAATGGTCTCCTCGAGATTGCGCCGGCCCACGAAACCGCCGGTATTGACATCCACCGTGGTCATCGCCTCGGTTTGATCGATCACCAGATAACCGCCGGACTTCAACGGCACTTTGCGCTCCAGCGCCAAGTTGATATCGCTTTCAATACCATAGGTATAAAACAGCGGCACATCGCCCCGGTAGCCTTCAATCACATTGGCGATTGCCGGATTAAACTGCTCCGCAAAGGCCACCAATTCTGCGGCCACCGCTGGCGAATCGACGCTGACTTTCTGCACGGTTTCGCCGGGAAAATCCCTGATAATCCGAAAGTGCAGCGGCAGGTCCTGGTAAACACAATGACTCACGGGCACATCCTGGGAGTCCTTATCTATTTGCTCCCAAAGGTCGTACAAAAACTTAATATCGCGGCTCAGCTCTTCGGCGTTGACACCGTCCGCGACCGTCCTGACGATAAAGCCCCCTCTCTCGGCTTCGGCGTGCTGTTCGGTCAGCTCTCGCAACCGTTCGCGCTCCTGTTCGTCGCAGATTCTTTGAGAGATGCCCACGTGAGCCACGGTGGGCATATAAACCAGGTAGCGCGACGCTATGGACAGCTGGGTGGTCAGGCGCGCACCCTTGCTGCCCAGGGGATCCTTGCTGACTTGCACCAACAACACCTGGCCTTCGTGCAGCAACCGCTCGATTTTGCGGTCCTGTTGCGCATTAGCGCTGCCATTGTTGCACTCCGGAAAGACATCGTCGGCCTGAATAAATCCCGCCCGCTCCAATCCGATATCAATAAAAGCCGCCTGCATGCCGGGCAGAACCCTTACCACTTTGCCCTTGTAGATATTGCCGACAAAACCCCGCTGCAGTGAACGCTCCAGTTGTAACTCCAGTAACTTACCGTGCTCGACAATCGCAACACGCGTCTCGGTCGCCATCACATTGACTAATATTTCCGTACTCATTCTTGGATCGGTTCCATTAGTGTTAACAGGCCCCATCATCCCACCAGGGTATCGCGAACGTCTTCAGCAATTCGCAAGTCTCCGCCAAGGGCAGTCCCACCACACCGGAAAAACTGCCCTGTAAATGTTCCACGAATACCGCGCCTTTTCCCTGTATGGCATAGGCGCCTGCCTTGTCGGCCGGTTCACCGGTGCGCCAATAGTGCAGACACTCCTTTTCCCGTAATGTTCGAAAGGTAACCCGGGATTCGGACAGCCTGTATTCACAACGCTCGCCCGCGACTATCGCAACGCCGGACAGCACCCGGTGCATGCGACCCGACAGGGTCATCAGCATATCCATCGCTTGCTGCTTTCCGGCGGGTTTACCCAAAATCCTCCGGTCCAGCACCACCGCCGTATCCGCGCCCAACACCGGCAGGTTCCCGACCTGCCGCAACCGCCCCGCCTCTGCCTTGCTTTTTGCCATGCGTTGCACATAGTCCTCCGGCAGTTCCCCGGAATGGGCTGCTTCGTCAATATCCACCGGCATCACCGTAAACCGCACGCCGATCTGTTGCAACAACTGCCGCCGGCGCGACGACGCTGAAGCCAGTAGCAGGCGAGCGGAGTCTGACTTTTCCATTGGCTTAGGGCCTATACTTCCGGTGGTGTAATCAACCTGTCCAGTGTCAGGGAGACCAGCGGCCAGAAAAGTGCGGCGGTAAAAGCCGGGTAAATAATCCAAGCGCTGGACATGCTTTCACGGGTCAGGGTGTTAACACTGTACAGCAGCACCTGGCTCAATACCGTTAGCAAGAAGGCTAGCATGATGTCGTGATACATGCGCGAATGCTGAAGCCGGGTTCGCAAACCGCGCAATAAGTAGATGGAAAGCCCGAAGGCAATGGCGTGTTTGCCGAGAATGCCGCCGTAAACAATATCCAGCAGCAATCCGGCCAGACAGGCCAGTTCAACGGCATAGGCGGTCAAGCGGCGCTGGGTGACGTAGATGGCCAGTAGCAATACGAAATCGGGCCGCCAAGCCTGGGCGCCGCCGGGCAGCGGAAATATCTGCAGCATAATAAACACCGCCAGCGCCACCGCCAGGGTGATGTTGCGTGACATTGCCGACTGCACCTTAACGCCCCTGCAGTTTTTCCACGGCGGAAAACACAATCAGCAGGTGACGGCTGCGATTCAACCAGGCCGCGGGTTTCACTTCTATCTCCACAAACGCATGGCCGGGAAGGGCGGTCTTACGGATAACTGTGCCAACCGGATAGCCAACCGGATAGCGGCCGCCCAGGCCGGAACTGACCAGCTCATCGCCCTCGCGAATGTCCATGGTGGGCGAGACAAACCGCAAGCGCAAATGATCGAACCGCCCGACACCCTCGGCAATCGAGCGCACACCGTTGCGCAACACCTGCACCGGCAGCGCATGGGTGCTGTCGGTAATCAACAGCGCGCGGCTGTGGCTATTGTGCACCTCGATAACCTGCCCCATCAGCCCATTGGCGTCCAGCACCGGCTGGCCGACAAACACGTCGTCTTCCGACCCGCGGTTAATCAGGATAGTGTGGCTGGCGGGGTCCGGCGACACCCCGATCAATTCGGTTACCAGCACGCTGTCCTTGAGCAGTTCGGTGGCGTTGAGCAAATTGCGAAGCCGAACATTCTCCGCCGCCAGCTCGGCCATTCGCAACAAGCGCCCCTTGTGAATCAACAGTTCCGACTCCAGGGCATTGTTTTTAGTGACTAACGCCGATCGGCTATTCAGGCCGTCGTCGCCCCATTCGGCCATGCGGCTGGGTAAATTGGTAATCCAGTAGAAAGGTAGGGCGGCTCCCTCTAAGCGATCGGTCACCGGTTTCAGCCAATCGGTGTAGGCGTCGAGTACGACCAGGGCTACCAGCGCCGACGCCAACACCAGCATGCGCCATGCCTGTGCGGGGCCTTTTGAGAAAATTCGCTTGATGTAGGTACCTTCAGTGTTATGTCGTTATCCGCAACCCGAATGGTACTGAAAACCAGACGATAGGGGCAACTTAAATGCAGATACCGGCCCGACGCTTAAAGCCTGACGCTCAACCCGAGAGCCTTGTTCGCCTCGCAGTTGCTACGACGACAACACATCCATACGACGCTTGTCCATAATATCCAGCGCGGTGCCGCCGCCCCTGGCTACACAAGTCAACGGATCCTCGGCAACGAACACCGGCAAACCGGTTTCGCTGGTCAGCAAGCGGTCCAGGTCGCGCAGCAACGCGCCGCCACCGGTGAGTACCAGCCCGGCCTCGGCGATGTCGGAGGCCAATTCCGGCGGGGACTGTTCCAGCACCCTTTTCACCGCTTGGACAATGGTAGTCAAGGGTTCCTGCAGCGACTCGAGAATTTCATCGCTGCTGAGGCTGAATCCCTTGGGCACGCCTTCCGCCAGATTGCGCCCGCGCACGTCTATCTCGCGGATCTCATTGCCTGGGTAGGCGCAGCCGATTTCCATTTTGATTCGCTCGGCGGTGGTATCACCGATGACGCTGCCGTATTTGCGCCGCACATAATTGGTGATGGATTCGTCGAACCTGTCACCGCCCATGCGAATAGAATCGGAGAAGACCACGCCGTTCAGCGACAGGATAGCGATTTCCGTGGTGCCGCCGCCTATATCCACCACCATGGAACCGCAGGCTTCCTCAACCGGCAGCCCGGCCCCGATCGCGGCCGCCATCGGCTCTTCGATCAAAAATACCTGCCGGGCGCCCGCGCTGTAGGCCGACTCCCGTATCGCCCGTTTTTCCACCTCCGTTGCCAGGCAGGGTACGCAAATCAACACCCTGGGGCTTGGCGGCACTATCTTGTGGGAGTGCACTTTTTTAATAAAGTGCTGCAGCATTTTTTCCGTTACCTGAAAGTCGGCTATCACGCCATCCTTTAACGGGCGAATCGCGGTGATATTTCCGGGGGTGCGGCCCAGCATTCTCTTTGCTTCAACCCCAACCGCCTCGACAACCTTTTGGCCGTGGTGGTGGCGGATGGCAACCACCGAGGGCTCGTTGAGGACAATGCCTTTTTCACGGACATAAATCAGGGTGTTGGCCGTCCCCAGATCAATTGACAAGTCATTTGAAAAGACGCCGCGCAAACGCTTTAACATGTATTATTGTTCCTTTCCGGCGGACCTTAAAATCCGCCCGTTGCAGCCGCTTTGGCTTGGAGATAACTAAATCCTGCGACTCTACCAATCACGGTGGCTTTGAGCAAGTAATCAAGTGATAAAATTGACTATCTGTGATACCTTACGCGGCTTATTTTTAGCGTGGCTTTTTAGAATTACAGGCCGTTGCGTTGCGAACGCCGTTACCACCATCCGACAATAGCGACCAGCGCAAGTAACTAATTGGAACCATAGAGCATGACCATCAAACGCGCAGATATCGAAAAACTCGCGGAGCTGGCCCGCATCCAGATTACCGAAGACAATATCGCCGCCACCACCAAAAGCCTTGGCGATGTGCTGGATTTAGTCGACCAACTGCAATCCGCCGACACCGCGGGTGTCCAGCCCATGGCGCATCCGCTGGACGCCACCCAACGTTTGCGCCCCGACCAGGTAACCGAATTCAATCAACGGGAACCACTGCAACGCATTGCCCCAGCGGTTGAAGACGGCCTGTTTCTGGTGCCCAAAGTCATCGAATAGTTTTCCGCTGTCAGGGGATTACGTCCAGCATGCACAACAAAACCATTGCCGAACTCTCCGCCGGGCTGGCCGCGGGCGACTTTTCCAGCGTCGAGTTGACCCAGCATATGCTCGATCGCATCCAGCGGCTGGACGCGACCTTCAACAGTTTTATTACCGTGACCCCGGCGTTGGCGCTCAGTCAGGCCGAGGTGGCGGACCGGCAGCGGTCCTCCGGCAACGCCGGCCCGCTGTGCGGCATACCCATTGCCCACAAGGATATTTTTTGCACCGAGGGAACAAAGACCAGTTGCGGCTCCAAAATGCTCGACAACTTTATATCGCCCTACGACGCCACCGTGGTGGAAAATTTCCAGAGCGCAGGCGCAGTGGTATTGGGCAAGACCAATATGGACGAGTTCGCGATGGGCTCCTCCAACGAAACCAGCTACTACGGCCCGGTAAAAAACCCCTGGGACACCGGCTGCGTGCCGGGCGGTTCCTCCGGCGGTTCCGCCGCCGCGGTGGCTGCGCGGCTGGCGCCCGGCGCAACAGCCACGGATACCGGCGGATCAATTCGCCAACCGGCGGCGCTGTGCGGCATCACCGGATTAAAGCCCACCTACGGGCGGGTATCCCGCTGGGGCATGATCGCCTTTGCCTCCAGCCTGGACCAGGGTGGGCCCATGGCCCGCACCGCCGAGGACGCCGCGCTGCTGCTCAATGTGATGGCCAACTTCGACCCCAAGGATTCCACCTCCCTGGACAAACCGGTTCCCAACTATGCGGCAACCCTGGACGATACCGTCGAAGGCTTGACCATAGGCGTACCCGGGGAATACTTCAGCGAAGGACTCCATCCGGAGATAGCCACCTGTGTGCAAAACGCGCTGAGAGAACTGGAAAAGCAGGGGGCGGCGCTCAAGGACATCAGCCTGCCTCACTCCCACCTTTCAGTACCGGCCTATTATGTGATTGCCCCCGCGGAGGCCTCCGCCAACCTGTCGCGGTTTGACGGGGTGCGCTACGGCTACCGCTGCGAAGACCCGGTCGATTTAAAAGACCTGTACATGCGCACCCGCGCCGAAGGCTTCGGCGACGAAGTGAAGCGGCGGATTCTGGTAGGCGCCTACTGCCTGTCCGCCGGCTATTACGATGCCTACTATAAAAAGGCGCAGCAAGTCAGGCGGCTGATCAAGCAGGACTTTGTCACTGCCTTTGCGGATGTCGACCTGATTATGGGCCCCACCTGCCCCAACC
>JANQKW010000006.1 GCA_028280905.1 Porticoccaceae bacterium
GTCTGGGAACAGTGTTTGAGACCCTCACCGGCAGGGATGCCGGTGCGGAGCTTACACGGACGTATTCACAGCGAGTCTCAAACACTGTTCCCAGATGGCCGCGGATTCGTGGCACAAACCAAGGAATCGTCTAAGTACAACTTACTTGATATGCGCAAGAATACCGTCCAGCTCATCCAGGCTATTGTACTTAACAACCAGCTTGCCCTTACCCTTGGCGGTATGCTGAATCATCACCGCGGCGCCGATTTTCTCGGAAAGGTCATCCTGTAAATTCTTGATATCCGGATCCGCCTGGTTGACGGACTGCTTGGCCGGCTGCTGCTGCTGCAATCGTCTGACCAGAGCCTCCGTTTGACGAACCGTCAGCCCCTTGCCGACAGTGGTCCGCGCCGCGCTCACTTGGGTGCTGCCTTCCAATCCCAACAGCGCCCTGGCATGCCCCATTTCCAGGTCACCGTGCTCGACCAACTTGCGCACATCCTCTTCAAGCGTCAGCAAACGAACCAGGTTGGCGACCGCGGCCCGGGATTTTCCAACCGCATCAGCCACCTGTTGCTGGGTGAGTTCAAATTCCTGCTGCAACCGGTTGAGCGCTTGGGCCTCCTCAATGGCATTGAGGTCTTCGCGCTGAATGTTCTCTATCAGCGCCATCGCCATGGCTGCTTCATCCGCTACATCGCGGATAATCGCCGGGATGGTGTCCAGTCCCGCCTGCTGGGTCGCCCGCCAACGGCGTTCGCCGGCGATGATTTCATAGCGGCCTTCACCGATAGGCCTCACCACAATCGGCTGCATAACGCCCTGCGCTTTAATGGAGTTTGCCAAGTCCTCGAGCGCCTCTGGATGCATATCTCTGCGCGGTTGGTATTTACCGCGTTGCATCAGGTCTATCGGTAACTGTTTTAGCTGGTCCCCCTCAGTGGTTTCCACTTGGGTATCATGCCGTGAATCCATATCGGCGGCCAAACCGCCCGCCTCCGAAGCAGAACCGAGTAGCGCATCCAATCCTCGCCCCAAGCCCTTTCGTTTTGTTGCCATACGCTTTCTCGATTATCTCAGCTCAATATCTCTGCCTGTTTTTGTCGCGGCGGATGATTTCACCTGCCAACCCCAAATAAGCGATCGCGCCTTTGGAGTTTTTATCGTACTCCAATGCCGTCATACCGTAGCTGGGCGCTTCCGCCAAACGAACATTTCTCGGTATGGCGATGCGGTAAAGTTTGTCGCCAAAATGCTTCGACAACTGCGCTGAAACCTCATTGGTCAGACTGTTGCGCGGGTCATACATGGTGCGCAATATACCTTCTATATTCAGCTCCGGGTTCAGCAGGCCGGCGATATGGTTGATGGTATTCATCAACGCGGACAAGCCTTCCAGCGCGTAGTATTCACACTGCATCGGGATAATCACGCCATCGCAGGCCACCAGCGAATTAACCGTCAGCATGCTCAATGAGGGCGGGCAGTCGATCAATATGTAATCGTAGCGGGGCTTGACCCTGATTAGGCTGTGGCGCAACCGGCTCTCCTTGCCGTTCAGTTTTAGCAACTCCACCTCGGCGGCCGTCAAGTCGACATTTGCGGGCAGCACGTCAAACTTCTTTTCGTAGTTTTTCACTACCTGATCAAAGGTCGCATCGTTGAGCAGCAAGTCCAAGACACTTTGCTCCAGGCGGTTTTTGTCGACGCCGCACCCCATGGTGGCGTTGCCCTGGGGGTCCATATCAACGAGCAACACGCGCTTGCCGTGACCAGCCAGCGCCGATGACAGGTTGACACAGGTGGTCGTCTTGCCCACACCGCCCTTCTGATTGGCAACCGCCAAAATCCTGCTCAAAACCCTTCCTCTATTACAATTAGATGGCGATCACCATCAACTCCCGGCACCTGCAGAGGCCTGATAGCGACGACCTTATAGTTTTTTGGCAATTCGCTCAACTCCTGTTCGGGATATTGACCCTTCATCACGTAAAAACGGCTTCCCCTCGCAACCAGATGACCGCAACGTTGCAACATCTGCCGCAGCGACGCAAAGGCGCGGCTGATAACACCGTCATAGAGGCGTTCAGGTCGATGCAGCTCCACTCGCTGTTGAATTTCAGCGACGTTAGCCAGCCGCAGTTGATTGCGCGCCTGGAAAATAAACCTGGCTTTCTTGCCGTTGCTGTCCAACAGAGTGAATTGGCGCCGGGGGTACAGGACGGCCAGCGGAATACCGGGCAACCCGGCTCCTGTTCCCACATCGATAAAGCTTTGCCCCCTGAGAGAAGAGGCGATACTGAGGCTGTCCAGCAGATGCAGCCGCAACATCTCGCGCGGCTCACGAACGGCCGTGAGATTGTATGCCCTATTCCATTTACTCAGAAGCTGCAGGTAATCCAACAAAAGGGTGAGCTGCTCCGCCGAATAATCCAACTGCAACGTATCGAGGCCGGCCGCAAGCTCCCGTTTCAGGGCTACTTCCGACATGGGATCAGGCAGTTCTCTTTTGCGCGTCGGCTTTCTTAAGATAAATCAGCAGTAGCGAAATAGCCGCGGGTGTTATGCCAGGTATGCGCGAGGCCTGCGCCAGTGTCTCGGGCCTGACTTCAGTCAGCTTTTGTTTGACTTCGTTAGACAACCCCTGCACGACCGCATAATCAAAATCCGCCGGAATAACGGCGTTTTCGTTGCGTCGCATCCGCACGATTTCCTGCTGTTGCCGTTCGATATACCCTGCGTATTTGGCGTTGAACTCTATCTGCTGGGAAACGGGCTCCGCCACCTGGACAGCGCTTTTCAGCTGATTGAGTTGCTCAAAATTCAGTTCCGGGCGCTTTAGTAGATCGAACAACGAGTACTCCCTGCTCAATACTTGGCCGATCTCTCTCTGCAACTTTTCCGCTTCCACCGAGCCGGGTTGTATCCAGGTGGACTTAAAACGCTGAGTTTGCCGCTCGATCGCCTCTTGCTTTTCGCAAAAAGCCTGCCACTGTCGGTCGCCCACCAGCCCCAGCTCGCGGCCCTTTTCGGTCAACCGCCGGTCGGCGTTGTCTTCTCGCAACAGCAAGCGGTATTCAGCGCGGCTGGTAAACATCCGGTAGGGTTCCCGGGTGCCCAGGGTTATCAGATCATCCACCAGAACCCCCATGTAGCCGGTATCCCGTGTTGGGCACCAGGGCTCCCTACCCTGGCACCGCAGCGCCGCGTTGGCGCCGGCCAGCAGCCCCTGCGCCGCGGCCTCTTCATAGCCGGTAGTCCCGTTAATCTGGCCCGCGAAAAACAGTCCATCTAAGACGCTGGTTTCCAGGGAATATTTGAGATCTATCGGGTTGAAGAAATCGTATTCGATTGCGTAACCCGGCCGAATGATATGGGCGTTCTCAAACCCTTTAATGGACCTGACCAGCGCCATCTGCACGTCAAATGGCAGACTGGTGGATATCCCATTGGGGTAGAGTTCATGGGTATTGAGGCCTTCAGGTTCGATAAAAATCTGGTGCGATTTTTTGTCGGCAAATCGCACGACCTTGTCCTCGATGGAAGGGCAATAACGCGGCCCTACCCCTTCGATCACCCCTGAGTACATGGGCGAACGGTCCATACCGCCGCGAATAATCTCGTGGGTCTGTTCGTTGGTATGGGTGATGTAACAACAGATCTGCTCGGGGTGTTCATCGACAGACCCGGTAAAGGACATCACCGGCAAAGGGTCATCACCCCACTGCTTCTGCAACGGATCAAAATTGACACTGCGGGCGTCAATCCTCGGCGGCGTGCCGGTTTTTAGCCGGTCTACCCGAAACGGCAATTCCCGCAACCGGTTGGCCAGTGGGATCGCGGGCGGGTCCCCGGCCCTGCCGCCGGAGTAATTCTCCAGGCCGATGTGGATCCTGCCGCCCAGAAAGGTGCCCGCGGTAAGCACCACCGCGTTTGCGAAAAACTTAAGGCCCATCTGGGTGACGACACCCGTGACTCGACCGTTCTCGATAATCAGGTCGTCAACGCCCTGCTGAAAGATAGCCAGATTGGGCTGGTTTTCCAGAATGTCGCGGATGGCGGCCTTATAGAGAACCCTATCTGCCTGGGCGCGCGTCGCCCTTACCGCCGGGCCCTTGCGCGAGTTTAGCACCCTAAACTGGATGCCGGCCTTGTCGGTTGCCTTGGCCATCGCGCCACCCAGGGCGTCCACCTCCTTTACCAGATGGCTTTTGCCGATGCCTCCTATCGCCGGGTTACAGGACATTTGCCCCAGCGTCTCTATATTGTGGGAGAGCAACAGCGTTTTACACCCCATGCGCGCCGCCGCCAGGCAGGCTTCGGTGCCGGCGTGTCCACCGCCTATCACAATAACGTCAAATGTGTCCGGATACTGCATCGCAGCTTCGCAACTCAACAGGTAAACCAAAAAGGGCGGCCATTATACGTGAATTTGTTTAAAGTTTAACCAGTTAAGGCATGGGCGCTTGTGTTTAGCGCCCCTGCTGAATTCAGAGGGCTTTTTCAATCATGTATATCTGAAAAATATATTCTTGATATATAGGGTTTTTAAATATGTTGCTATTATTAGAGGGGCTCGCTACTGTTAGTTACTACTTTATCTTTAGATATATCAATCAGTTAGCCAGTGACTAACCCTCTGTTTAAGTTGGGCTAAACCCGCTTGTTCCCTGTTGTTTTATTGTGGATCAGATGCGGAGTTACCAACAGCTTCCAAGGTATTCGGGTTAATCACATTTTCTTACACAGTATTACCACCGGCATTTCCCCAGGGTTATCCAGAATATTCGTTGAATTGTTAGCAAACTATGCATTTGATGTGCAAAACGCTGGGATAAAAATAATGGGCTAATCTATTCATTGAAACAAGGGGCCTTTTTCTATAAAATCGCCCGCCCCTTGACCTTAACGGTCAACACGGTTTTTTAGCGATCCAACAGTTAGAGCATCAGTCATGAAAAGAACATTTCAACCCAGCGTATTGAAGCGAAAGCGCGCACACGGTTTTCGTGCTCGCATGGCGACTAAAAGCGGTCAACAGGTGATCAAACGTCGCCGCGCTAAAGGACGCAAGCGCCTGGCAGCTTGATGGCGTGTTGCTGATCGTGCAAGGTATCCGGGCTTGTGCCGGCAAAACAGCCAGAAAGCGGTAGGTGTTCCGGCGATAAGAGGCGTTTCGGCCGCAGTGGGCGCCTGCTCAGCGGCGGAGACTTTCAAGCGGTTTTCAACACGTCTGAGTTTCGGGTGGCCCACCGAAACTTCCTGCTTCTGGCGACCGCCAACAAACTGAATCACCCCAGAATCGGGTTGGTGGTCGCAAAAAAAAACGTTCGGTTAGCCGTGTCCCGCAACCGTATCAAGCGAGTAGCACGGGAGACGTTCAGAAACAACTGGGAACGGCTCGGTAACCTGGACGTTGTTTTCCTAGCCAAGAAGGGCATCGACAAATTGTCCCGGGCCGAACAAACGGATCTGCTAAACAAAGGTTGGTCGAGGTTGTCCCGCGAACTGAGCCGCGATGCCGAAAACAGAGAAGTGAAGAGCTGATGCGTCGAGTATTTCTTGCGGTAATCCGTTGTTATAGACGCTTTATCAGCCCGTTAATGGGAACCAATTGCCGATTTCACCCAACCTGCTCGGCCTATGCTGAAGAAGCAATAAAAACACACGGATTGCTGTACGGGGGTTATCTTAGCGTGCGGCGCCTTATAAAATGTCACCCTTTTCATCCCGGCGGCTTTGACCCGGTACCCCAACCCGACGACAAATCATCTGAGAACAACTAATTATGGATTGGCAACGCACTGGATTATTTGGTGCCATCTTAGTGGTGCTTTACCTGTTATTACTCCAATGGAGCGAATTCGACGAAAGACGCCAGCAGGCGATTGCCGAGTCTAATAAAGCGGCAAATGAGTTGATCACGCCAACGGTTCCCGAATTGGAAAGTGCGGCGGGCGAACAGGAGTTTCCCTCCGAGATTGCTGAAGTTGAAACCAGTGGGGAAACGCCTGTAACTCAGGCAGTTGAATCTAAAGCGGAGGTCGGCCAACTGGTGAGGGTTACAACTGACGTTTTGAATGTGGTGATCGATACCCAGGGTGGTGACCTGGTGAGGGTGTCGCTGCCTGAGCACCTGGTGGAACTCGAGGAGGACGGCGAACCCTTCGTGATACTTAATCGCACGGCCAGTGCAACCTATATTGCGCAAAGTGGGTTGGTGGGCGCCAACGGAACCGACACTCGGGAAGGACGCCCGTTATTTTCGGTTTCAAAAAATACCTATCAGCTAGGTGACGGCGAAGAATCCCTAAATGTCGACCTCCGCTACCGGCAGGGTAATACTTCAATCACCAAACGGTTTATCTTCAGGCGCGGCGACTACTTGGTGGATGTTGTTTATCTGATAGACAACCAGGACACTGAAGGGTGGCGCGCCAGTTTGTTCGGCCAGATCAAGCGGGATAGCCACAACCCTGGAAGCGGCGGGGCAATGGGCGTGCAGCCGTTTTTGGGCGGGGCGTTGAGAACCGATGAGGAAAACTACAAAAAGCTGGATTTTGACGATATTGCCGACGAAAGCTTCAAGTCGTCCTTCGAGGGTGGCTGGGTGGCCATGGTCCAACATTACTTTATTAGCGCCTGGATCCCTAATCAAAGCACCAGCAATACCTTTAATTTGCGGAAACTGGGCAGCCAGGATATGTACATCCTCGGTTTCACGTCGCCCCAGGTGGAGGTCCCGCCCGGTGAATCCGCGCAAATCGCCGCGCAATTTTATGTAGGTCCCAAAGATCAGTACCGGTTGGAGGAAATTTCACCGTTTCTCGGCCTGACAGTGGACTACGGATGGCTGTGGTGGATCGCAAAACCGCTGTTCTGGGTACTGCTGCAAATCTACCTGGTGGTCAACAATTGGGGTTGGGCCATCATTATTTTGACGATTTTGATCAAGCTGGCATTCTTCAAGTTGTCCGCCACCAGTTACAGATCCATGGCGAATATGCGCAAATTGCAGCCGGAGATGCAGAGGATCAGAGAGTTATACGGCAATGATCGGCAAAAGATGTCCCAGGAGACCATGAACCTCTACAAGAAGGAAAAGGTTAATCCAATGGGTGGTTGCCTGCCGATTCTGGTACAAATGCCGGTATTTATCGCCCTGTACTGGGTGTTGCTGGAAAGTGTGGAGTTGCGCCACACCCCGTGGATATTGTGGATTCAAGACCTCTCAGTAAGAGACCCCTATTTCGTGTTGCCGCTTATTATGGGGTTGAGCATGTTCGTCCAGCAGCGGTTGAATCCCGCGCCGCCGGACCCGACCCAGGCGAAGGTAATGCAAATAATGCCTATTGCCTTCACCATATTCTTTATGTTTTTCCCGGCCGGGCTGGTGCTCTACTGGACGGTGAATAATACGCTTTCCATCCTGCAGCAATGGGTGATTACGCGCCGCATAGAGGCAGCCGGATAGCGCACCTTGTTCGCAACAACCAATGACACTCGCTTACCATCAGGACACCATAGCCGCTCTAGCCACAGCGCCCGGCCGGGGCGGTATAGGCGTGGTGCGTGTTTCAGGAAAAGGGCTAGAAGCGTTTTTTGATGGCCTGCTGCGCGAAACACCGCGCGCCAGGTACGCTACTTTTTGCAATTTCTACAGCGACAGCGGCGATATCATCGACCAGGGGCTAGTGTTGTATTTTCCCGCCCCCAATTCCTTTACCGGTGAAGATGTGCTGGAACTGCAGGGGCATGGCGGCCCCGTTGTAATGGACCAACTCCTGCAGCGCTGCGTTGAATTGGGGGCCAGGCTGGCGAAACCCGGCGAGTTTTCGGAGCGGGCCTTTCTCAACGACAAAATAGACTTGGCGCAAGCTGAGGCGATAGCTGATTTGATTGACGCCCAGACGATTCAGGCAGCTGCCGGAGCCATGCGTTCTCTGCAGGGGGCGTTCTCGGAACGGGTCCGCCAATTGGTCGAAAAGGTTATCCAGTTGCGGGTCTATGTAGAGGCAGCTATTGATTTTCCGGAAGAGGAAATCGATTTCCTCAGCGACGGCCATGTGTCTTCTGAACTTAACCAGCTAATAAAACTGTTGGATGAGCTGCTGGCAAACGCCCGCCAAGGCAGCCTGATGAGAGAAGGCATGACGATCGTGCTGGCCGGTAAGCCCAATTCCGGCAAGTCCAGCTTACTAAATGCGCTATCCGGCAAAGACACCGCCATTGTTACGGATATCGCGGGGACCACGCGGGATGTATTGCGCGAGCAGATTCATATCGACGGGATGCCCCTGCATATAGTCGACACGGCGGGGTTGCGCGCCAGCGGCGACAGCATAGAAGAAGAGGGCATGCGCCGGGCCTGGCTGGAAATAGAGAAAGCTGACAGGGTGTTGCTGGTAGTTGACAGCAGCCAGCGGTACCATCTGGATCCGGAGGCAATCTGGCCGGAGTATTTTGAGCGTTTTCCCGGCAGCGATCGCGTAACTGTGGTATTGAATAAAATCGATTTATCAGAGTTGCCCGCAGGGATACAGCGGCGGCCGTTTCCGGTGATCTCGCTTTCCGCCAAGCAGCATACGGGGCTGCCTAGTTTGGTTGAGCACCTGAAAGTCTGCATGGGTTACACCGGCGCCGGTGAAGGCAGTTTTACGGCCAGACGCCGACACTTGCAGGCGTTGAATGAAGCGGGCGGCGTCTTGCAAAACGCCGCTCGGCAGCTAGCCGACCATCAGGCGGGTGAGCTGGTCGCTGAGGACCTGCGGCAGGTTCAAACGGCGTTGTCGTCCATCACCGGAGAATTCACCGCGGACGATTTACTCGGAGAAATTTTTTCCAGTTTTTGCATAGGCAAGTAGACAGAAAATAAAGAGAAATTTTTCAACGCAAAAAATGCACACTTGCGGTCCACCTATTAGCCCCAGTAAACGCACAAACTACCCACAGCTTATCCACAGATTGTGGTTAAAAAACAACCAGAAAAAAATTTTTAATTGTGAGGAAAATATTGTGCAAAAATTTTTATAAGTGGTTGATATTTATGTATAAATTAAAAATGTAAAAGCTGGAATTTTTTTGATTGTTTTTGTGGATAACTGCTCTTTTTAGCGTTAGACTAGCTAGCTCTTTTCAACCCGCTTTCGTGATAAATTTTTCAAAAAATAATAAGGTCGTTTGAAGTGCCTGAACTCATATGGGATAAATGTTTAAACTGTCTTCAGGACGAACTTCCTGCTCAGCAATTTAATACCTGGATCAGACCGCTCCAGCTGCAAATGGACAGCTCCGGAACCATGAAGTTGTTGGCGCCAAACCGGTTTATCCAGGACTGGGTCTCGCAGAAGTTCCTGCATCGCATCCAGGAAATTGTCAACACGGAAGACGGTTCGGGTGTCGATGTCCGGGTGGAATCCCAGCCCCAGGAAAACCCCGCGTTTACTCAGCTCGAGCCGGCCGCGGTCGTGCCGAAGGTGAATCATACGGTGATCAGCACCTCCACCGAGGTCAGGGTGGATACCAATGAGCAGGAAGTGGAAGGTGGGTTGCGCCATAAATCCAACCTCAACACCTCTTTCACCTTTAACAACTTTGTCGAGGGTAAGTCCAACCAGCTTGCTTGTGCGGCGGCCCGGCAGGTGGCCGAAAACCCAGGGGGGTCCTATAATCCGCTGTTTATTTACGGCGGTGTCGGTCTGGGCAAGACCCATTTGATGCATGCGGTTGGCAATGCGCTGCGGGAAAAGAACCCCGATGTGAAAATTGTCTACCTGCATTCAGAACGCTTTGTGGCGGATATGGTAAAAGCCTTGCAGTTGAATGCCATCAACGACTTCAAGCGGTTTTATCGATCCGTCGATGCATTGCTTATCGACGACATACAGTTTTTTGCCAACAAGGAGCGTTCCCAGGAAGAGTTCTTCCACACATTTAATGCGCTGCTGGAAGGCCAGCATCAGATGATTTTGACCTGCGACCGTTACCCGAAAGAAATCCAGGGGTTGGAGGAGCGATTAAAATCGCGATTCGGCTGGGGCCTTACCGTCGCTGTTGAGCCGCCGGAACTGGAAACGCGCGCGGCAATCTTGATGAATAAGGCCATGCAGGCTAATGTGGAACTCTCCAATGAAGCTGCTTTTTTTATTGCGCAGAGAATTCGTTCAAATGTCAGAGAGCTAGAAGGTGCGCTGAAAAGAGTGATAGCTAGCGCTCACTTCACAGGAAGGGCAATCGATATAGAACTGATCAGGGAGTCGCTAAAGGATTTGCTGGCGCTGCAGGACAAACTGGTAACAATAGAAAATATTCAACGGGTGGTTGCCGACTACTACAAGGTTAAGGTTTCCGATCTTCATTCCAAGCGCAGGAACCGCTCTATAGCCAGGCCCAGGCAGGTTGCCATGGCGGTTGCAAAAGAGCTGACAAATCACAGCTTGCCTGAAATTGGGGATGCTTTTGGCGGCAGGGACCACACAACGGTTTTACACGCTTGCAGAAAAGTAAAGGAGCTGCAGGAAACGGATCGTGATATAAACGAAGATCTCAAACAGTTGATGAGAATATTGACAGCCTGACAAATCTTAGCCTTGTAGCCGGCTGTTTTATTAAACCTTCGCCTCTATCAGCGTATAGTTAACAACCTTAACAAATGAGCTTTTGCCTGATAACTTTCCTTTTCAGGCCAGGTTGAGTCAAACTAGAGAAAACTTAACAAAGAGACAGTTATGAAATTTAGCATTTCCCGGGAGTTGTTATTAAAACCACTGCAATTGGTTGCCGGCGTGGTGGAGCGTCGCCAAACGCTGCCAGTACTCTCCAATGTTTTAATTAAGTTGGATGAAGACCAGTTATCTATGACTGGGACCGACCTGGAAGTGGAAATAGTCGGCCAGACCAGCCTCGAAGAAACCGGCGAAAGTGGCGAAATCACCGTACCGGCGAGGAAGTTGCTGGATATTTGCCGCGCGCTGCCGGAGGGGGAAAATATCGCATTCAATTACCGGGAAGATAAAGCCACCATAGCTGCAGGGCGCAGCCGCTTCACCTTGTCAACGCTGCCAGCCAACGAATTTCCCAATGTGGAAGAGGGCAGCGCAACGCTGAAGTTTGCCATTCCGCAGCAGCAGCTAAAGGGCTTAATCAATGCGACTTCCTTTGCGATGGCCCAGCAGGACGTCAGGTACTACCTTAACGGCATGCTGTTCGAAGTGGAAAGTGGCAAATTAACGGCCGTCGCCACGGATGGCCACCGCTTGGCAATGGCCGTTATGGATATCGAGGTTTCGGTCCCCGAAAAAGTCCAGGTCGTTTTGCCGCGCAAAGGTGTCATCGAGTTATCCCGACTATTGACGGATGACGGCGAGGCGACCGTTATCGTTGGCAGCAATCACCTGCGGGTTGTCGCAGAAGATTTCAGCTTTACGTCTAAACTGGTGGACGGGGCCTATCCCGATTACCGAAGGGTGTTGCCAAAGGGTGGCCACAACCAAATGACCGCCAACCGCGAAATGCTGCGTCAGGCATTTAGCCGCACCGCGATCCTTTCCAATGAGAAGTATCGCGGGGTAAGGCTGGGATTAAACGAAGGGCTGTTGAAGCTCAGCGCCAACAACCCGGAGCAAGAGGAGGCGCGCGAGGAAGTCATGGTTGACTATGCCGGCGATGAATTGGAAATAGGATTTAATGTGAATTATGTACTGGATGTATTGGGAACACTAAGCGGCGAGAGTGCTCGAATTACGCTTTCCGATGCCAACAGCAGCGCCTTGATAGAAGACCCAGATACTGATGGCGTCAACACCGCCGCTACCTATGTGGTTATGCCAATGAGGCTTTAAAGTCACCCGGCTATGAATAGTGCTTCTCCATGAGGCTTATCAAGCTGAACATTGAAGGGATTCGAAACCTCAACAATGTTCAGCTTTCTCTAAACCCCCAATTTAATTTTTTCTTCGGCAGCAACGGCAGCGGTAAAACCAGCCTGCTGGAAGCCATATATCTCCTGGGTCGTGGCCGCTCATTTCGCACTACAAACCTGCCGTCTGTGATTAATCGAAACCGGCAGCACTGTACGGTTTCAGGGTTGTTGCTGGCGGAAGGTGGCCGGCAAATCCGTATGGGCGTAACCCGGGACCTTGGCGGGCAGTTTAATTTCCGGGTCAATGGCGTCGCGGTACAGACCGCGTCCAGCCTGGCTGCCGAACTGCCGATATTGCTGTTTAATGCCGACACCTTTGCGCTGCTAAATGGCGGCCCTTCGCAGCGAAGAGCATATCTGGACTGGGCAGTGTTCCACGTGGAACAAAGCGTTCGAGTTCTTTGGCAGCGTTACCAGCGCGCCCTCAAGCAGCGGAATAATTTGCTGCGGCATGATAAAATGGACGGCCATATTGATGTTTGGGATGCAGAACTCGCAAAGCTGGCTGGCGAAATCAATCAAAAGCGCCGGAAAGCAGCTGAGCGGTTATTTGCCTTAATCCCTCAAGTTCTGACAACCTTTGAAGAAGTACCGCAAGTCAATTTTGCCTACTATCAGGGGTGGGATGAGGAGCAGGATCTACAGGACGTACTGAAGGCCAATTTAGAATCCGACAAAAAGCGAAAGGCCACCAACTACGGTCCTCACAGGGCGGACGTCAAGATAATGGCCGGAGAGGAGAGGGCGCCTGCAAAGGAAGTGCTATCCCGAGGCCAACAGAAAATCCTGGTTTCAGCCATGCAAATCGCCCGTGGCCGCCTGTTGGCAGATGTGGCCAACCGGAAAAGTGTGTACTTGCTGGATGATTTGCCGTCGGAACTTGACCGTGAACACAGGCTTAAGTTGGCACGTCTGTTGAAGACGATGGACGCTCAAGTGTTGATTACTGGTGTAGATAGCGCGGAATTGCGCATGGAGCCGGTGGTTGGTGAGGAAGAATTCGCATTGTTTCACGTGGAACATGGAACAGTGGTAACTGCAAATTAACGCAGTATTAGAACAGGATATTTAACCGAAGAAGTGGCGCTATGTCTGAAGAAGAAAACAATTACGATTCCTCCAGTATCAAGGTTTTAAAAGGCCTGGATGCCGTGCGCAAACGCCCGGGAATGTACATCGGCGATACCGACGATGGTACCGGGTTGCACCATATGGTTTTCGAACTGGTCGACAACTCCATTGATGAAGCCCTGGCAGGTTACTGCTCGGAAATCAGAGTGGTGATTCACCCGGATGAATCCGTTACTGTGAGCGACAATGGCCGTGGAATTCCCACGGAAATGCACGATGAGGGGGTGTCCGCGGCCGAGGTGATTATGACGGTTCTGCATGCCGGCGGTAAGTTCGACGACAATACCTACAAGGTTTCCGGAGGTCTGCATGGGGTAGGCGTATCCGTGGTAAACGCCCTGTCGCAGCATTTGAAGCTCACTATTCGCCGTGGCGGCAATATCTACGAAC
>JANQKW010000007.1 GCA_028280905.1 Porticoccaceae bacterium
GTCTGGGAACAGTGTTTGAGACCCTCACCGGCAGGGAAGCCGGTGCGGAGCTTACAGGGATGTATTCACAGCGAGTCTCAAACACTGTTCCCAGATGGCCGCGGAATGGCGGCACCAAGCCAATACAGATAAACAGGCCACTGTGTGTTAGTCTAATAAGTGGGAGTCGGCCAGACAGTCGCCGCCCTGTTTCTACTCGATTACTCAAGAGTGTCGGTTGGTGCAGGGGGGAGGAAAGTCCGGGCTCCGCAGGGCTGAGCGCCAGGTAACGCCTGGGGGGTGTGAACCCACGGAAAGTGCAGCAGAGAGCAGACCGCCGATGGCTTGCCCAGCAAGTACAGGTAAGGGTGAAAGGGTGCGGTAAGAGCGCACCGCACAACTGGTAACAGTTGTGGCAAGGTAAACCCCGCTCGGAGCAAGACCAAATAGGAATCCTTTAGCGCGGCCCGCGCTGGATTCGGGTAGGTTGCTTGAGGCCCAGAGTGATCTGGGCTCTAGATGAATGACTGTCCAAGACAGAACCCGGCTTACGGCCGGCTCCCATATACGTCCGCTAGTGGCGTTGATCGCTTGGTTAAGAAATAACCAATGCGGCATAAAAAACAATTTTTATATTTCCAAAACTTCTTATTATTAATGTTCTGTATTAAAACAGCTAAACATAGAGCTGTTTTTAGTCCTTTTTCCTCATTTTTCGCTGTTCCTGGCCGGCCGGAATCCCGCTAATTTACTGAGATTTGAGAACTTTTCGACATTTTTTTGCCTTGACTTTGCATTGCCCCGACCTATAGTTGACCGTTAGTGGGAAAAAGTGGGGAGAAGTGGATATTTGGCCCCTTTAATAACAAAGTAGGGCGTATTTTGTTCAGAGGCAGCAACGAAATCAATTTGGACACCAAGGGCAGGATGGCGGTGCCGGCGAGGTACCGCGATGCTCTCGCTTCGCTTTGTGACGGCTGCCTGGTGGCGACCATTGATGTGCAGGATAAGTGTCTATTCATCTATCCGCTGCCTGAGTGGGAAAAAATCGAAGCGCAAATCGCTGCGCTACCGACATTTAACCAGTCCACCAGAAAGTTGCAACGATTATTAATCGGGCATGCCCGTGAGTTGGAACTGGACGGTAACGGCAGGGTGCTGGTTCCCCCCGAGTTGCGAAAATACGCGGAGTTGGAGAAAAAAGCCGTATTGGTGGGGCAAAGCCACCGCTTTGAACTATGGAGCATTGACAACTGGAGTAATGGCCGAGACAGCTGGCTGGAGGATGCTGGCGGGGGACTGGTAATTCCCGAAGAGATGCAATCCTTGTCTTTATAGAGAGTCGCTATAGAAGCGTCTCTATAGAGAAGCGCTATAAGAGCGAAAGAGGACATGTTTGGAGATCCAAAGTAAACGGCGAGATGTCACACACAGTTGAACATGCGACCGTGCTGTTGCGCGAGGCAGTTAATGCGTTGGTCACTGATCCTAACGGCTTCTACATCGACGGCACCTACGGGCGCGGCGGGCATGCCGGGGCTATTTTGTCGATGCTATCGGAAGCCGGCAGATTGCTGGCCGTCGACAAGGATCCCGATGCCTGCGGAGCGGCGGTTGCGAGGTTTGGCGCTGACCCCCGTTTCGAAATAGTGCAGGGCAGTTTTGCCGATATCGCCCGCTTTATCCAGGCAAAAGCGAAGGGTTCAGAAGCAGTTTCGCGGGTGCAGGGCGTATTGCTGGATTTGGGTGTCTCCTCGCCGCAACTGGATGAGCCAGAGCGAGGCTTCAGTTTTTTGCGGGACGGGCCACTGGATATGAGGATGAATCCCGCCGAGGGCCTCAGCGCCAGCGAATGGCTGGCGGTGGCCAAACAGCGAGACATTGCCTGGGTGCTGAAGACGCTGGGTGAAGAGCGCTTTGCCAGCAGAATGGCAAAGGCGGTGGTCGATTATCGTCAGCAAACGCCGATTACGCGAACGCTGCAGTTGGCGGAGATTATCGCCGCCGCGAATCCGGCCTGGGAAAAGGGCAAGCACCCGGCCACCAGGGCGTTTCAGGCCATCAGGATCTACATCAACAGTGAGTTGGAAGACCTGAAACGGTTGCTCGACCAGGTGGTTGATCTGCTGGCGATAGGCGGCCGTTTGGTCATTATCAGCTTCCACTCACTGGAAGACCGCATGGTGAAGCAGTTTATCAAAACCCAGCAGCGGGGCGAGGCGCTGCCGAAGGGGTTGCCGGTAATGGACAAGGATATCGTGCGACCGATGCGCAGCCTGGGCAAAGCAGTCAAGCCCGGCGAGCGC
>JANQKW010000058.1 GCA_028280905.1 Porticoccaceae bacterium
ACTGGCCGAAAAAGGATTTACCGCACCAATATCAGCACTGGAAACCGACAAGGGCTTTCTGCAACTGTATATGGGATTACCTGAGGATCAGTGGCATATCGACGGAGCGGAAGAATATACTATTATGCGCAATGTGTTTAAATTTCACGCGGCCTGCGGTGCGGTGCACCCGATGATCAACGCCATCAAACAGTTGAGCAGTGAACATAACATCGATCCTGATGCACTGGAAGAGATGGTCGTAGAAGCCCCGGAGGTTAACTTCAAGACTGCCTGTATTAATGAACCGCAAAGCGGCTTGGACTGTAAATTTTCCTATCCGCAGGTTGCGGTCTCCGCCCTTTGCGGCTTGGATACCGCCGCCGAGGATACCTATAGCGAGCAAAACGCCAATGACCCCCGGCTCGCGGCGATGCGAAACAAAATCACGCTGGTGGAAAATGGCAGTTTCAACCCGCAGATTAACCGGGTCAGCATCAAACTCCAGGACGGAACCCGCTATCGAAGGCAATTCGATATGCGAACCGACCTGGGCGATTTTTATGATCAAACCCCCGCGCTAAAAAGGAAATTCTTTGCTAACACGGTTTCCGCTATCGGTGAACACTGGGCGGTCAAGTTAAATGAAGCCTCGATGTCACTGGAACAAAGCGACAGCCTGGCGGCCTCTTTTTCGGCGTAGCAACTTCCCCCTCGGCAACCAAAAGGAGCGCCGCTAATGATTGATCCGCAACCACTAAACCCTTTCAATTCGGTCACCT
Source organism: Porticoccaceae bacterium (assembly GCA_028280905.1). Classification (GTDB taxonomy): domain Bacteria; phylum Pseudomonadota; class Gammaproteobacteria; order Pseudomonadales; family Porticoccaceae; genus JANQKW01. Next base: position 762 of record JANQKW010000058.1, read on the forward strand.
CGCGACTGCTACTGTTACTGGCGCTGGCAACCCTCGCATCAAATGCGGATACCTCGGGTGAAGAACAAACAATCAGCGAGATTATCGAACTCGAGTATCAAATGGAGAAGGCAATGGTTCGCGGGGATACCCAGTTCCTCGACAAAAGGACCACGGCTGATTTCAGTTTTACCCACGGCGACGGCTGGACCCATGGCGGCGCACCGTTGAAGTTCGAGACCAAGCCGGAATGGCTGAACGCGATAAAGCGAGCACCCTATGATTTTCGCCAACTCGATTCCGTGGAGGTATTACAACTGCACGGTGATATCGCCATTACCCGCGGACACTACCGCGCCAGAATAAACCTAGAAAACGGCGACAAAATAACCTTTTCCGTGTGGTATCTGCGAACCTACGTTCTAAGGGATAACCGTTGGAAGCTTCTCACCCATCTCACCGTGGATGGGCCGGCATTTGAACCTTCCCCGGAAGACCCGTAACGGCAGGATCATTCCGGGGTTTTGTCAATGCGCCGCTAAAAGAAACTGTATTGCACTTCAATACCATAGTGGCGAGGCTTGGCCGGGGTTCTCACATCAAATAGCGAAATAACCGCCGCCGAGGTTTCCTCATTGGTATTGGTCAGGTTTTTGCCGAACGCGGAGACTCTCAGCTTTTCAGACGGCGACGTCCAGGTGGCGCTCAGGTCAAACATATCAAGTTGGTCGAGGAACGCCGTATTGGTGTCGTCACCGGCGCGTTCATCCAGATGATAATAACTGGCCCTCAGCGTAACGGCGCCATTATCCCCCAAATCAAGGTCGTAAATTCCGGCAACGGACACCGAATTGTTAGACAGCTTGTCTATTTCGAGACTGGCGACATCCAAACCCGGCGGCAAGGCGATGCCATTAAACTCGTCGTAGCCACCGTCCAGCCATCCATAGGCGACAATAGCGGTGAAGTTGTCCGTCAAACTGGCAGTCAAATCGATCTCGAGACCGTACATATCCGCAGATGCCGCATTTCTGACCTGTTGTGAACCGTCAAAAATAACGACGGTTCGCTGCATATCATCGTAGCGGTTTAGGAAGGCCGCCGTGTTGAGGCGCACCCTTCCGTCCGCCATTTCAAATTTGCCGCCAACTTCAAAGGCGTTTACCTCCTCGTCGTCGTATAGGGGTTCGTCCCGGGTTGGGGTCGAGGTGCGAACATTCAGACCGCCGCTTCGAAAACCCTTGCTCCAGGAAGCGTAAATCTGCGCGTCCTCCGTCGGAAACCACTGTATGCCCAAGTAGGGCGTAACACTTGAGGAATCAACTTCCAAATCGTCAGTGGCGGCAAAGGGTCCCATCGCATCGGGTGGCGGCGTGGCAAAATCGCAAGATTGCGTATCAAAATCACAGGTGGCGCCATTTTGCACCTTGCCTTTTTTGGTTTCATCGGTGAAGCGAAGCCCCGCCGAAGCCGTCACCTGATCGGTGACCTTCCAGTTACCCCTGGCAAACACCGCCCAAACATCATGCTCAATATCGCCACCGAGCGCCACGTTCAGCAAGCCTCCCGACAGAGCTCGCCTTTCCCGGTACACATACTCCTGGGAGAAATAGTAAGCGCCCACGGTGATATCGATATCCTTGTTGCTGAACGGCGTGCCGGCCCAGCGAACCTCCTGGGAAAACTGCTCCTGGTCGGTATCAAAATCCAACCGGAAGATATCATTTCCCCGACCATCCGCATCCAGGTCTTTCAATATTTGATGCGCTTGCCTAACCGCGGTGATAGATGTGAAAACACCGTTATCTGTGTCGTACACGGCTTCCAAAATAGCGTGATCCCACTCCATATCGTTATCACCGTTAGTGGTCAGCGCAACCTTGTCGGGATCACCTGATCTCTCTACATCCGTGTCAGTCGGGTCGACTCGCACATCGGGAACGATTTGTTTAAAGGGGTTGGCGTGGCTGTTGATATCCCCGGATTCAATCAACAAATCCAGGGTTAATTCATCGCTGGGAGTGACCCTCAAATAGGGCCTGATCACCGTATTTTCCGCCGCACCGAAATCCTGGTTCAGAAAGACATTGTCGTAGTTACCATCCCTATCCATGTAAAACACGCTCAGTTTTCCCGCCACACGATCCTCAATGATGGTTCCGCCCACGCGAGCAGCCAAATCGACCAAGTTTCCTGACCCCGCGGTAATTTTCACATCCGCCAGGGTTTCAAAACCTGCTCTTGCGGTTCTGATAACCACTGCGCCGCCGGTAGTATTCTTCCCGAATAACGTACCCTGCGGACCTCGCAGCACCTCTATTGATTCAATATCGAAAGTGGTCATGTTCGAACCATTGCCGGTGCCGAAAGTGACGCCATCGAAAATGGTGGCCACCGGCGGATCATCCGAGGGAATACTGGAGCTGGAGCCCTGCCCGCGAATAAAGTAGGACGGCACGCCGGGAGCGACACCGGTGTTTTGCAGTGTGACGTTAGGCGTCATCTTGCCGATATCGGTGATAGTATCCACAAAGGCCGCGTCCAGCATATCTTCAGAGAAGGCGCTCAGCGCCGCGGGTATGTCCTGCACATTCTCTTCGACGCTTCTTTTACGCGAGGTAACAATGATTTCCTCAAGGAAAGCCGATCGCTTTGCGCGCGGTTCCTCGGCATGCGCATACTGAATAGCCGTCGACAAGCCTGTGGACAATAAAATGCCGGCTTGCACCGCAGCGACTAACGGTTTCTTCAAAGATTTTTTCATAATAATACCCCCCGGGTTTCTCGAGTTGTTGCTATTAAAGGGACATCGGAGGTTGCAAGTCTCGGAATATCAAAACATGTATTCCCCGCCGTTAACGTGGATCGCCTGTCCGTTGACGAACTTGGCGCTGTCCGATGCCAAATACAGGCAGGCTTCTGCAATATCGTTGGGTTCACCCATCTCGCCGGAAGGAATAAGCGCCTTGGCCCTGTCCACCAGCCACTGTTCATAGTGCTGATTTTCCGCCCGCGAGGTGTCGATAGCGCCCACCACAACGCTGTTGGCGGTGACCTTGTGTACCCCGTATTCCCGCGCGATAGCCTTCGCCAGGGCGTGCATGCCGGCTTTGGACGTGACATTGGCGGCGCGGTGCGGCACATGGCCGGTGAAGCCGTCATATCCGGAGATATGGATGATTCTCCCCCAACCCCGCTCGCGCATTCCGGGAAGCACGTAGTGGGCCAGGTAAAAGCAGGAGCTAAGGTTGGAGTTCAATGTGCGGCGCCAGTCCTCTACGGTGATATCCTCAAAGGCGTACTTGATCCGAACCGAGACATTGCTGACAGCGATATCAACGCCTCCGAAGCTTTTCTCGGCCTCTTCAACCATCGCGCGAACCTGCTCCGGATCACCAACATCCGCCATAACGCCAATGGCATTGCCGCCTGCCGCATTGATTGCCTCGACGGTCCGGTCGATGTTTTCCCGGTTTTTTGAGCCATTGACAACCACATCTGCGCCCTGGGCCGCAAACAGCTCGGCAATCGCGCGACCTATGTTCTGGCCCGAACCGGTAACGATTGCTGTTTTGCCCGATAATCGCGGCTTCAATTCCGTGCTAGTCATCTATATACCTCTCGATAAAGCGCCTAACCTCATCCCAAATGGCGTGATTGTCTGCCGGAGGAAAGCTGCCGTGCGCCCCCGATTTCACCGAATAAAGTTGTGCGGGCACCCCGGCCCGGGACAGGCGCTCATGTAGCTTCACTGCCTGCTGGTAAGGCACCGCCCTATCCTGTTCCCCGTGAACAGTCAGAATCGGCGGCGCGTCGCCGCGAACGTAATTGACCGGCGACAGGCGCTTAGCCAACTGGGTGCGGTTCGGTAACGTTCCGAACCACTCTTCCGCATAAAATTTTGCCCCGTCTCCCTCAAGCACGGCCAACACATCGGTGATGCCGTAAAAATTGACGATAGCCGACACCTTCATTTCCAAGTGTTTGGCGGTCGCAACATTAAAAGTCTGGTAACTGAGGCGCTTGAAGATGCGGCATCCATAATCTAGTCCGTCCTCGCGTTTTAATAACCCGGCCATCAGCGCAAGGTGGCCACCGGCGGAGTTGCCGGACACCAGAATCCTGTTCAGGTCAAAACTGTAATCGTCGGCATGCTTGTAAACCCAACGCAGCGCGCAGCGCGCGTCCTCTACCGCGGCGGGGGCAAGTGCCACCCCGGCAAGCCGATAGTCAACATTGACAACCGCCATACCCATCTGCAGATAGGGTAAAACCATGGGTATTACTTGCTCTTTCTGGGTTCTCACCCAGCCGCCGCCATGAAAGTAGATAACCGTAGGCAAGAGTCCGGCGGCACCGGTAGGCAGATAGACATCCAGTTTGTTTTGGTGACCGTCAGCGGTGTGATAAACGATATCGGGAATGACCTTAAAGCCAGGGGAAGCTACCCAGTTTTCCAGTTCCGAACCTGCAACGGCTCGGGACGCGAGAAGCGCCAAGAGTACAGTCGAGACAACGACATTGATTAGTTTCACTATCTGTCTACCAGGCTGCTATACAGCGTCAACTTCCCTAAAAGTTTTCCGCCTGGACCACCTTGACCAAGCCTGCCACTGACTGCACAAAAGAAACTATAGTTTTAATATGTTAAATACCAAATAAACTAAATATCGAATCACCGCTGCTCGAAAATCGACATATGAGCCCAGCACCAAAAACTTATAACACCATATTTTTTAATATTTTTATTTGATCTTCAGGACTAATGTATCGTCTTTCGGATAACAAATTGTTTCAAGCACTAGATTTCTACAATATATCTTTTTCGATTATGGACTTTTTAAATTTAACATGTTACATTTATAAAATCAATTCATAACACGCTTACTATTCTTTGATTCCGGGGGGAAGATAAAAATGCATACCAACACTGGTGTTTGGCAATCCGGCCTGCACAAGCCGACTCTAAAAAAATGGGCGTTGGCGTCCGCCATAGCTGCGTTAGGCGCTGTTGATATTGCGCCGGCCCATGGCGCACTGACGATAGAAGAAGTCGTCGTAACCGCGCGAAAAAGAGAAGAGAGCTTGCAGGACGTTCCGGTTACGGTGTCGGCGCTTGGGGAGCAGACTATCGACCGGCTGAACTTGAGCAATGTGCAGGATATTGCCGCGTTGGTGCCCAGTTTTAGCACCGTATCGCGCGGCGCAGGTTCGGGCGGTTCCATGATATTGAGAGGCATCGGCTCTAACTCTCAGGAAGCTTTCTTCGACTCGGCCGTCGCACTGAACTACGACGGTGTGGTGGCAAACAACTCGCGGCTGGTACGCAGCGGCAACCTGGATATGGCGCAAATCGAGGTATTGAAAGGGCCTCAGTCCCTGTATTTCGGGAAAGGCGCGTCCGCCGGTGTGGTTTCAATCCGATCGGCCAATCCGACCGATGAGTTTGAAGCCCAGCTCACCGGCGCCTATGAATTTGAGGAGGACGCAACCCGGTTCGAGGGCTTTATCTCAGGGCCTCTGTCGGATAACTTCTTTGCCAGGCTGGCGTTCAGAACCAACCAGATAGACGAAGTGGTGAAAAACACCGCGCCTAACGTGGCCAACGAGTGGCGCGGTGAAGAGACACTGGATGCGCGGCTAACCCTGGTTTGGGAGCCCTCCGACGAGCTTAGCGTTAACTTTAAGTATGCCATTTCGGAATACCAGAGCGACGGCCCCTTTACCCGCACGGAGCTACAGTGCGTGGAAAGTACCCCGCAGCCGCTGGTGATTCCACAGGCAGCAGCGTTGGCCGGATTAGTATTCCTAAGCCCGAACAACGCCGTATGCGATCAGGAAGACGGGAAGATACAAGTAGGCGACCAGGACTCGAGACTCGCCGGAGGACATCCGTTCAATAACGGCGGTGTTCCCTTTGTCGATCAGAATCTCGACGTATCCAGTTTAAAAATTGAGTATGCCCTAACCGACAACCTGAACCTGACATCGCTAACCGGTTATATCGAAGTCGACGAAACCAGTTTCGGCATTTACGGATTCGATACTGCCGGCTCCAACGGCGTATCCACACTCGATACCGAGGAGACCTGGTCTCAGGAACTTCGGCTGGACGGCGATCTGTCTGACAATGTGAGCTTTATGCTGGGGCTGTTTTACCAGGAGCGGGAATTGTTTACGCGAAATGTTCAGGATGCGCTAGGATTTGCGCTGTTTGCCAATTTGGCGAGTGGAGCTCCCATTGCCGACCCCTTCCAGAATGGTGAAACCATTGACTGGAATAAAAGTCACCCGCTGGACGCGGAAGCGCTCTCCGTTTTCGGCAGCCTTGACTGGCGCATCACTGACCGGCTGACCATGACGGTAGGCGCCCGCTACACCGATGAGGAAAAAACCTCGCGCTACACCACCCCTTTCATTCACAGCTATATCCTGGCAACACCCGGAATCGTCACCTTTAGCGGCTTTGTCAGCGATGAAATCCAGTTCGAGGACGACAACATCTCGCCGGAACTCAGCCTGTCCTATGACTGGACCGACAATATCAATGTCTACGGCGCCTATAAGACCGGCTTTAAGTCCGGCGGCATATCGTCGAGCCAGCTCCCCTACCAGGCTAACATCGCCAATATCGGCATCGGCGACCTAACCGGTTTTGTCTTCGACTCAGAGGAAGGCGAAGGTTTTGAAGTGGGCATGAAAGCGGATTTACTGGAGGGAGATTTACGCCTGAACTCCACGGTATACCACTACATTTATGACGATCTGCAGATACAGCAGTTCAATGCCGACGTATTCGGCTTCGACACCGCCAATGCAGGTGAGGTGACTAACTACGGCATTGAAACCGACTTCCAGTGGTCTGTTTCCGAAGCCATACTCGTGCGTGGCGCCTGGGCCTACAACATCGCCGAATACTCCGACGAATTTATTACCCAGCCCGCCGCCGGAGGCAACGATATCGACGGCGAGACCCGCTCTCAAGCGCCCAAATTATCAGGCAATATCGGTATTGATTACCTCACGGATATCACCGAAGACTTGGAATTTGGCGTGAGCGTAACCGCCTACTACTCAGGTGAATATTCCCTTTCCAACCAGGATATCCTGGGACCGGACGACGTCGATGAGGACGCCTTCTGGCGGGGCGATATAGTCACCTACATTTCGCCGCTCGACGGCCAATGGGAGATCAACTTGGCGGCCAGAAACTTCACTGACGAGCGATATGCCAATGAACTCACCGGGCTGCCGGCCGGGGTTCCCAATGCCGCCGGAGAACGTGACCGCCTGCTGTTTCAAGGAGCGCCGCGCACAGTTGTGCTCGAGTTCACTTACAACTTCTAAATCCCCCGTTGACTCAGGGATGATCTATTTAGCACAGCTTCGGCTGTGCTTTTTTTGGTTAAGCAATACTGCCCGACTATTGACCTGAAAACCAAGGAAATCAAACCCATGCAAAACCTTTCCGGCCAAATACTTTTACCCCTGATCAACGGCGTCGCTTACGGCGCCGGGTGCGTAAAAGATCAACTCTCCGCAACCCTTGAGCAGATGGGCGTCAAGCGGGTGTTCCTGATTACCACGCCGAGTCTGACACGAACTGACCTGGTCGATCAGCTGAAGGCTAACCTGGGTAGTCGATGCGCCGGGATTTTTTCCCAATCAGTCGCGCACACGCCACAAGGCACCGTCGAGAAAGCAGTGGCTCAAGCCAGGGAAATAAATGCGGACTGCCTGGTAAGCTTTGGCGGCAGCTCGGTGGTTGACCTCGCCAAAGCGGTTGCCCTGACGCTGGCCGAGGGCGACGATTACGACGGCATGAAAGTGCGCTTTTCACCGGAAACCGGCGCGGTAATACCGAACCTTCAGGCGCCGAAAATGCCCCATATTGCGGTCCCCACTACGCTATCGAGTTCGGAATACACTTTTGCGGTGGCGATCACCGACGAATCCATCGGCGAGAAAAACCTGTTTGCGGATATGAAGCTGGCACCCAAATGGATTTTCCAGGATCCGCTGCTCTGCACAGCTACTCCCAGGAGACTATGGGTATCCACCGGAATGAAAATCTTCGCCGACTGTATCGAGCTAATTTGCTCTACCCGGGCCATCCCCTACACGGATTCACTGGCTTTGTCGGCGCTCGAGCTGCTTCACAAACACCTTCCGGCAAGTCTATCCGGTGATGCGACTCAAGCGCGTGGACACTGCCTGGCAGCCGGCTTTATGACCATGGCCAACGCTCACAATGTAAGCCTTGGCATGGTGGCGGCGCTGCGCCACCAACTCGGCGCCAACCAGCATATTTCCCACGGCGAGGCGAGCACCATTGTGCTGCCCCATGTGTTGCGCTTTAACCGGCCGCTTATCGACGATAAACTGGCGCGAATTTCCAATCACCTGGGGCTCGGCGACACCGCTGAATCCGCAGAGAGCGCGGCCGAAGAGTTTATTGAATCGGTAGAGGCGATGATTGATAAACTGGGCATTGCAAGCCGGTTACGGGACCTAGGCGTCGATGCGTCGGCACTTCCGGAAATTGCCGCCCACGCCGCGCAGGATTTCGCCATGGCCAGCAACCCCAGGCCGCTGCAATCAGCGGAACAAGCACTGGGCGTGCTGCGATCGGCCTATTAAAGGCGCGCCAGTGACAGCAAATATTAAACCGACTAAAATATCCGGGTCAGACTTTTAGGAGACTTTAGTGCCCATCTCACCTGAATTACAGCTGGAAAGACGCAAGAAGATACTCGCCAAAACCCGCGAGATGATAACTGCGGGAGGCATAGAAAGGCTCAACGTCAGGGAGCTGGCCAAACACTGTGGGGTGTCGGTGCCGACGCTCTATAACCAGTTCAACAACAAGGACAACCTGGTGTTCGCCGCCGCCGATGAGATCTTTCGTTGGCATTTCGAAAGGATCGGCAGTGACAACTCCAAAAAAGGGCTGGACCGCATCATCAACGTCAACAGTGACAGCGTGAAAATCAGTCTGAAAAACGCCGAACTCACTAAATTGATCGCGGCGGCGGTTCCCAAACAAAACAACAGTCTCGTAGTCGCCCAGTCGCTTTACCAGGAAGGGTTAGCCGAGATGCAGGAGGCGGGCGAGTTGGCGGACTGGGTTGACGTGAAGTTTATTGCCCAACGCCTGTACAGAAGAGTTCGCAGCGTGACCATTGATTGGTCCAGAGGGCACATTCCAAGTGACAAGCTACTGGATTTTCGCAGCTGTGAAATCTACCTGATACTGTTGGGTATCAGCACCGACAAAACGCGGGATCGCATAGAGGGTTTGTTGAAGAAAGTCCTCAAGAAAATCCAGTAACCGCTTTAAACCATTTTCAATACGGCCTTAACCGCCTTTCCGGCATGGGTATCCCGCATCGCCTGGTTTAAGTCCTTAAAGTCGTAATAGGAAATCAACTTGTCCATCGGAAAGCGCCCAGCCCGATAGTGCTCGATTAGCTGGGGAATAAATTCATCCGGTATGCTATCGCCTTCCAAGGTTCCCCTGACCGTGCGGCCATAGTGAATCGGCCCCATATCAAACTCCACGGTGGAGCCCGGCTTTGCCGCACCACCCAACAACAAGGTTCCCCGGGCATTGAGGGACAACACCGCCTGTCGCAACAGCGCCGGTATCGAGGTAGTATCGAGAATACCATCCAGCCCGCCGCTACTGATTTCAATCAACTGCTCGACCAGCTTCGGGTCTCTGCCATCAATGGTGTGAGTCGCGCCAAGTTCGGCCGCCAACTGTAAACGGCTTTCCAGAATATCGATCGCAACAATGACCGCGCACCCTGCCAGCCTGGCAGCCATAATTGCGCTTAACCCCACCGACCCGGTGCCGATAACCGCCACCCGCATTCCCGCCTTCACGGGCAGCGTATTTAGGAACGCACCAGCGCCGGTCTGGATGCCACACCCGAGCGGTGCGAGTTCCGCCAGCGGTATATCCTTGGAGACTTTGACCAGATTGCGCTCATACACAATCGAATGGGTCGCAAATGAAGACTGGCTAAAGAAGTGGCCCTTAATTGAGTCACCGTTTCTTGAATAGGCACTGACGCCGTCTCCCCGGTGCCCGGAAACGTTGAGGCTCATGGCATTGCTACAGTAAGCGGGAAATCCCGTGTGGCAGTGGCTGCAAGCGCCACAGGAATTAAACGAAAGTACCACATAATCGCCGGGAACAACCTTGCTAACACCCTCCCCTGTACGCTCGACCACACCTGCGCCTTCATGGCCAAACACCGCGGGAAAGCCGGTCGGATAGTTACCCTGCTGGGCACCGATGTCCGTGTGGCAAATGCCACACGCATGAATCTTAACCCGAATTTCGCCGGGGCCGGGCTCGGCCAACTCCAACTCTGAGAACTGGAACTCCGCGCCAGCGGCTTCGACAACGGCTGCGGTAATCTTCATTATTTACCTCAATGCTGATTAAAGCTTGATGGAAATATTCTTCAGCTCACAATATTGCTTTAACGCGACTATGCCCTTCTCTCGGCCAATGCCGCTTTTCTTGTAACCGCCCAGGGGATGCTCCACGCTGCTCTCGAGGTAGTAATTGACATAAATTTGTCCGGATTCGATTTGCCCCGCGACCCGGTGCGCTCTGGACAAATCCCTTGTCCAGATGCCGGCAGCCAAGCCGTATTCCGAATCATTGGCGATGGCGATAGCCTCCTCTTCGGTATCAAAGGGAATCAACACTCCCACCGGACCGAATATCTCCTCTCGGGCAATGCGCATCGCATTGTTAACATCGCCATAGACCGTTGGCCTCACATAAAAGCCTTTATCCAGCTCGCCACCGGTTGCCCTCTCTCCACCCGCCAGCAATTTGGCGCCGTCCTCTTGCGCCACATCGAAGTAACCCAACACCTTGTCAAACTGCGCTTCGTTGGCAATTGGCCCGAGTGACGGCGCGGATTTATCCAAACCCACGGGAAAATTATTGACCGCATCGGCCAGCATGTTGCTGAACTTGTCATAAATACTGCGCTGTACCAGGATGCGGGAACCCGCCAGGCAGATTTGTCCGGTATTGCCGATAAACCCGAACATCACTCCCGGGAGAGCCGCCTCCAGGTCGGCATCCTCAAATACGATATCCGGCGACTTACCGCCCAACTCCAGGGTAACAGCCATCACCTTGTCTGCGGCGGCATGACCGATCATCTGGCCGGTGCGCAATGAACCCGTAAAGGACACCTTATGAATATCCGGGTGCTCAACCAGGTGGTTACCCACGCCGGCACCGGTACCTGTCACAACGTTCAAAATACCGGGGGGAATACCCGCCTCAATCGCCAACTCCGCCAACATCAACGCGGTGATCGAGGTAAATTCGCTGGGTTTATGTAGCACCGCGTTACCCACCGCCAACGCAGGTGCGGCGCCCCGCGCCGATTGATTCAAAGGCCCATTCCAGGGCGTAATTAACCCGACAACACCATAGGGCTCGTAGACGGTATAGGAATGCTGCCCCGGGCCGACCTGAATGTTGTCACCGTGCAGTGACGGCGCCAGACCACCGTAATACTCGTAGTAATTGGCGGCGCCGGTCATCGCCATATGCGCGAAATCCAGCGGCATACCCATCTCGGCGGATTCCGCCCTGGCGAACTCGTCGATGTTTTCCTTTAACAAGCGCCCCAGGGTAATCAACAATCCCCCCCTCTCCAGCGGGCGCATCGCCGCCCAGGCTTGTTGGGCGCCCTTGGCTGACGCAACCGCCGCCTCCACATCTTCGGCGTTGCCCTCGGCAATTTTGGTAACGATGGACTGATCGGAAGGGTTGATTGAATCTAGGTAACGCCCGGATGCGGGCGCTGCATACTCCCCGTGAATAAAGTGTCCGTAGCTCGACTGGATTGCCATTCCTCACCCTCTGCTATCTGGCTGAAAATTCCAAAAATTTTATAACATGTTTAATTTATTGTCCAGAACGCCGCGATCAAGAATGCGGCAGGCCATGTGTCTGAAGAAAAGCGGCATAGGAGCTATACGCAATAGCTGGTCGTAAATGGCCGTCGGCTGTGTCACAATTCACACACGGGATTGACGCCAGCCCCACAACAACATAAAATTTAACATGTTAATATTATCTTTATAACGATTTACCAATGAATTCACGGGGGGCCTGCAAATGTCTGCTGACAATCAACTTTCTCCGGAAACTGGTATGCAGTGGTCTATCGGCAAGATCATCGAAAAGTGGGCGCTGATAACCCCCGGCAAAGCCGCACTGGTTTTTGACGGAGAAATCACAACCTACTTGCAGCTGGAGCAACGCACTAATCAGGTCGCCCATTTGCTGCTGGCGGCCGGCGTTGCCAAGGGCGACCGGATTGCTTGCTACTGCGAAAACAATCTCGACAGTATCTGCATCTACTTTGCTGCGGCAAAACTCGGGCTGGTTTGTGTTCCCCTTAACAATCGCCTGTTGCCGGCGGAGATTATTTACCAGTTGGAAAACTCATCGAGCCGTATTGTCTTTTTTGACGAACCCTTTGCCGATCGGTTCGAATCGGTTGCACAGGAACTGGCCATTCCGCCATCCAGCCTTTTCCAAATAGGAGGCGAGGCAACAGATAAGCAGTGGTGCAATCTGCTGCACACCGAGCTGGATAGTATGTCTACTCACTCGCCGACCCCCGCCGAGCCGGTAGCACTGACGGACCCTTTGGCGATTATCTATACATCGGGAACAACAGGCGCGCCCAAAGGCGCCGTGACCAATCACCTGCAAACCTATTTCAAGTGTTTTCAGATTATCCTCTATGCGGATATGCGCCAGGACGACGTTTACCTCACCCATATGCCGCTGTTTCATTCCGCCGGCCTGTTCGGTGTTCTGACGCCGATTCTTAGCCGCGGCGCAACCGTGGTCACCAGTCGGAAGTTTGACCCCAAGCGTTACGTCGAAGACGCCAAAAACTTCAAAGCAACGCTGATGATCGCCTCCACCACCATGCTGAAAATGATTTTGCGGGATTACGACAAGTCCAGCGATAGCTTTGCCCATGTGCGCTCGCTGTTCGGCGGCGGCGAAAGAACCCCGCTAAGCCTGATTCAGCAGTTGCAGGACCTGGGTTTGAATATTCGCATGGGCTTTGGCCAAACGGAAAATTCCTTTATGGCCATGCAACAGGCGGGAGAGGCGCTGGCCAAGGTTGGCTCTGTCGGCCGCCCCGGCTTTTTTACCGATATCTGGATTAAGAATGCCGAGGGTCAAGTGGCGGCCAAAAATGAGACCGGCAGCATAGTGGCAAGAGGGCCAACGGTGATGTGCGGGTACTGGAATATGCCTGAGAAAACCGCCGAGACTATCGTTGACGGGGTTTTGGATACCGGTGATGTGGGCTATATGGACGAAGACCAGCATGTCTATCTGGTCGACCGCGAGAAAGACATGTATCGAAGCGGCGCCGAAAACGTCTACCCCGCCGAAATCGAAAAACTGCTGATGGATCACCCGAAAATTTTTAACATCGCCATTATCGGCGTTCCGGATGTAGACTGGGGCGAGACCGGTAAGGCATTTGTGGTTCTGAATCCCGAAGAAACCATCGATCTCGAAGAAATTCACCAGTATCTCGAAGGAAAACTCGCCCGCTACAAATTTCCCAGGAAACTGGAGATTCTGGATGAGCTGCCACTTACTGAAACCGGCAAGGTTAAAAAGGCAGTATTGAAATCCAGGGAACAGGGGTAACCAATCGGAGACGTATATGGCAAACAAGTGGTCCGTTCCTGATATACCCGATATGGCGGGTAAGACGGCGGTCATTACCGGCGGTAACAGCGACCTGGGGCATAAAACCGCCCTGGAGCTGGCTCGCCGTGGCGCGGAGGTAACCATTACCTGCCGAAACGCCGACAAGGGTGAGGCAGCCGTTGAAAACATCAAGCGTGAAGCGCCGGATGCCGATGTTAGCTTCGGTCAAATGGAACTGGTCAATTTTGCTTCTATCTCAGGGTTCGCTGAGCAGTTTTTGGCGGAAAACTCCCGGCTGGATATCCTGATAAATAACGCCGGGATTGTGATTCACCCGAAACACCAGCTAACTGCAGACGACCAGGAATTGCAGATGCAGGTGAATCACCTAGGGCACTTTGCGCTAACGGGCGGCCTGTTTCCATTGTTGAAAGCAACGGACCGGGCGCGGGTGATATCGCTAAATACCATGTCGGCGATGCACAACCGGGGCAAGATAGATTTCGACGACTTTAACTGGAGCAAACGAAAATACGACCCCATGCAATCCTATATCGACAGCCGGGTTGCCCAACTATTGTTCTCTTTTAAACTCAACAGCATTTTTGAGTCGGCCGGCGCCACATCCATGGCGATAGGTATGCAGCCCGGGTTAGTCGCCACCCGCGGCCAACAAGATAGTGCGGGAGGCTGGCTCGCCAATTTACTGAGAGCGTCGGTTGACAAGGGTTGTGCCACACATCTACAAGTCGCCACCGACCCATCGGTGCAGGCCAACCAATTCTGGCAGCCCAGGTTCGCGGTGCGCGGCGCACCTGCCCCACAACCCTTTAAAGACGCAGTACGGCAGCAATCGGTTGCCGACAGGCTGTGGGCGCTGTCCGAGCAGATTACCGGCGTCAACTTTCCCTAGGATTGCTCACTAGACGCGCGCGGATTTGGCTGACGGGCCGGCCGTGAAGGCTTGATAACGCCAGTATCGAGAATCTTATTTTTGCGGAACCGGAGGTAATATGTCAGCAATAGATAAAACTGCTCCCGTGATGGTGACCGGCGCAACCGGGTATGTCGCCGGCTGGCTTGTCAAGCGGCTGCTGGACGATGGGCTAACGGTGCATGCCGCGGTCCGCGACCCGGATAACACCGAGAAGTTGAAGCACCTGATCGCGCTGGCGAACAAGGCTCCCGGGGAGATCAAGTTTTTTAAGTCCGACCTGCTCACAGCCGGTTCCTACGACCAAGCCATGCAATACTGCGAACTGGTTTTCCACACGGCTTCTCCCTTCCAGGTCTCG
>JANQKW010000064.1 GCA_028280905.1 Porticoccaceae bacterium
GAACTACTTTTGAGACCCTCGTCGACACGGATGTCGACGCGGAGCTCCCAGGGATGGGTTCACAGCGAGTCTCAAAACTTGTTTACCGATAGCCGCGAGAATGTGGCACAAAACTGCGATATCTGCGACCGGCATCAACCAACCCGCCTGGGCAAGTTAATCCCTACGCAGATGATCTTTAATGGCAATAGGGTTGGGGAAATTAAACACAACAATATAGCTCGATATCAGGAAGCTCAAAATAGTAGCCGCCTGAATCACGTGGGAAGCGAGATTGCCGATGATAGACGCGCCGAACGCCACATAGGCAATCAGCAGTGAGAACTCACTGATTTGTCCCAACCTAAAGCCCATATCCCAAGCGAGAATATTTCGTTCGCTCTGCCGTTTCATCAGCAGCCGGAAAGTGAGGGGTTTCAACACCAGCATCGTGATACCCAGCACACAGGAGACAAGCGCAATCTCAGGAAGCAGCCCAAGATTAAATCCGGCGCCCAAAGAGAAAAAAAACAAAATCAGAAAAAAATCCCGCAGGGGTTTCAGGCTTAAGGCAATATGCTGGGCAATAGGGCTGGTGGCGATAGTAATACCCGCCAGGAATGCCCCTATCTCGTGTGAAAGCCCCATTATCTCGGCGAGTTCCGCGATTCCCAAGCACCAACCGACCGCCAGTAAAAAAATATACTCGGCCATGCGATCGAACTTGGTGATCAACTTAATTAGCACATAGCGGACAAACAGAATCGCGAAAATAACCAGCAGCGGAAGCCCCAATAGCGTCTTCATAATTTGCATAGGTTCCAGCGCGCCGCCTTCGCCGCTGAGCAAGGTCAACAATACGAAAATGGCGATAAAATCCTGCATTAATAGCATGCCGACCATCATGTCGCCGACGTGACGGTGGTGAAGGATTGTCGTGGGTAGCAGTTTGATGCCGATAATCGTACTGGAGAACATCATCGCCAGCCCGATCACAATGCTCTCCGTGGTGTTGAAGCAGAATAATGCGGCAATGCCGTAACCGACCACCGCGAACAGCACGGAGCTAATCAAGGTAATATGGGTAACCTTCTTGAAAACGGAAAGTAGTGACTGGGGTTGCATGTCCAACCCCAATAAGAACAACAGGAACATAATGCCGATTTGGGCAATTTCAGACAAGAGCTTGACATCCTGCACCCAGCCCAGCCCGTATGGGCCAAACAGTGCGCCCAGGGCTATATAGGCAACCAGCAGCGGTTGACGTCCGTAGATCGCCAGCGATGCGATTACCGCAGCCCCGGTAAAAATCAGGAAAAAAGACTGAAAAACAGACGCTTCCACGTTAATAAGGTCTCCAAAACCTTACTCTACTAAAGAACCTTCGGCCAAGTCCATGGTGGCGGCCGGTTTATTCGTTATTGTCTTCTAAAAAGTGGATTCGGCTGTTCAACGCTCGATTGATAGGTCACCGAAAAGTCGTTTAATGAGTCCAGAGCTTCTTCCAACGGTTGTTGTTCCCCGAGATCGAATGCGTTAAAACCACAGCGTTTTAAATAGAACAACTGGTCCCGTATCGCGTCGCCAATGGCGCGAATTTCGCCCGAATAGCCATAGCGTTCGCGCAACAGGCGGGCTATGGAAAATCCGCGGCCGTCGGCAAAGGCCGGAAAGTTAATCGCAATAACCGGAAAGTCATTGGCGTACTCTCCGATAGACGCCGCGTCGTCGTCGCTGTTCAGCCAAACGCCGGTGGCGGAGCTATCGATATTCTCCCGGTTTTCCAGCCAATATTTCAGCGGCAGTAATAGCGAGCCGGCCGGTAACTCTCCCTGGTGATCGGTTTCCAACAGCACCCAGTCGTCTTCGACAATGGCGTCGTCCTTAATGATTCTTCGCATAGACAGCTTCCTTGAAGGGATCGAGACCAATGCGTCGGTAAGTATCAATAAACGGCTCGTCATCATGCCGGCTGGAGACATAGACATCGAGAATTTTTTCGATGATGTCGGGAACCTCTTCCTGGTTAAACGAGGGCCCCAACACTTTGCCCAGCGAAGCGTCGCTGCCAGAGGAGCCGCCGAGTTGGATCTGGTAAAACTCCTCGCCTTTTTTGTCTACGCCCAGAATCCCGATATTGCCAACGTGGTGGTGACCACAGGCGTTCATGCAGCCGGAAATATTCAGATCCAGTTCGCCCAGGTCGTAGAGGTAGTCCAGGTCGTCAAAACGACGCTGGATGGCTTCGGCAATCGGGATGGATTTGGCGTTGGCGAGAGAACAAAAATCACCGCCTGGGCAGCAGATGATATCGGTTAAAGTGCCGATATGCGGTGTTGCCAATCCCAGTTTTTTGGCTTCCTGCCACAGCGCAAAAAGGTCCGCCTTGCAGACGTCCGCCAGTACCAGGTTCTGGTTATGGGTGGCTCTTACCTCACCGAACGAATACTTATCGGCCAGGTCCGCAACGGCTTCCAGTTGCGCATCCGTCACATCACCCGGCGCTATGCCGGTCGGCTTTAACGACAGGGTAACCACCGCGTAACCGGGTTGTTTGTGGCCCCTTGTGTTGCGGGTCAACCATTTGCTGAAGGCGATGTGTTCAGCCGACAATTGCGCTATGGATTCGTCGATGTGTCGGACATCAATTGACGTGTCGTAAGCCGGTACGGTAAAAAACGATTTGGCGCGGTTTATCTCTTCCTCGGTTAAGGTTTGCGGGCCGTCCTTGCTGAGTTGCCATTCCTCTTCCACCTTTTGCGCGAACACTTCCGGTGTCCAGGCTTTTACCAGAATTTTGATGCGAGCCTTGTATTTATTGTCGCGTCGACCATGCAGATTATAGACGCGCAGGATAGCTTCAAGATACGTCAGCAGATGCCGCGGCGGCAGGAAGTCTCTGATAACACTGCCGATAACGGGCGTGCGGCCCAGACCGCCTCCCACCAGTACCTGGAAACCCAATTCGCCGTCACTGTTTTTGACCAGTTGTAATCCAATATCGTGTACCTGGATAGCCGCCCGATCGGCCTCGGAGCCAGAAACGGCGATTTTGAATTTGCGAGGCAAAAACGCAAACTCCGGGTGTAGGGTAGACCACTGGCGAACAATTTCGCACCAGGGGCGAGGGTCCTCAATTTCATCCTTTGCGACACCGGCGAACTGGTCGGAGGTTACGTTGCGGATGCAGTTGCCGCTGGTCTGAAT
>JANQKW010000083.1 GCA_028280905.1 Porticoccaceae bacterium
AACCCCGAATTTAAAAATCGTTTCACTGGCCAAGTATTTGAACTGAATCAGCAGCAGTTAAAGGAGTTCTGTGAACTAACCGCTGCAAACGAACTTGAAATTGCTAATGGCAACCAAGATTTCGTCAATAAATATGGCCGTGGGTTATATACATTATTCAAAAATATGCAGCGCTATCTTTCTAGCAATGCAATTTTATCAGTAGAGGCCGTGCTAGGTGGTGTAAATGCATATCAAAGTGGTTAAATTCGTTCCGCCGCTATGCGGCTACACCGAATCGCCAAACCGTTGGTTTGGCTCCCGTTTCCCATGGCGTTGGGTTACGATGGAAACTTGGTCATGAACTCTAAGAATTATGAAGAACTAAGACTTAGAGAGTTGTATAGGTCCATTTGCTCAACGGATGTGCAGAAGTTTAAGACTAAATTTGATAAGCAAAGCCTAAGAGAAAAATTTCACACCTTACGAGAGCTTCAATTCGGAGCATTTCATAGGGAAGAAGGGTTTGAACTCAGGTATGAATTGGAAATTGATGGAAAAACGCCTGATTGGTCACTCCTGGACAAGAATGGAAAGGTATCTGAAATAGTAGACGTTATCACTTTACATCAGAGATATGACAAGGAGAAAGAAATTTATTCAGTAATCAAATCCACCAATGTTTGGGCTGGTTGGATAACTATACCTCCTGACCATATTTTTCGTAAATTTGCAGATAAATCGGGACAGTACTCAGTTTTAGTAGAGTCCCAAAATATACCATTTTCAATTGCTGCTTTTGCGGCATTTGATACAGCTATTGATGAAGCCGATCTTAAGCATATTTTATATTCTCTCCATGATGGGTGGTTTAATGCTTATCCAGAGGTTGCTGGAATAATTCTATTTAGAGAGAGGATATTTGAAAATGAATATACATATTTTTTGAATCCTTGGTCGAAGCATGTGTCAACAATGTGCACTAAATATTATGAAAAATAGCCTGACAAAAAGCTTCTGCGGACAACCTACGCGTTGCTTCTGTTTCCGCAGAGCTTGGCGTTAGGCAGTATCTACCCCTACATAGTTAAGGTTAAGAAAATGATATTGTTTACCCAAGTTTTTCTTATAGTTAGCTTGTTTTTTTGCTTTCTAATGGGAGGTGCTGCGCTAGCGGAGGAATGGAATGTTGGGTTTAGGAGCATTCAGGTTTCTGATGCAGCCATCCACCACGAAATTGAAGTTGCAGTATGGTATCCCACCCAGACTAAGGCGAAGGAAGAATCTATTGGGCCAGCAACCTTGCACGTGGCTAGGGGTGCTGAGCTGCCCGCTTCTTCTCAAAGTCTGATACTAATTTCCCACGGCTTTTCTGGGAATTTCCTAGGGCACAATGATACTGCTCAATTTCTCGCTAGCCTCGGTTACGTGGTTGCCACCCCTACCCACCCTGACTTGCAAGGTCTTAAATCGGGCAAACCGGAATTTGATCCGTTGGTTGCAAGGCCGCGCCATATTCAGTTGATCATTGATGAACTATTGAATCATCCATCGTTCAAAACAAACTTGCACCAAAAACGTATCGGCATAATAGGTTTTTCCTTAGGTACTTATACAGCGTTGACTACTATCGGAGCAAAGCCTGAGTTATCGGGTTTAGCTACCTATTGTACAATTAACACAAAGGATGTCTTGCTGTGTTCTCCTCAAGCAAACCAGCGTTTTTCTGCTATCGCGCCTAATTTAATTTCGCAACGTGATAATCGTATAGGTGGAGCCGTACTTTTAGCGCCAGCGTATGGGCCGCTTTTTTCGAAGAGTTCTCTAGCTAATGTAAAGATTCCGGTGCAATTGTTCAGCGCAGAAAAAGATCAGGAACTGAATAATCGATATAACGCTCAGCATTTTGAGGAGTTCCTTCCCAACACAACATCAATTGAAGTTATAAAAGATGCTGGTCACTTTGTTTTTATGGCACCCTGTCCAGACGGGCTTAAACGAGCAGTGCCTTTTATATGCGAAGACACTGAATCTGTTAATCGAGTGGCGGTGCATAAGAAACTAAATAGAGATATCGCGAAATTTTTCGATGAAGTATTGAAATGAATTCAACGATACATCACAAGTGGCGGCAATTCGCAGCCTTCGGCTGCCGGACTCAGCGCTACGTGCTTCGCCGTTGCGCCAGGCGTTAGGCCTCACTAGGTGTCGATAGATGTGTCAAACAGTAGAAGTAAGATCATTTAAGAGCAAATAATATGAGTCTATTATCTAAGGCTTTTTCTTACGTATTAATTTTCATGGCTTCTTTCGCGTTTTTTGGAGGGAGTGCTGGGTTTCTTGATTACTTTTTGCAGTATGCCCCCAATATAAACTGGCAAAAGCCACTTTATCCGGAATGGCTGCAAGTTGCTCGTTGGACTATCGGAATAGCTTCTGGAGGGGTGTTTTTATTCGGGTATTTTCTGAAATGGAGTCTTACACCGCTTGCGATGGTTGTCGTATTAACGCTGCTTGCAGGTCAGTGCGCAATTGGTACGTTCTCCTATATAAAACAGCCAGCCTTGTATATTAGCTTTGTCTTTGAATGCCTAGTTTATATCGGTATATGTTCGTATTTGTTTCGGTCAAAACTAATGGTGGAACGTTTTGGTATGGTTGGTGCGCATTGAGTTTCTGTGTAAACGGCCTAACAAAGCAATTAAAACACCCTTTGAACAGGCCTCATTTTGAGGCTAGGCAGTGTCCAGCATTCGGGGAAAGTCCACTTTCTCTCTGTCGGTCAACAAAGCACCTCTGCTGCGCTAAATAATTCTCATGGTAAAACAGGGCTTTACGATAATAAATGATATGATGTAACATATCATTTACAATGCTTGTCCGTAAATCTCAATTGGAGTTCTCTACCAAGTGGCTCAACTACCAGTAGCCGTGCTGTCAGGTTTTCTTGGCGCCGGGAAGACAAGGGTACTTAGACGCGTTCCCAATAACCGCCAGGACAAGGACTATTGGGAACGGCTAAACAACCCCTTACCGCTGTGGGGGCAAAGCGCATGGGCGCGCTAATCACTGCCATCAAGCCATCGACACAAGCAATGCTATACCGTCGCAGCATTGCTGGAGATGAACCCTCGGTACTAACCGATATTTATCAAAATGATGCCAACATCGTCATTTGGCAACGCAAACTTGCTCAAGTGTTGGAGCACGCCGCTGACCATATTCTTAACACAAAGCCGGCGTTGCAAATATCCGTCACGGTTACGCCACAAAATGCTTTTACCGCTATTAGTGATGCACTGGGCGATACCCATGTGGCGGCAGTACTGAGCGAGGACATTGCACAGTTGGTCGACATATTCTGCTGCTTGTTTGGTCTCGATCGCGCAGGATTGAGATTAACTGCTCTGGATCGCGCCATGTGTCCACGTTTTCATGTGGATCGGGTGCCTTGCCGCTTGGTGACGACCTATAGGGGTACTGCAACACAATGGCTTCCTCATCACCTTGTTGAGCGTAGCAAATTGGGTGCAGCCAGCCAGGGAAAGCCAGATGAACAATCAGGGCTGTTTGATAAAAAAAACGACATCCAACAACTTAGCCAAGGAGACGTCGCCTTGCTTAAAGGCGAGCTTTGGGAAGGAAATGAAAATGCCGGTCTAGTGCATCGTTCGCCTGCAATAAACCCAGGGCAAAACCGATTGTTGCTAACCCTAGACTTTGTCAGCGGATAACTGGGGCACGCCAATCGGTATCAAATACATACTATCTAACTTTTAGGACCATTTGGAGCACATCATGAATCTAAAATTATTATTTACGGCGATAATATGCTTGTCGACCTCCGCTTATGCGTTGGAAGGGCAAATATCGGACGGCTATGGTAAGGCTATCGATGGCGCATTAGTCGAAGTCGTCGGTAAGCGCGTATCAACAAGGACGGATGAACAAGGGTATTTCGAGCTGGATATTGACACCGCAGCAGAGCTGCATGTGTCGGCACCTGGCTTTGTTCACCGAACGATTCGCCTTGAAGCCGGTGAAATAGATAAGGTACAGCGAATCGTGCTGGCCCATAGCGTGATTGAACAAGTGGATGTTGTTGCGATTCCACTGCACGCGTCCAACATAGAAGCGGCCATTCCCATCAATGTGCTTTCGGGAGAGGAGCTTCGTAACAAGCAAGCGGCAACTTTGGGGGATTCCCTAGCGGCTGAAATCGGCGTACACACCAGCTTTCATGGTAACGTTGCCAGCACCCCCATTATTCGCGGCCTGAGCGGCCCCCGTGTCCTGATCACGCAAAACAGCCTGGATGTTAGCGATGTATCACGCGTCGGCCCCGACCATTCCGTGGCGACGGAGGTTTCCACTGCAGAGCAACTGGAGGTGCTTAGAGGACCAGCCACCTTATTTTTTGGTAGCGGCGCTATCGGCGGCGTGGTGAATGTTGTAGACAAACGTGTGCCCACGGATACCGAAACAAGCGGTGAATGGCAGCTTTCGCAGGATTCTGTCAACGACCAGGACTTCGCCTCAGTGAACCTTAATACCGGCACCGGAAACGTCGCGTTCCATGTCGACGGTTTTTGGCGGGAATCCGACGATTATGAGGTGCCGGTGTCTCCGGAAATTGATGAAGACCATGGCGAACGCACCGTTGAAAGCACGGCAGAAGAATCTAAGGGTTACACCTTCGGCGCCAGCTATATTCTCGACAATGGCTATGTTGGTCTTTCTTACGGCAAGTTTGATCGTGACTACGGTATCCCCGGCCACGGTCATGGCGAGGAAGAGGAAGAAGAACATGAAGAAGAGGAGCATGGAGAAGAGGAAACCGTCACGCTGGGCCTTGAGCAGGATCGCTATCAACTGATCAGTGAGCTTACTTTTGATCATACATTTGTCAGCGCCCTTAACACTCGCATAGGTTATACCGACTATGAACATACCGAGTTTGAAGATGGCTCTATCGGTACAACGTTCATGAATGAAACCAGTGAGGTCAAGCTGGAACTCTTGCACCAGCCATTGGCCAATTGGCATGGCGGGATTGTGCTGGATTACAAAAACAGTGAGTTTTCAGCTCAGGGAGAGGAGGCTTTCGCACCCCCTTCAGAAACGGATGCCTTTGCAATCGCTCTGGTTGAAGAACGGCACTTTGGTGATGTGCTCGTGCAGCTGGGGGCGCGCATTGAACAGGTAAATATTAAGAGCAGCGAAGTCACCATTGCCGATGTTGAATTCCTTCACAGTGATGAAGAAGAGCATGAGGAAGAAGCGGGCGAAGAAGAACACGAAGCGGAAATATTCTCCTTTGATGAAGACTACACACCCTTCAGTCTGTCTGTTGGTGCCGTCTGGGACTTTGCTCCGGGTTATAACCTGGGCGTTGCCTTAAGTCATTCTGAGCGTGCGCCTTCTGCCGCTGAACTGCTGTCGTTTGGCCCACATATCGCGACAGACACCTTCGAAATCGGGGCATTATTTGAGGTCCACGAAGAAGGCGAAGAAGTGCATTTCGAGCCAATAGCCAGTAAGCCGGAGATGGAGAAATCGACCAATATCGATGTTACTTTCCGTAAATTTGAAGGCAATGTGGGCATTATCCTCAACGCTTTTTACAACCAGGTTGATAACTACTACGCGCAATTCGATACGGAGCTAGTTGCCGAAGCGGGCCATGGTCACGAAGACGAGGAAGGCGAAGAAGCTGAAGAGGAGCACGGCCACGGGGGTGAATTGCCTGTTTTCCTTTTCCAAAGTGAAGACGTGACGCTGCGCGGTTTTGAAGCACAAGGGGTATGGCAAATAAACCCGCAGTTTAAAACCACGGTCTATGCCGACTATGTTCGTGCCGAGCTAGATGATGGCGGTAACTTGCCTCGTATTCCACCCATGCGATTCGGTGCCAGCCTTGATTATGTTTACCAGCGTCTGTCGGCCAACGTCAGTTGGACTCACTATAGCGACCAGGACGATGTGGCTATGCTGGAAACGGAAACGGACGGCTACGATTGGATTAATGCCAATATTAACTATCGTATCCCCGTTAACGAGACGGAACTGACGCTGTTTCTTAAGGTAGAGAACTTGGGTGATGAGGAAGCGCGGGTTCACTCGTCTTTCCTAAAAGACCTGGCGCCAAGGCCTGGCCGTAATTTCCAGATAGGCATTCGCGGCACTTTCTAATTATACGAACGCTAATTTGCGCGAGCAGCCCCTGAGCTTGAAGTACCGAGCTTAAGGGGCTGATGCTTGCATGGGGCAACCGCGTTATCAAGTTTAGGTAAGCATCGTGAATCATATTGACAGCATCATTCAGCATGCGGAGCAGTATTGCAAAGCCCATGGCACCCGCTTAACGGCGAAAAGAAAGCAGGTATTAGCCGGGCTTATACAATCCAACAAAGCCCTTTCCGCTTATGAGCTGATCGATTTTTGCAAAAAACACTATGGCGAAAGCATCCCCGCCATGTCGATCTATCGCATTTTAGAATTTCTGAAGGATGAGCATTTGGTGCATAAGCTCAATCTGGCAAACAAGTATGTCGCTTGCGCGCACATTAGCTATGACCATACTCACGGTGTCCCGCAATTTTTGATTTGCGGGAAATGCAGCAAAGTCAAAGAAATCAACATCGAACCCTCCATAATCGCCGACCTTAAAGTAGGCGCACAAGAAGCTGGGTTTACGCTAGTAAGCTCTCAGTTAGAAATAAATTGCCTGTGCGATGACTGCTCCACACAAGTGGCTTAACAAAACAGGAGCACATATTCGATGAACGCAGCGCAAGGGATAACGGACAAATTTGCCATCAGCTTATCGCTGATGTGTGTCATCCATTGTCTGGCTTTACCGGTGCTATTGGCATTGCTGCCCGGCATGGCGGTATTACAACTGGATAACGAGGCCTTTCATCTCTGGATGGTAGTAGCGGTACTTCCCACAAGCATTTATGCCTTAACCTTGGGGTGCAAACAACACAAGCGCTATCAACTACTCATTTTGGGCACCATCGGATTAGCGCTGCTTGTTATGGCGTTGGTATTAGGAGAGGAGCGTATCGGCGAGGCTGGCGAAAAAATACTTACGGTCTTAGGGGCCGGTTTTGTTGCGGTTGGGCACTGGTTTAACTATCGCCTTTGCCTTTCACACAAGTATAGTCGTACACAAAAATATAAAGACTGTAACTGCCCCAACGATAAACGCGTTGACTTGTAATGAAGGGCTTGTAATGAAACGCAATTATTTTATTGCCCTGGAGCACTACGAGAACAACACCCCACTGGCGTTACCCGATGTTATTGAGCAGCTTGCTTTTAATGAGCAGGGCTTAATCCCCGTAATTACTCAAGATGCAAGCACCGGATCCATGCTGATGTTTGCCTGGATGAATAAGGACGCACTCCGGAAGACGCTCGCCACCGGACGCATGACCTATTGGTCGCGTAGCCGCCAGCAGCTGTGGGTCAAAGGTGAAACCAGCGGCCATACACAAAAGCTGATCGCCATGTCATTCGATTGCGATGGCGACGCCATTCTCTGTCAGGTCGAACAGCAGGGCGCAGCCTGCCACACCGGCAGGCGATCCTGTTTTTATTTGCAGGTCGAGGCAGATAAGCAACAGGTCAGGGTAAGCGGAGATCGTGCCTGACCATGCAAACAACGCTCATTAAAAATGTCTGCGTGGTGAACGAAGGCAAAGTCACGGAAACTGATCTGTATATTGTCGGTCAGCGCATCGAAAAAATGGCAACTGAAATAAGCGCACGGCCAGCGGATCGTATTGTTGACGCTAACGGCTGCTATTTGCTGCCCGGCATGATCGATGATCAGGTGCACTTTCGCGAACCGGGTTTAACCCACAAGGGTTCTATCGCCAGTGAATCTCGTGCAGCGGTGGCTGGCGGCATCACCAGTTACATGGAAATGCCCAACGTCAATCCAGCTACAACCACTATTGCAGCGCTTGAGAAAAAGTATGCCATTGCCGCTGAGCGATCCTATGCCAACTACGCGTTTTATTTAGGGGCAACCGAAGACAATCTTGAGCAAATAAAATTGCTCGACCTCAAAAAGCACTGCGGTGTAAAGGTGTTTATGGGCGCATCGACGGGTGATCTACTGGTGGAAAACCCTCAGGCACTCGATGAAATTTTTCGCGATTCACCGGTGCTCATTGTCACCCACTGTGAGAGCGGTCCAGTCATTAATAAAAATCGAGAAGTACTTCTTCGCTCGAAAACTGTGCTGAGCATTGAAGATCACCCAAAACTGCGCGATGCCAACGCTTGTTATGCATCTTCTTCCTACGCTGTCGGCCTGGCAAAAAAATACCAGAGCCAATTGCATGTATTGCATATCACGACGGAGAAAGAACTGAGCTTATTCGATTCTGGGCCCATTGAAAATAAACACATTACCGCAGAAGCCTGTGTTCACCATTTATGGTTCAGTGATCAAGACTATGCGCGCTTGGGCAATCTCATAAAGTGTAATCCATCAATAAAAAGCCAGAGCGACCGCGATGCGTTAATTCATGCTTTGCACAGCAATCAAATCGATATTATAGCCACTGATCACGCACCTCACACCTTGGCAGAAAAACAGGTAGCTTATGATCAAGCGCCGGCCGGGCTGCCACTGGTACAACATGCGCTATTGAGTTTACTGGAGCATGTGAAGCATGGGCGACTCAGCTTAACTCAGATTGTTGAAAAAACCGCGCACAATCCGGCGCTTCGATACGCCATCGCCGAACGAGGATTTGTTCGCGAAGGCTATTATGCTGATTTAGTCCTAATCGACAGCCAATCATCCACAGCAGCAACCCACGAGAATAGTTTATATCACTGCGGTTGGACACCCTTTGCCGGACAGGTATTTTCTTCACAAATTAAAAGTACCTGGGTCAATGGTCAGCAAGTGTTTGATGGTCATCAAGTTATTGATCAATCAGTGCCGTCGAAACGCCTTGCTTTTAAGCGATAATTTGGGAGAGCAGAATTGTTAATGCGCGCTTTGCCGGATGTCACGTCCGATATTAATGCTGAAACCCCGTCGGTTCTGCAGTGGGTAGGCATGGAATCTATTGCCGTACCCATTTCAATGCGCGTGCAAGAAGACAGGTTTCAGACCATTGCAGCGAAAGCTAATATTTATGTCAGCCTCGAAGCCCCCAATACCAAAGGCATTCACATGTCCCGGGTTCATTTGGCGATCAATCAGTTGGCAGACCTTGATTGCAACAGAGAGAACATCAATAAGTTGTTAGGCGAGATGATCAGTTCCCAAGATGGCATCAGTCAAGAAGCAAAAATCGAGCTTAGGTTCGATTTGCTTCTACAAAAGGAGGCATTAAAGAGTGGCGAAAGTGGTTTTCAGTCTTACCCAATCACCATTCGCGCTGAAAAAAACAAACAAAACTACGACTATGAGTTCGAAATTACGATCCCTTACTCAAGTACTTGTCCATGCTCTGCTTCTCTCGCGCGGCAATTGTACGCCGATGCTATTGATCAGGCTTTTCCGGGTTCGACAATCAATAAGTCAGCTCTTATGGAGTGGGCGCAATCCCAAGCAGGTTCGGTCGCCACACCACACAGCCAGCGTTCTTATGCCTATATTCGGCTATCCGTAGGTAGTGAAGATTGGCCGGACTTATCTTCGCTGATTTTTCAACTTGAGGAAGTTATTGGAACACCGGTACAAACGGCAGTAAAGCGAAGCGATGAGCAGGAGTTTGCAAGGCTAAATGCTGCCAACCTGATGTTTTGTGAAGATGCCGCCAGGCGTATAAAAAACTGTTTAGAGCAAATGACATTCGTCAAAGACTATTGGTTTAAGGTAGAGCACCAGGAAAGCTTACATGCTCATAACGCTGTTGTGATTGATCGGAAACAGGCACTTGAAACATCCGTACAAGCGTTAAAAACAGCATAATCATTCATTATCCGAGAATAATCGATATGGAAAATTCTATCATTCCTCAAAGTTACGAAGCATGGCGTCACTGCATTATTGTTGAATGCGGGCTGGAGCTTACCCCAGGTTTTATAGAAGAACGAATATCTGCATTGCAAAATAACAGCGACTATTACACGCAACAATTTGTTCGACTGTATGGGCAACAGCAGCTGAAAAAAGTACTTGGCTGGTTTATGCAGGCACAACAGGCATTGTAATTTTTTTGAATATAATTTTTCTGATAAAAATCCGAGCTGTTCCAAAAAGATCTTAAATATGAGTAAAAATGAAATTACATCATTATTCGACGAATGGAATAGTGCATTGCAGACAGGCGATCCAAATAAAGTTGCGTCACATTATGAGGATAACGGTATTTTGCTCCCTACGGTGTCTAATGAGGTCTGTCACAACCACGAAGAAATTGAAGGCTATTTCGTCCGTTTTCTTGCCAAAGGCCCGCGGGGAAAAATTGATGAGGCCAATGTACGCATCTATGGTCAACTAGCCATCAACTCGGGTCTCTATACTTTTACGTTTAAAGATGGTGCCACCGTGCAAGCACGATTTACCTTTGTCTATCGCTGGAACGGCGAGCGCTGGATGATTGTAGAGCACCATTCTTCACAAATGCCGGAATAAGTAAAATATTAGACGTTAATTCCGCACAACTTCTACGGGTCCATGGTCATCGCAGTGACCGTCGTGTACATGATGTAATCGACCATCGACGATGTAATCGGTGTGGTCACCATGTGGAATGGCTTCATGGCCGCAGCCTGGGCCATGTACATGATCACTGCAAGTATGTACGGGTGCACATGTGTCCGGATTGGTTGCGCTGACTTCGATGACGTGTTCGTCGTAGTGGTCCTCGTGCGGGTAGTGTAGGCGGCTGTCATGAAGGTAATCCGTGTGATCACCATGGCGAATTGCGGTATGACCACAGCCTGGACCATGGATGTGTTCTGGGTGTGATGATGAATTAGCACAAGACATAACGCGATCCTTATAGTGTGGGCCGATCAATTTATCCTACTCTCAATATGCCAGCTTGACGACTAAAATAAATTGAGTTTTAGATCATTAGACCCGAATTTAGAACCTGTTTATTCTTTTTAATATTAAGGCGTGCCGTTTGCAAAATGTATAAAAAGCTAATCAAAATCGTGCACTGGACGGCCTAAACGCTGCTCTGTTGCAAGCCGCTCGGCAGGAGTACTTCGCACATCCCTGTGCATCGCCCTTCGGGTCGGCCGTTGGCCGCTCCAAATTATTCCCGATAATTTGGTCGAACCTTTAACGGTTCGATCCCGTCTCGAACAAACCATACTAAAAAGGCCCACCACAGGGGTGGGCCTTTTTAGTATGGCGCGCTCGGCAGGAGTCGAACCTGCGACCGCCTGGTTCGTAGCCAGGTACTCTATCCAGCTGAGCTACGAGCGCGTAAGGCCGCGTAATATATTGAACAGGGGGGTTGGAGTCAAGCTGAAGTTGCGTTGGGTTGTGGATATTGGGAGAATTCGCACCCTTGAAGTTCTGAAGGCTATAGAGGCGAAAGTGGAGAAGATTGGTCTTTTTTTCGGCAGTGATGATGGCAATACCGAGTCCGTGGCCAGGCGAATTGCGCAGCGTTTGGGTGCGGACAAGGTCGATATCCACGATGTGCGCGACGTAAACCAGGTGGAGTTCCTTGGCTACGATAAGCTTATTCTCGCTATCCCTACCTGGGATTTTGGCCAGATTCAGTCGGACTGGGAGGAGTTTTGGAGCGATCTCGAAGCGCTGGACTTTTCCGGCAAGACCGTCGCCATGGTCGGTCTGGGCGATCAATTCGGTTACGGGGACTTTTTCCTGGACGCCATGGGTATGCTGCACGATGTGGTGATCAAAACGGCTGACAAGATTATTGGTTATTGGTCGACACAAGGCTATGAGTATGACACTTCCAAGGCCGAACTGCCGGGGGGCGAGTTGTTTGCCGGGTTGGCATTAGACGAGGACCAACAGCCGGAGCTGACCGACGACCGCCTGGACCAGTGGTGTGAGCAGGTCCGGAGCGAATTTGGTTTGATAACGGCAATGGCCGGCTAGCGGCAATGCCAAAATCCCGTATGCAATTATTTCTGCAGCAGGATGTGCAATCGCGGGCGTTAAAGACTAGCCTGTTGGTGGGCTCGATTCTCGGCGCGATAAACTATGGGGATGTTTTGTTGGCCGGTGATATGACAGCCGATCGATGGCTGAAACTGGTTGTCACCTACCTGGTTCCCTATGCGGTTTCCAGTTGGTCATCGATACAGGCGCTAAAGGCCAATTAGGCAACTTCCGCTACCAATACCGCCCGTAGCGGGGCCGGATAACCTTCAATAGTTAAATCCGGGTTATCCGGATCGAGGAAATCCTTTAGCGATTCGAAATGCATCCATTCGGTGCTGCGCTGCTCATCAGTTGTGGTTCTACAAAGGTCCGCTAGGCGGGGGTTTTTAAATCCGTTTTTGCGCAGCCAGCCAAGCAGGGTGGCGGCGCTGGGAATAAACCAGACGTTGGGCATTTTGGCGTAGCGGCCCTCGGGAACCAGCACGCTGCCTTCGGGACCTTCGATAACCAGGGTTTCAAGCATCAGCCGCCCACCGGGTTTAATGAGCCCGTATAGCTCTCGCAAGTGATCCATGGGTGATCGACGGTGATAGAGTATCCCCATTGAAAACACCGTGTCGAAAGCCTGCATCTTGGGTGGCAGATGCTCAATGCCCAACGGCAGCACATCCACGGGCAGCTCGCCCAGGTAGTGCTTTAACGCGTAGAACTGATAGACGAATTTAACGGAGGGATCTATGCCAATTATTCGGTTGGCTCCCTCGCCGGCCATGCGCAAGCAGTGGTAGCCGTTTCCGCAGCCCACGTCCAGAATCCGTTGATTTTTCAACGGCGGCAGGTGCGGCAGCACGCGATCCCACTTCCAGTCGGAGCGCCACTCCGTATCTATGTGGATATCAAAAAGCTGAAAAGGCCCCTTGCGCCAGGGGTGCAACAGCATCAGTGTCTCCCGCAGCAGCGCCGACGCATCGGCACTGATATCCGATGGCTCGCCTATGGCCACTCGGGTTTTTAATTCCATGGTGCTGGGTTTTAGTCGCGGCAGATTCTCCAGCGCCCGTTGCCACTGGGGCAGGTCGCCCCAGCGTTCCACGCTGAGGCGTTGGGGCAACTGATCGGCCAGGGCGTCGCCCCAGTCGGATAAGCGGGGCTGGCCGGCCAGCCAGTTCAGCAGGGGTTGGTAATGCGGCATGGTAAACGGGCTATTCCTCGGGAGCGATTTATCCCTTGATTGCAACAAGGGAGGCGAAGTTAAAGCATTGGAACCAGACATCGACGCTGGCGAAGCCGACACTTTTTAACCGCTGCCGGTGGATATCCAGGGTTTCCGGAATCAGCACCTTTTCCAACGCGGTGCGTTTCTGGCTGATTTCCAGTTCACTGTAACCCTGCGCTCGCTTGAAATTGTGGTGCAACTCGATCATCAGCGCCTGGTGTTGGGGGTTGTCGAACGCCACCTTTTCCGACAGCACTAGAATGCCGCCCGGTTTGAGCCCGTTGGCGATGCGCTGCAGCAGCGCGGGCCGGTCCTTGAGTGGAACGAATTGCAGGGTAAAATTCAGCACCGCCATGCTGGCGCTGCCGATTGAAATATTGCGGACGTCGTCGCAGATCAGTTCCACCGGCGTGTCGCTGGTATCGGTATCGAGCAGTTGACGGCAGCGGTCTATCATGTCCGGCGAGTTGTCGACGCCGATAATCGAGCAGCCTGCGTGTTTGACGTGATGGCGTATCGCAAAGGTAGATGCGCCCAGGGAGCAACCCAGGTCATAACAGCGGCTGCCGGGCTGTACATAGCGCTCGGCAAAGGTGCCGGTCATCGCGATAATGGTCTCGTAACCCGGCACCGACCGCTTGATCATATCGGGAAATACGTCCACTACCGCGTTGTCGAACTTGAAACCGCCTAGATCGGCAATCGGCTGGGCAAACAGCTTGTCGGGCTTGTCGTTCACAATGTTATCTATAAGGCTATTTCCCGCAGATCCAACCGACTGGCCAAGCCCGTTTGTTCGGGGCTGCTAATAATTGCGGTACTGGCGTTGTCCGGCGTTAGGTAGATATTGGCCACCCGCCGCAGGTCATCCGCGGTAACCTTCAACACATTGTTGCGGAAGGCCTCGCGCCTTTCCCTGGTGCGCCCGTAGAGTTCCGCATGGAAAGTGGATTTCGCCTCACCGGCCGGTGAGCCGGGTTTATCAATGCTGCTGATTACCCCCAGTATGGCTTCCTCAACCGGCTGCCATTGGTGCTGGGTTTGTTGCAGCCAATCGAGGGAGCGGTCGAAGTCTTCGAGTGTGCCTTCGGTTCTTGGGTCCCGGTAGGAGTAAAAGCGAAACGCGGCGATGTTGTTGTCCTGCCCGGCGCCGCCGCCATAGGCGCCGCCCTGTTCGCGAATCGCGCGGTGCAAATAGCCGTTGCGCAAAAATCCGCCGAGCACGTTCAGCGCCGGCGCGTCTGGGTGATCCATCGGTACCGTTGGATAGGACTTGGCGCAGAAATTAACCTGGGTGCTGGTGGTCCATAACTCGGCAACCTTTTTGTTATTTGCATCCGGGGCAAAGGGCGCAAAGCCGTCGCTGTGCGGGACCGTAAAACAGACTTGCATGTGCTGTTGATACCGGACGAGCTTTTCCTCTTCGCCTATCAGCAGCAGTTGCCTTGGTGCGGCCAGCAGCAACTGGTGAATTTCCCGCAACCGCTCGGCGAGTTGCTCGCGGTTTTGTTGCTCGTCGAGGCCATTGTCCAGCGCCTTGATCAAGCGAATTCCCTCCAGGCCGGACCACAGGTGGCTGAGCTGCGCGCCCGGACTGGCGCCGCTGGCCGCGGCGGACATTGCCAGCGCGTGACCGTTGCCGGTAACGGCCATTTCGCGGCGGGCCCTGGATTGCGCCGCCAGTTCGCGGATCCTGGGCAGCTCGTCAAAGTGCACCTGCTCCAGTGTCTGCTGCATCAGTTCGCTCATAGCCTGTTGGTTGCGGGCCAGGCCTTTGGCGGAGAGCACCAGGTGCGCGGATAGCGCCTGTACATTATCCGGTTTGCCCCGTGCGGACACGAACGCGTTGATGGCGCCGCAGACCCGCGATTGCCACAGCTGGGTTTGCAAATAGTCCGACTCGCCTACGCCCAATTCGGTAAGGCAGTTGGTGTACAGCGGCAATACCTGAAGTTGCTGCGGAGTGAGCTGTGGTAGTTTGCAGATCAACTGCTGGTAAACCAGGCCATTGGTGCCGGCGCTGTAGGTTGTCAGATCGAGCGGCGTTGCGGTCCTTTCCTTACAAGGCACATAAGCCATTTCCTCGGGAATATCATCGAGGGTGACTTTCGGCAGCACACCGCCGTCGTCCTGCTGCTCTTGGCGGGCTTTCAACAGGGACGCCTGTTCCACAATGGCTTGCTTTTCAGCATCGGTCAGCCGGTCTTTAATCGCAACCAGGCGCTGTTGCTCATCCGCGGCCTTTTTTGCCGAGAGGGACTTATCGGGCGCCAATGTCAAACGGACCCGGTGGGGATTGTCCAGCAATAGCTCCCGGGCCAGCCGCTTGATAAATTCGGGATCTTCAATATCCCGGCGCAGTTTTTCCAGCACCGGTTCGAGATTGAGCAGCGCAATAGGGTCGCCGCGATGGGTGGCGCTGGTCAGCGCGGTGAGGATTAATTGCAGGCCGTAGGGGTAGTTG
>JANQKW010000117.1 GCA_028280905.1 Porticoccaceae bacterium
GCCTGTTGGATGAGCAGGGAATGTCCCGACACGATTTGGGCCGAGAAAAATTTATTGAGAAAGTCTGGGAATGGAAGGAGGAATCAGGCGGTACTATCACCCGTCAACTGCGGCGCTTGGGCGCATCGCCCGATTGGTCCCGCGAGCGCTTCACGATGGACGAGGGCTTCTACAACGCGGTGCAGCAAGTGTTTATCCGCCTTTACGAAGACGGCCTCGTCTATCGCGGCAAACGCCTGGTGAACTGGGATCCCAAACTACATACGGCGATATCCGATATCGAGGTGATCAGCGAGGAAGAGGACGGACATCTGTGGCATTTTCACTACCCGCTCAGCGACGGCTCAGGCCATTTGACGGTTGCCACCACGCGGCCGGAGACCATGTTGGGCGATACCGCCGTTGCGGTGCACCCGGAGGACGAGCGCTACCGGCATCTAATCGGCAAAACCATAACCCTGCCACTGGCGGACCGGGAAATTCCGATTATCGCGGACGACTATGTGGACCGAGAGTTCGGCACCGGTTGCGTCAAGATTACCCCGGCCCATGATTTTAACGACTACGAGATGGGTCTGCGCCACCAATTACCGGTGATTAACCTTTTTAACGACGACGCACAGCTCAATAACAATGCGCCGCCGGCCTACCGAGATATGGACCGATTCACCGCCCGTGAACAAGTGGTAAAAGACCTGGACGCACTGGGCCTGCTGGACAAGGTGGACAACCACAAATTGAAAGTCCCGCGCGGCGACCGCTCGGGCGTGGTGATCGAGCCCTACCTGACCGACCAGTGGTATGTGAAAACCTCATCGCTGGCGGACCGGGCTATCGACGCCGTCGAAGACGGCCGTATCCGGTTCGTGCCCAAACAATACGAGAATATGTATTTTTCCTGGATGCGCGATATCCAGGACTGGTGCATCTCCCGACAGCTCTGGTGGGGGCATCGCATTCCCGCCTGGTACGATG
The DNA here is from genome assembly GCA_028280905.1 of Porticoccaceae bacterium. Classification (GTDB taxonomy): domain Bacteria; phylum Pseudomonadota; class Gammaproteobacteria; order Pseudomonadales; family Porticoccaceae; genus JANQKW01. The sequence continues at coordinate 976 of JANQKW010000117.1, forward strand.
AAGACGGAAACGTCTATGTGGGCGCCAGCGAGCAGCAGGTAAGGGAAAAGCACCAGCTTGGCGACCGCCCGCTGAAGCAGGATGACGACGTTCTCGACACCTGGTTCTCTTCCGGGTTGTGGACATTCGGCACACTGGGATGGCCGGAGAAAACCCCCGAGTTGGAAACCTTTCACCCGAGTTCGGTATTGGTGACCGGCTTTGACATTATTTTCTTCTGGGTCGCCAGAATGATTATGATGACCCTGCACTTTATGGACGAGGTGCCCTTCCACACGGTGTATATGCACGGGCTGGTGAGGGACAGCCACGGTCAGAAAATGTCCAAGTCCAAAGGCAATGTGCTGGACCCTATTGATCTGATCGACGGGATTGACCTGGAAAGCCTGGTGGCAAAACGCACCGCCGGCATGATGGTGCCCCACCTGCGGGAAAAAATTGCCAAGCAGACCCGCCAGGATTTTCCCGACGGCATAGCGGGCTATGGGACGGATGCGCTGCGCTACACCTATTACTCTCTGGCGTCGACCGGCCGGGATATCAACTTCGATGTGGGCCGTATAGAAGGCTTTCAAAAGTTCTGCAATAAAATCTGGAACGCCGCCCGCTATGTGCTGATGAATACCGAAAACCAGGATTGCGGGCAGCACGACCAGGGGCAACAGAACTACCAGTTGGACCTGGCGGACCGCTGGATTATCAGTCGCCTGCAAACCACCGAAAAGTCAGTGGCCGATGCCGTGGCCAACTATCGGTTTGATTTGGCCTCGCAGGCGATCTATGACTTTATCTGGAACGAATACTGCGACTGGTACCTGGAGCTGTCCAAACCGACGCTGTGGGGTGAGGAGTTTTCCGAACAACAGAAAAAAGGCACGCGGCGCACGCTGATCCGGGTGCTGGAAACCACCCTGCGGCTGGCCCACCCGCTAATGCCGTTTATTACCGAAGAAATCTGGCAGCGGGTAAAAAGCCTGGCGGGCAAACAGGGCGACACTATTATGTTGCAACCCTACCCGGTAGCGGACGACAGCAAAATAGATACCGACGCCGAGACCGATATCGAGTGGCTGAAGAATGTTATCCTAGGTATCCGCAACATCCGCGGCGAAATGAATATCGCGCCCGGCAAGCCGCTCCCCATCTATATCAAAAACGGCGGCGACCCGGACCGCAAGCGACTGGACGGCAACCGGCAATTCCTGGCCAAGCTCGCCAACCTGGAGACTATCACCTGGCTCGAGCCCGATCAGCAAGCACCGCAGTCGGCAACGGCCCTGGCCGGCGATATGGAAATCCTGGTGCCCATGGCCGGGCTGATTGACAAGCAAGCGGAACTGGCCAGGCTGAACAAGGAAATCGACAGACTTACCAAGGAAAGGCAACGGATTGACGGCAAACTGAATAACGAGAACTTTGTCAGCAAGGCTCCGCCGAATGTTGTGCAAAAGGAGCGGGATAAACTAACGGATACCGCAACCGCGCTAAGCGCCCTGCAAAAACAGTTGCAGTCTATCCGGGAAATTTAGCGGCACTCACGGAAAAACTTGCTATCGCAGACCGTCGTTAATACTGTCAAGCACCTTGCTGCCGGGACAAAGTTCCTTCTCGCTAAGCCGACTGAGCGGCTTGTTGACCGTATCCAGCGCCACATGGAAGTCCTCGGAATCCGGGTCCATATAGAGCAAGCCGGTGAGGATTCGCCCCTGCTCCTTGCAGCGTTGGATGGCGCTTAGCGCGCCGACGCGATCGTGGACGTCAAAATCCACGTTGGCCTTGTGCAGATGGATAACCGAACCATCGTGCATGCAGACTTCCTTGGTTGTGCCCTCGCTATAAGTGGCTTTGATTTCCTCGCGCATCGGCACAAAATCCAGCGGCATGGCTTCAACATCTTCCCGCGTTCTGCGATAGTTTTTTGTCGAACCCTCGTGGTTGTTGAAGGTGACGCAGGGCGAAATCACATCGATCAACGCGAAGCCCTTGTGTGCGAGCGCGGCCTTGATCAGCGGTTCGAGCTGGTCCTTGTCGCCGGAAAAACTCCGGCCGACAAAGGTCGCGCCCATCTGCAGGGCGGTGCTCACCAAATCAATGGGTTCAAACGCGTTGGTGTTGCCGGATTTGCTCACCGAGCCAACATCCGCCGTTGCGGAGTCCTGGCCCTTGGTCAGGCCGTAACAGCCGTTATTCTCAACGATATACAGCATATTGAGGTTGCGCCGCACGACATGCACGAACTGACCCATGCCGATCGATGCGCTGTCACCGTCTCCGGAAACGCCAATGTAGGTAAGCTCTCGATTGGCCAGGTTGGCGCCTGTCGCCACCGAGGGCATGCGACCATGCACCGAGTTAAAGCCGTGGGATTTACCCAAAAAGTAGGTGGGCGTTTTGGAGGAACAGCCAATCCCGGACAACTTGGCGATTCGGTGCGGCTCAATACATGACTCAAAACACGCGTCAATAATCGCCGTGCTGATGGAGTCGTGACCGCAACCGGCACAGAGCGTCGATATCGAACCTTCATAGTCGGACTTGCGGTAACCGAGATCGTTGACCGGCAAATTGGGGTGGCGGAAGTTGGGTTTAATATAGGTCATCAGGCTAATTCCGGATGCAGGGTTGTGACAGTGGCGCCACCCGTGCTCAGTGACTGGCGTATATCCTGGGCAATGCTTCTGGCCGTTATCGGCGTGCCGCTGTATTCCAGTATCGGCACCAATTTACCCGGTGGAATTTCACATTCGTTAATGATTAACCGGCGCATCTGCCCGTCGCGGTTCTGCTCAATCACGAACACCTTATCATGGCTGTTAATAAAATCGTCCACATCCCGATTAAACGGAAACGCCCGCAACCGCATGGTATCGATACTGACCCCTTCTTCGGCCAAGTCCTCCAGCGCCTCATAGCTGGGTGATGCGGTGGTACCAAAAAAGATAGCGCCAAGCTTATTGCCTTTTTTGTCCTTTTTGTTCGTTTTGGCCAATTTGATTTTTGGCTCCGGCACATACTGCTTGGCGGTTTCAAACTTGCGCAACAAGCGGTCGACATTCTTCACATACTCCTCGCCGGACTCCGTATAGACGGCATACTCGTCTCGCGACGAGCCGCGAGTGAAAAACGCGCCCTTTTCCGGATGGGTGCCGGGCAGCGTCCGGTAGCAAATGCCGTCGCCGTCCACATCCAGATAGCGGCCGAATTGCTCTGCTTTTTCAAGCGCCTCGGCGTTCAGCAGCTTGCCGCGGTCCAGGTGGTAGTCGTCATCCCACTCCAGCGGCGGCGACATCCAGTCGTTCATGCCCAGGTCCAAATCGGAAAGCATAATCACCGGCGTCTGCAGCCGCTCGGACAGGTCGAAAGCTTCCACGGCCATATCAAAACACTCCCGCGGCGTGGCGGGGAACAACAGGATGTGTTTGGTATCGCCATGGGACGCATAGGCCGCCGCCAAAATATCCGACTGCTGATTGCGGGTCGGCATTCCGGTGGAGGGTCCGGCCCTTTGAACATCGACCAGCACAGCGGGCACCTCGGCGAAATACGCCAACCCGAGGAACTCGCTCATTAACGACAACCCGGGGCCGCTGGTTGCGGTAAAGGCCCTGGCGCCGTTCCAACAGGCGCCGATCACCATGCCCATCGCGGAGAGTTCGTCTTCCGCCTGGACGATGGCGTAATTTTTCTTGCCGCTGCCCGGGTCGATGCGCATTCGCTGCGCATACTTGCCGAACGCATCCACTACCGAGGTGGAGGGCGTTATCGGGTACCAGGCCGCCACGGTGGCGCCGCCATAGATTGCACCCAGCGCCGTGGCGGTATTGCCGTCCATTAAAATATGGTCAAACTCCAAAATATGCGGCGCGATATTGCCGCCCCGTTCAACGCGGATATCCAGCGGGCAGCTAAAATTTTCCAACGCATACTGGTAGCCCAACTCCATTGCGTGGACGTTGGGCGCAATCAGCTTTTCCTTGCCTTTAAACTGGTCGCCCACCAGATCTTTCAGCACCGCAAAATCAAGGTCCAGCAACGCCGCGAGCGCGCCGACGTACACCACGTTTTTAAACAGTTGCTGTTGCCTGGCATTCTTGAATTCCCGCATGCATATTTTGGTGAACGGAATGCCCATGAAGGTGATGTCGTCGCGCATCAGGCGGATGTCCAGCGGCTTGGTCGAGTCGTAAATAAAATAGCCGCCGGAATCGACTTCCTTAATATCCTGCGCCATGCTCTGCGGGTTGACACACACCATCAGGTCGACGCCGCCGCGTCGGCCCAAGTAGCCTTTGCTGCTGACCCGCACCTCGTACCAGGTAGGCAACCCCTGGATATTGGAGGGGAATATATTGCGGGGACTCACGGGTATGCCCATCCGAAAAATCGCCTTGGCGAACATGTGGTTGGCGCTGGCGGAACCACTGCCGTTTACATTGGCAAATTTGACGACAAAGTCATTGACACTTTTAAGTTTGCGCATGAATTACTCCAGCGAACAGGCCTTGGTCACCGAGTACCAGTACTTTTGCATGTCCCAGGCCGCGGTTGGGCAGCGCTCGGCGCACAGACCACAGTGCAGGCAGACATCCTCGTCCTTTACCATCACCTTGCCGGTCGGCAGATTATCGGAAACATAAAGATCCTGAGTTAGGTTATTCGCCGCCACTTTCAGCCTCTCGCGCAATTCGGTTTCTTCGCCATTGGCGGTGAAGGTAATACAGGATGTTGGGCAGATGTCCATGCAGGCGTCGCACTCGATGCACTTCTCTTCTTCGAATACGGTTTGCACATCGCAGTTCAAGCAGCGTTCCGCTTCTTCAAAAGCAGTCGCCACATCAAATCCCAACTCCACTTCCAGCTTTCTGTCCTGCAGCGCGCTGGTCAATTCCACCAGCGGCACAATTTTTCGATCTTCGTCGGTTGTGCTGCTGTCGTAGCTCCACTCGTGAATGCCCATTTTCTGGCTGACCAGATTGGTTTGCGGCGGTAGGCGATCCTGCACGCTTTCACCTTTGCAGAACAGGTCGATGGATATCGCCGCCTGGTGCCCGTGGGCCACCGCGGTAATAATATTTTCCGGCCCGAACGCCGCATCGCCACCGAAAAACACATTGGCGCGGGAAGACTGGAAGGTATTTTTATCCAGCACCGGCATTCCCCATTTATCGAATTCAATGCCGACATTATTTTCGATCCAGGGAAACGCATTTTCCTGCCCGATGGCGATCAACACATCATCGCAGGGATAAAACGCCGGCGCCTCGCCGAGCGAGATTAGCGACCGTTTGCCATTCTCGTCGTATACGGCTTTCACCTTGTCGAACCTCATGCCCACCAGCTTGCCATTCTCCACCACAAACTCGAGGGGCACATGGTTGTCGATGATCGGAATACCCTCGTGAATCGCATCCTCTTTTTCCCAGGGCGACGCCTTCATATCCGCGAAGGGACTGCGCACGATGACCTTGACGTCCTTGCCGCCCAGGCGGCGCGACGTTCGGCAGCAATCCATCGCCGTGTTGCCACCACCGAGCACAATGACGCTTTCCCCGATGTTGTCGATGTGCTCAAAGGCGACGCTGGAAAGCCAGTCTATGCCGATAGCTATGTTGTCCGCCCCTTCCTGCCTGCCGGGCAAGTCCGGCAAATCTTTACCTCGCGGCGCACCGCTGCCGACAAAAATGGCGTCATAGTCCTGCTGAAGCAGACTGCCCATACTCTCGACATACTGATTGAAATGGGTCACCACGCCCATGTCCAGGATATAACCCACCTCTTCATCGAGCACTTGCTGCGGCAACCTGAATGAGGGTATCTGGCTCAGCATAAAGCCGCCGGCTTTTTTCTGGTCGTCGTAAATGTGCAGCTCGTAACCCAGCGGCGCCAGATCCCGCGCCACCGTCAGCGAGGCGGGCCCCGCGCCAACCAGGGCTATCTTTTTGCCGTTTTTCGGCGCGATCTTGGGAAACCGGGAAGTGACCTCCCCCTTAAAATCCGCCGCCACGCGTTTTAGCCGACAAATGGCCACCGGCTGTTCCTCCACCCTGGCCCGCCGGCAAGCCGGTTCGCAGGGGCGGTCGCAGGTTCTCCCTAAAATGCCGGGAAACACATTGGATTCCCAATTGACCATGTAGGCGTCCGAATACCGCTGTTGCGCGATCAAACGGATATATTCGGGAACGGGTGTATGAGCGGGACAGGCGTACTGACAGTCCACCACTTTGTGGAAGTATTCCGGATTACTAATGTTTGTCGGCTTCAATATCGACCCCCTCGATACCTTAACCCGTGTTTTAAGAGTTCGCGCCGCCCGCGAACTCACCATTATTAATAATAGTAGACAGTCATCTTGAAAAATAGCAACAAAATTGTAATATTTCTGTTAACTTACGCTAGTATTCCTTCAAGTCTGGCCAGCCCTATTGCATCGTCCTGACCGTTTTATTGCAACGGCGCAAACAGCCTCGCAATTTTTACCAGCAACCTGAAACCCAAGCCGCGGGCCTGGACGAACTTTACGTCGAGTGGGCGGGAGTCGGCCAGGTCGCGCTGCAGCATCTGCTCAACTTGTGTATTGAAATTGCTGTCAATAACGACGACCGTGAGTTCGAAGTTCAACCGAAAAGAGCGGTTATCCAAATTGGCGGTTCCCACGTAGGCTGTGTCATCGTCAAGCAACATCACTTTCTGGTGAAGAAAGCCGTTTTGGTACTGATAAAACTGCACATCCGTGTAACGCAACTCGTCCACAAAATCAAACGATGCCAGTTGCGCGGTTCGGTTATCGGTAATGCCGGGAACCAGTATTTTTACCTCCACGCCCCTGAATGAAGCCAACTTCAATGCCTTGATTATGGCGTCGTCGGGCACGAAATAGGGGCTCACTATCCAGACGCGTTTGCGCGCGCTATTGATGGCGTCGACAAACATCAACTGGCAGGTGTCCTGGTAATCGGCGGGCCCCGTCGGCAGCGCTAACGCGCACTGCGCTCCCGGACTTGTTTTGAATGACCAGTTCAGCTCCAGTTGCTGTGAACTCAGCCAATACCAGTCTTCCATAAAGGCCACTTGCACACCGGCAACCGCAGGTCCGCGCAATCGAATTTGGGTATCGCGCCAAGGCGTCAAGCGCGGGTGCCGGTGACGGTATTCATCGCCAATATTCAGGCCGCCCACAAAAGCTTCCTCGCCATCCACCAGCAAAATCTTGCGGTGGTTGCGGAAGTTTATCTGAAAGCGCCCTTTTAAATTCAGGCGAAACGCCCTGAAGTCCCTAACATCCACACCGGCCTTTCTCAAGGCCCTCAGATATTTTCGGGACAAGCCCAAACTACCGATGCGATCGTACAAAAAATAAATTCTCACACCCTGCCGCGCTTTTTTTATCAACCGCTTGGCCAACATCTTGCCGGTGGCGTCGTCCCTAACTATGTAAAACTGCACCAGGATATACTGCTTGGCGCGCTCAATGCCGGCGAACATTTCCCGGTAGGCCTGTTCGACATCCTCGTATAAATCCGCGGAATTACCCTCGGTAAACGGCATCAGCGCCAGCGCTTCCAGCAGCTTGAATTTGGGCGCCAACTCTGCCGATGGGCAGTGTCTGCTGCTCATATCGGCGATAACGGCTTCAGCGTTTTTCTGGATCTCCCGGTCTCCCTGCCGCCGCGCCGCCACATAGCCATGGAAACGTCGCTCTCCCAACATCAAGTACGCGGGCACGACTATCGGTGAAATAAAAATCAGGCCCAGCGCCCAGCCAATCGCGCCCTGGGAGGTGCGGGATTTAAAAATGGCTTCGAACGCAAGGATTATAGCCAGCGCCTCCAGCAGCAAATAACCGGGAAGGAAAAGCGGCTTCAGGATTTCAATCAGTGCCTGAGAAAACTCCACGCAAGGCTCCACAAATTGACAACAGTTCTGCCAGCTTACTATTGCAACTCTTATGTCGTACAGACTTTAAATGTATTGAATCGGACGTTACAAGACAACAATGGCGGAAAGGTTTTAAGTTAGCCAATAGATTGCGAATATACTTCGTCTTGGCTTGGTGCTGCGAATCCGCGGCCATCTGCGAATAGGTTTTGAGACTCGCTGTGAATACCTCCCTGTAAGCTCCGCGTCGACATCCCTGTCGACGAGGGTCTCAAAACCTATTCCCAGACACCCGCTCACGCCATTATTAATTTTGACGCCCTGGCGGGACAGGAACCTAGTACCACACCAGCACCAAACCAACACTTAAACCATCTCCGCCCCACACCACTTGCAGTAATCCGCATCACTATCGTGCCCCCGCTTGCCGCAATTGGTGCACTTCTTCAGTGTCTTCTCCCGCTGCAGCTCCGCCGCCATTTCAGCGGTCACAATACCCGTCGGGATGGCGATAATCGAGTAGCCGGTCAGCATCGCCAGCGTCGAAACCACCTGGCCCAGAACCGTGTGCGGGGTAATGTCGCCGTAGCCGACCGTTGTAATGGTGACTATGGTCCAGTAAATGCTTTTGGGAATACTGGTAAAGCCATACTCAGGCCCCTCCACAAGGTACATCAAACTCCCGAAAACAGTGCTCAGCACCAGCACGCCCAGAAAGAACACCAAGATCTTCCTTCTTCCCAGCCACAGTGAGCGCACCAACAGGTTTGCCTCGCTCAAATAGCGAAACATCTTAAACACGCGAAACACTCGGAAAACCCGGATCAAACGGATAATCAGCAGATAATTGGCACCGGTAATCAGCAGCGCCAGATAGGTGGGAACAATTGAGACCAGGTCAACAACGCCATAAAAACTCAACACATATTTGCGACGGTTCGGGGAACAGTAAATCCTAGTCGCATATTCAATAGTGAAGAGGATGGTAAAGAACCACTCTACCCTGTAGAGCAGACCCGGCCATCGTTCCTGTATCACTACCACTGTGTCGAGCATCAGCGCGGCGACACTTAAAACAATGGCGTAAAGCAACACCACGTCAAAGCGTTTACCGGCGGAGGTGTCTGTACCGAAAATAATGGTGTACAACTGATGGCGTAGGGGCTGGCTCATTTTTCCTGTGGCTTTGCCGCGTGAAGAAGAATTCAATTATATCAGTGTATTCACCCAGGTAGTTTAAAGTAAAATTGCTGGATGACATCAATTGGAAGGTGACATGAAAACCATGCGTTGCATTGAAATTAGCAGCTTTGAAAATGGCGGCGAGTTGACATTGGCGGAAAGGCCAATACCCGAACCACAAGCCGACGAGGTACTGATCAAGGTGGCCGCCGCCGGGGTGAACCGGGCGGACCTGGTGCAACGCATCGGGATGTATCCGCCGCCGCCCGGAGCCTCGGACCTTCTCGGGCTGGAAGTGTCGGGCGAAGTTGTACAGGCCGGCGAGCAGGTCACTCGATGGCGCGTGGGCGATCAGGTATGCGCACTGCTGGCAGGCGGTGGATACGCGGAATACACCAACGCACATCAAGGGGTTTGTCTGCCTATTCCCGCGGGAACTTCCCTGACCGAGGCGGGCGGAGTACCGGAAACCTGCTTTACTGTTTGGGATAACGTCTTTATGCGCGGCGGTCTCAAACAGGGCGAGAATTTTCTGGTTCATGGGGGCACCAGCGGTATCGGCACTACCGCGATCCAAATGGCAAAGGCGTTTGGCGCAACCGTTTATACAACGGCGGGCAGTGACGCCAAGTGCCAACAATGCCTGGCGCTTGGCGCTGATCGCGCTCTTAACTACAGGGAAACCGACTTCGCACAAGAAATTAAAACACTCACCGACGGCCGAGGCGCAGATGTTATTCTGGATATGGTTGGCGGTGACTATGTTGAGAAAAATATCAGTGCCGCGGCGCCCAGAGGTCGCATTGTGTCAATCGCCTTTCTGCAAGGCTCAAAAGTCACCGTAGACCTGATACCTGTGATGCTGAAGCAATTGGTGCTGACCGGCTCAACCATTCGATCCCGGCCCGTTGAGCAGAAGGCCGCTATTGCCGAACAACTGCGAGAGCATGTCTGGCCGCTGTTCGGCAGCGGCCAGCTAAAAGTCGTAACCGCCGCCGAATTTCCGTTGGACGAAGCGGATGCCGCCCACCAGCTTATGGCGAGCAGCCAACACATCGGCAAGATCATTTTGCGAAATAGCTAAGTTAGGATTTGATGTATGAAGAATTCACGCCTGGTTTACTCCACGGAAAGCGGCAGGATCAAACCGGAGCACCAGTCCGAGCAGCGCGCCAAGGGCGATGGAATCGTTCGTATCCGGCGCGAAGTCAGCGGCCGGAAAGGCAAAGGCGTCTCGGTGATCAGCGGGCTGGATTTGCCCCATGCCGAGTTAAAAGCATTGGCCAAGTCGCTAAAGCAGCACTGCGGAACCGGGGGCGCGATCAAAGCGGGGGCTATAGAAATCCAGGGAGACAACCGCGAAAAAATCAAGACGTTTTTGGAAGCCCTTGGACACACCGTAAAGCTCGCGGGAGGCTAACCATGCCCCGTCCGGAACAGAAAGCCTACGGCTCCTGGCCGTCTCCCGTTTCCGCCAAGTTGTTGGCGGGCGCCTCCACCTCTGTCGGCCAGCCCAGTTACGACGACGGCAGTATTTATTGGATCGAAAGCCGGCCGATGGAAAATGGCCGCAATACCGTGATGGAGAAAAACCGCCACGGTGTCGTTAGGGAAGTGCTACCCAAGCCGCTGAGTGTCAGAAGCACCGTGCACGAATACGGTGGCAAAGCCTATCTGGTCAAACGGGGTATTTTGTATTTTTGCCTGGAAGACGACCAGCGAATTTACCAACTGGACATCCACGGCGACTCAGTGGAGCCGATACCCCTGACGCCAGAACCAGCCGGCCCCGACACCAGCCTGCGTTTCGCCGACCTGCATTTCGACTCACATCGCAACCGACTGGTATGTGTATGCGAAGACCACCGGGCTACACTCGAACCGGAAAATTATATCGCTGCGGTAGTGTTGCCTGCGGAGACAGCCGTGCGAGCGCCCGCGATCGAGGATATCGAAAAGCTGGTAAGCGGCGACGATTTCTACGCTTATCCCCGCTTCTCGCCGGATGGCCGGCAACTTTGCTGGCTGAGCTGGAACCATCCCGACATGCCCTGGGACAACACCTTGCTGTGGTTGGCCGATATCGACAGTACCGGCAAGCCTGCCAACCACCGGCCAATAGCCGGAGGCAACGACACCTCAATTTTCCAGCCGCAGTGGTCGCCGGGCGGCGACCTCTATTATGTATCCGATCAGAATAACTGGTGGAATATCTACCGTTACAACCGGAGCGGCAACGCCACTCGGGTATGCGCAAGGGAGGCGGAATTTGCCACGCCTTTGTGGACACTCGGCATGTCAACCTACGGGTTCTTGAGCCCCAACTTGGTCTTTTGTTGCTATACGGAAAACGGTCATTGGAAACTGGCCACTATCGACATCGCCGGAGAAGAATTTACCCCGGTGCCCAGCGACTTCACCCATGTCTCCAACATATACTGTTGTGACGGCAAGACCTATTTTGCAGCTGGCAGCCCAAAGCGCAGCCCGGTGATTGCCTGTTACCGGGCTGAGACAGCCGCAATCGAATTAATCGCCGGCGATGTCCCGCCGCCAGTCGACAGCCGCTATTTCTCGGAACCTGATTATTTTCGCTTCCCGACCACGGAGGGGCATTCACACCTGCTCTATTATCCGCCCACCAACCCGGATTATTGCGCTGGCGAAAAAGAGCGGCCACCGCTTGTGGTGCTTTGCCACGGCGGACCAACGGGCATGTCGGCGCCGGAACTAAATTTTAAAATCCAGTTCTGGACCAGCCGCGGCTTCGCTGTGGCTGACATCAACTATCGCGGCAGCACCGGGTTCGGCAGAAAATATCGCAATAGCCTTCACTACCAGTGGGGAATTGCGGACGTGGAAGACGCGGTAAACGGCGCGCAATTCCTGGTCGAGCGAGGGCTGGCCGACGCAGACAAAACCTTGATTCGAGGGGGCAGCGCCGGCGGTTATACCGTGCTGGCGGCGCTCGCCTTCAAAGACTACTTCAAGGCCGGCGCCTGCCTCTATGGTATTGGGGATTTGGAGACGCTAGCCAGGGACACCCATAAATTCGAATCCCGATATTTGAACAAACTGGTGGGGGAGTACCCGATGGAGCGGGCGATCTACCAGCAGCGCTCCCCGATCAACCACGCCGAGAATATTTCCTGCCCGGTGATCTTTTTTCAAGGCCTGGAGGACAAGGTGGTGCCACCCCAACAAACCGTTGGGATGGCGGACGCGCTTAGAGAGAAGAGGCTACCGGTGGCCTGCCTGCTTTTCGAAGGAGAAGCCCACGGATTTCGCAAAGCGGAAACCATTGAAAAATCACTGCAGGCGGAGTTGTATTTTTATGCCACACTGCTCGACTTTCCGGTACCCGACGACTGCCCGGCGATTGAGATCGACAACCTGGAAAACTCCGCGTGATGTCCCGCTACCGTCCGCCGCCAAGCAAAAGTTCGCCTTATATTACCGCCGCCGGCGCCCGGCGGCTCGAGGAGGAATTGAAGCACCTTTGGAAAGTTGAACGCCCTCGGGTAACCGCCGCCGTCCATGAGGCTGCAAAAAACGGCGATCGCTCGGAAAACGGCGACTATATCTACGGCAAAAAACGGCTGCGTGAAATAGACCGGCGGGTGCGGTACCTGAGCAAGCGGCTGGACGAATTGGTGGTTGTCGACCAGTCGCCCGATAACACTGACCAGATTTTTTTTGGCGCCAAAGTCACGCTGGAAGATGATGACGGCGTAACCCACTGTTACCGAATAGTCGGCGCGGACGAAATTGATACTACTAACGATCTGATCAGTATCGATTCACCATTGGCGCGGGCGTTGTTGAAGAGAAGCGTCGATGAGGAGGTATCCGTTAGCGCGCCCGGCGGGAAGAACCGTTATTTGATCGTAGGCATTAGCTATTAACCCTTGCTGAATCAGAATCTATAAGAATATATTGGAGAGAAGGTTTTACTCTAACCGACGGATTTGTGTCAGTAGCAGAACTTTCTGGCCTTAGTTTGGTGCCAGCATCTCGCGGCCGTCTGCGGACAGTGTTTGAGACTCGCTGTGACCCCATCCCTGGGCGCTCCGCGTCGACATCCCTGTCGACGAGGGTCCCAAACACTGCCCCCAGACGCCCGCTTACGTCGGTGCTACCTGTGACGCCGTGAGTCCCGACAGGGGAGGTTTATCCGGGACCAATCAGGCCGTGCT
>JANQKW010000130.1 GCA_028280905.1 Porticoccaceae bacterium
CTGCCGTTATCCGGTATACGAGTTCTCGATTTGGGCATTATTACCGCAGGCGCGGGTGCGGGCGGACTGCTCGCGGATATGGGCGCCGAAGTCCTTAAAATTGAGTCCGGCACCTACCCGGATCCGTTTCGATTTTGGGCCGGGTCGTTAGACTCGCCGCTGTTTAAATTCAACAACCGCAATAAATTCGGGTTGGATATCGACCTGAAGACGGATCGAGGCAAGCAGCAATTCCTGGAGTTGGTCAAATCCGCGGACATAATCACCGAAAACTTCCGTCGCGGCGTGTTGGACAGAATGGGCTTCACCTTTGAGAAGCTTCGCGAAGTGAATCCTAAAATTGTACTGGCGTCAATTTCAGGTCAGGGCGTGGATGGCCCCGGCAGTCACCACACGACTTTCGGCTCTACCCTGGAAGCCTCGTCAGGGTTTGCGTGGCTGACCTGCTATCAAGACGGCAAGCCTTGCATAACCGGAAGGAACGTTAACTATCCGGATCAGACCGTGGCGTTATACGCCGCGGCGATTATTGCGCTGGCCGCAGGCTACAGCGAGCGACATAATTGCGCGCTGCAGGTGGATATCTCCCAGCGCGATGTGGCCGTGTTTATCATCGGCGATGTACTGGAAAGGGTAAGCGGCGGCGCGGCCGACGATGTCAACGCAATTCGCGAAAGCGGCAAAGACAATGACGTCGAGGGCATCTATACCTGCGCGGACGGCCATTACGTGGCCCTGTCGATTCCTTCCATTGAGCAGCTAAATGCGTCGTCTGAATTGGCTCAAATTGATTCAGAAGCGACATTGGCGAGCTGGATACAGCAGCAGGATGCGGACCAGGTTGTAGCTGTGTTGCTCGCTGCAGGATGCGGCGCCGCTCGCGCATTGAAAGGCTCGGAGATGTATAAATTGCCCAGGATCGTTGCAGAGGGCGTGTTCGCCAAAACCGCCACCGGCAATATGGTTAAAGGGTTCCCTTTCAGGCTGTTAGGTTCCGAGATGAAAATCTGGGGCGACGCGCCAACGGTGGGTGAGCACACGGACCAATTTGTGGCGGCCTGATACCGGCCGCCAGCGGTACCTATTGAAACCTAACCTTATTGGAAACCTGTTATGAGTTATCAAGATATTGTAGTTGAGGGGCGCGATCGTATTGCGATAGTGACCTTAAACCGCCCCCATAAAAAAAATGCCCTGGGCGCAGTGATGCGAGCGGAGTTGACGAAATTCGCCGCTGAAGACGCTAAAGAATACAAGGTGGTGATACTCACCGGAAGCGGCGATTGCTTCTGCAGCGGTATGGATCAATCGGAAGAAACCGGCGTGGAGCCCACCTATGAAATGTGGCGCATGATGACTGCCATCTATGAAAGTTCCGCGATTTTTATCGCCGCGGTCAACCATCGCGCATTGGGGGGAGGCGTAACCTTTGTCAATGCCTGTGACCTGGCTATCGCTGAGTCAGGCGTAACCTTTTGTCTGCCGGAAATGCTCCACGGGATATTTGGCCCGGCCGCGTCCCCGACAACCCTGCTTACCATCGACAAAAAAGTCGCCGCCTATATGGTGCTGACCGGTAAGAAAATCAGCGCCGAAAAGGCTGAAGCCTGCAATCTGATCAACACGGTAGTCGCCGAGGGAGCGCTGATGGACGAGGCGCTATCGCTGGCGGAGCATTTGGCGAAATTACCGGGGAAGTCATTAGCCTATGCCAAAAAGGGCATTAATCAACTCGGCGTTAGCCAGGATGAAAGGGATTACGGCGTGCATATGGCGGTGGATATCAATCGAAGGGTTTTCGGCAAAAATGCCGATCCACACAAAAAGAATTAGAAGAATAAGAATTAAAGAATTAGGGTCAGATCAAACTTTTGAAAAGAACGTAAATCGCAAAAAGAAAAATCTGATCTGACCCTGCTTATCGATGGCTGTTCTAACTGGATTCCTGCCTTCGCGCACTACTGTCCGGAATAATTTAGTCTTACTTTTCCGGGTCGGTGGCGGCTGTGATCGGGTAAGGGTTTCGGAACACGCTGTGGACCCATCCCTGGGAGCTCGACGCCGGCCTCCCTGCCGGCGACGGTTCCGAAACCCTTACCCGACCCCAACCTTCAAATCTACCGCTGTACTGCTTTTCCAAATAAAAACAACTTGTTAAATAGTAGAGCGGTAGATATGAAGAATTGACTGGGGAAGTGCCTTTGCAGACCGTCACCCGCAGGGCAGAAATCGTTCCAGACGATTTTCTGCATTTCCTCCATCCCTGGAGGTCAGAAGCGGGTGTCGAGCGTACGACCTCCAGGGATGGAGGAAGTGTCACTGAATTGCCGGGAGCAATTGTGACCAGGGATGTATTCACCGCGTGTCTGCAAAGGCATTTTCTCAGGCGATTCGCCACCGGCCGTGAAAAAAGCACAAACCGAGTCTCCGCATCCCAACTTTCCTGCTTTACCTCGCTATTACTGACATTAAACATCTTTCGCCATTGGGGTCAGATTGAACTTTTGAAAAGAATGTAAATCGCAAAGAGAAAAATCTGATCTGACCCTGCTTATCCTTATCCTAGATTGCCGTTAAAATGCGCCCTTGTCCGCAGCCGGTGATTGCCTGTGCGCGCGGTGCGGCCGCAGGCAGTGGCTTAAGTCTGGCGCGGGCGTTTCAATTATGGTCTGAAGGAGCATTGTATGTACTTTAGAAGCAAGCAGATCAAGTACCTGAAAGATGGGCGCCTTGAGGATGTGCTGGCGCTGATTCAGGTGTTGGCTCTGGACAAGGACTCCCACCGCAGTGAAGGTGGGCTCAGGTCGGAATTGCCGGCGCGCCCGAATTCAGCGGAAAGTTGGCTGCAGCTGGCCGGGGAACATCAGGAATTCTTCCGGGTGGTCGAAGGTAAGCAGTATCCGATTTCGCTGGTAACACGCCATGTATCGGAAGAAGCCGGGCAGAAGCGGCCGCCGCTGTCTCCCGAGCATACGCAGGCGCTGTTGAATGCGGCGGTCGAGCTGCATGACCGGCAAATCCGCAGGAGCCAGCGGTGGACGGTATTGATACCTATATGGGTAGCCGTGATAGGCGGGGCTGTGGCAGTATTTAGGGTGCTGACCGGTAACGGCGCCTAATCAACTAGATCGTATTGGGGGATTTGATGACAACTAAAACGCTTACCGAATTGGTGCTGCAGCACCGAACCATTCGCGGCTATAAGCCTGACCCTGTGCCGATGGACGTGATTCGGGAGGTGCTCGATATCGCGCGCAATGCGCAGTCCAACGGCAATACCCAGCCGTGGCACATCGCCGTGGTATCGGGAGCATCCAGGGAGCGATTGGAGAAGTCGGTTTTCGCGGCGATCGCCGAGGGCATGCAGCCAAACCCTGAATGGCCGACCGGTGGACGGGGCTTGACCGGTGTTCATAAGCAGCGCCAGCGGGCCTGCGGTGCGCAATATTACCAGACAATGGGCGTTGCCCATGATGATCAAACGGCGCGCGACGAGCTTTCGCTGCGCAACTGGAAGTTCTTTGGCGCGCCCCACGCGGCCTTTTTATCCATGCCGAAAACCATGCACCGTGCCAATGCGGTGGATATTGGCATTTTTTTGCAGACGGTTATGCTGTTGTTCGAGGAGCGGGGTGTCTCCAGCTGCCCGCAGGGTGCGCTTGCGATATTTCCCGATAAGGTCCGCGAGGTGGTGGATATCCCGGAGGGGAATGCGATATTGGTGGGCATGTCGTTCGGCTATGAGGAAGAGGGTGCGTTGATCAATAGCGCGAAGATGCCGCGTGAGCCACTGGATGCTATTGCCAGTTTTGCCAATTGAATATTGAGCAAGCAATTGCCGGCTGGGACGGGAAGTCCGCGGAGGATATCGAAAATATCTACAACCGCTACAGCAGTGATTCCCTGTTCGTGGCGAACCTTATCGATTTTACCCGGCAAACCGCGCTGCAAAAGGGCGCTACCTGGCTGTTAAAGCATCACCTGCAACGCGGCCGCAGGATTTCAGCCGAACAGGCCGCGTCTGTTTTTAAGTTGCTGTCACAACTCAGCCACTGGGAGTCCATGCTGCATATTTTGCAAAGCCTTCCCTACCTGCGGATTGGCAAATCCGACGTAAAAGTATTGGAAGTATTTTTGCGGCAATGTCTGTTGGATACCAATAAGTTTGTCAGGGCATGGGCCTACAATGGCTTTCACGAGTTGGCCAAGCAGCACCCAAAATACCGGGACGAGGCCAGGCAGTTTTTTGAAATGGCGCTGAAGGACGAAGCGCCATCCGTGAAGGCAAGAATTCGGAATATTATGAAAAGTGGATGTCACTAGTCTTACCTTTTCCGGACGGCGCGCGGCGGGTTGTCGCAGATATATGCCCGCTGCTAGCTGTCGCTTGCTGGTGTGGGCGATGGAAAATCGGCGAGAATCGCCGCCACCGCTCTGCTGATCAGATCTGCTTCGTTTTTGCGGTCCTTCTTGCTCAAACTTTTCTCGACGCGGCCATGCCACACGGGTGATTTGGTCTCGGCATCGAAAAAGTCGATAGCAAGCATCCCCTCGGTGGTCGTTTGAACCTCGACAGAGTCGCCGATATAGGTGCTGCCCCAGCGCCAGCTGCGGTAAGCGGTAGGGTATGAATCTACATCTATTTCCTGGCGGGCGCCCACCGTGAAGGACACCACAAGGTCCGCCTCGCCGCCGGTCGGTACAAACTCAAAACCTTGCGCGGTCAGTTCCTCCATAATGGCGTTTTGAATTCGCGCCTCCATCAACGGGTTTGTCAGTGCGGGGACCGGATTGCCGATGATCATGGGGTGCTTGTCGATCCAACTGAAAGATCGATAGCTGCTGAAGTCGGCGCCGTTGTCGCGATCGGTGAAGGTGTGTGTGGTGATTGAACAGCCGCACAATATAAGTGCCGCGCTGCAAAGTAGGGTGGTCAATATTTTCATGGTGATTCTCCGGCTATTACATGGGTTGATAGTCCTGGTGCCGCCGTGAAAAAGCGCTCGGCAGCACCTGTGTCGTTGCGTATTCTAGGAGCCGGAATGTGAAGCGCGGTCAAGGAATGGAAAGAAATGTAAACGTAATCGATGCTTTGCTTATCCAGGTATTGTATTTCGGCGGACCAATAAATTTACATTTCTTTTCATTCCGTGGCGGTACTTCACACTCCAAGGTTTATTCTGGTTGCGTCAATTCAACGAGGAAAGCAACCATGAAAAACCACTGGATCGAGACGGTAATCGTCGTCATCTTCATCGGCCTATTTGCCGTTGCCGCCACCGCGGAAGAAGGGCGTAGCGCGCAATTAGAGCAACGCCTGGAAGAAACAAAAGCCCGCTTGAATTTAACTGATGAGCAAGCCGAGCAGATCGCACCCACGCTGTTGCAGAGCTTCGAATCCTCGCGGGCGATCTTGCAAAAATACGGGGTTGACCCACAGAGCCGCGGCAACGGCAAAAGGCTTGGCCTTAAAAAGGCCCGGCAGTTGCGCCAGGAGCTGGAGACGTTGCAGGTCAATACCCTAAAGGAGCTCAACGGCGTGTTGACGGATGAACAGCTGGCTGAATATCGGCAAATCCAGGCGGAGCGAAAGGCGGCGTTGCAGCAGCGCATCTTTCAGCAGCGCAAGGTATCCCAAGGTTCACAACCGCAGGATAACGCTATAATGTTTGTCCGACAGGACAACAGAATCTGGATGTAGACGATGACAGAGCACAACGCCACGCGCATTCTTATCGTCGATGACGATCGGGAATTCGTGCAACTGGTCGATGAATTTCTGACGGCGGAAGGCGACTTTTCGGTGACCGCGCGCCACGATGGCGAATCGGGCGTCGCGGCGGCGTTGGACAGCCCGTTTGACGCCATTGTCCTGGATGTGGGAATGCCCAGGCTCAACGGCTTCGAAGCCCTAAAACAGATCCGCCGGCAATCCAGCACCCCGGTGATTATGCTCACCGCGCGGGGCGATGATATCGACCGCATTCTCGGGCTTGAGATCGGCGCCGATGATTACCTGCCGAAACCCTGCAACCTGCGCGAACTGGCCGCGCGCATCCGCGCCATTCTGCGCCGCGCCGGCGGCGCGGATGCCACCGCGGACAACAACCTGGTGGTTGGCGACCTGAGGGTGGAGCCCGGCTCCCAGTCGGTTTTCTGCGGGGGCGCGTTGGTGGCGATAACCAGCGCGGAATTCCTGGTATTGGAAGTATTGGTGCAGGCGGCGGGTGAGGTTGTCGACAAGGATACCATTGCGCAGCGCGCGTTGGGCCGCCGCATCATGCCCTATGATCGCAGTGTCGATGCCCACATAGGTCACCTGAGGAAAAAACTCGGGCCACTGGCCGATGGGCGGCAACGAATTAAAACCGTGCGCGGCCGCGGTTATATGTACGTAGTCTGACAATGCAGGGCTTTTTTCCACGCATTTTCCTGTCGATATGGGCGATTATGCTCATTACCACCGCACTGACGGTGTTGGCGGCAAACCTGCTGCGCCCGGTTACCGATTCAGCAGGCGATGACCGCTACGAAAACCGATTAGTCGAGGTGGTAGCGCTGGACCTGCGCGAACAGCTGGCGGTTAGCCCGGAAACTGCCATTGACACAATGCGTGAACGGCATGTGCTCGATATGGAGCAGTTTATGCAGATCTTTATCATCGATGCCGAGGGTAGGGATATTGCCGGCCGCCAACTCCCGCCTTCCGTCTCCCAACTGATTGGTGAAAAGGGTTGGGCTCGCAACAACGGCCTTGAGGTCCGGGACCCCCGCCTTACCGTGCACGGCGAAGTGCTTGACGGATATTCGGTGGTTGGTTACCGCTCACTGCATCCTTTCAGCCGGGCTCTTATGCAGCCCAACGCCCGCGTGATATTGTTGAGCATTGCGATACTGGTAAGCGCTAGCGTTTGCTTAGTGTTGACGCGTTTTATTGTGCTGCCGGTGCGGCGGCTTCGCGAAGCCGGCCACAAGGTTGCGGAGGGTGATCTCAGCGTGCGCGTGGCGCATACCGTGGGGGAGCGCACTGACGATATCGCCAAGCTCGCCCAGGATTTTGATGTAATGACCGAACGCGTCGAACAGTTGCTTGCGTCGCAGCAGCAACTGATGCGCGACGTGTCCCACGAGCTTCGTTCGCCGCTGGCCCGCATTCAGGCCATTCTGTCCATTTCCCGGCAAAAATCAGAACACAGGGATATGGCGGATATTGACCGTATTGAGCATGAAGTGGAGCGGCTGAATCTGCTGATTGGCGAAATTCTGTCCTATGCGCGGCTGCAAAGCCGGCAGCAGGCGGAGTTAAGCCCCACAGACCTGGTTGAGTTGGTCCGCGCCATCGCGGAAGACGCGCGTATTGAAGGTCAGGAAAGGCATATTGATGTTCGCATGAGCGGCCCGGAACCCTGTGTCGTTTCGGTGGACAATGCGCTGATCCAGCGGGCCATTGAAAATGTCGTCCGCAATGCACTCAAGTACACCGCGGAGCACACATTGGTTGAAATTGCTATCGGCGTGCAACAGGATACCATCACCCTGACCGTCGATGACCGGGGGCCCGGGGTGCCTGAAGCCGCATTAACGGAGATCTTCGAGCCCTTCTATCGGGTCAACGGCGTTAACAACCACTCGCCGGCCGGCAGTGGTGTTGGCCTTGCGATCGCCAAACGCAGCTTACTGCTGCACGGCGGTAGCATCCGTGCCAACAACCGTGAAGGCGGTGGCCTGAGTGTGGTAATCAGCCTGCCTAGGGGCGCGCAACAACCGGCAGAGGCTTGACCGGGACCGCGTGTTCCGCACTTAGCCTTTATCTCTTAGCAACTTAATAATGCCCGGATAGGCGACTTTTGACCCGCATCACGGGTCGATAGGATTCTGCTTGACTTTTTACAAATTTGGGATTATTTTCCCAAATTATGAATGATGATTCGAGAACTCTGTTGGCGGCGGCGGTCAGCCGCTTGCTGCGACCACTGATAAAACTGTTGCTGCGCAACGGCATTGCCTATGGCACGTTTGCCGAGTTGGCCCGCAAAGCCTATGTGGATGTAGCCTTTAACGACTACACCGGAAGCAGCAAGCGTCCCACTATTTCGAGCGTTGCCGCGCTGACCGGGCTGACCCGCAAGGAAGCCAAACGGCTCAGGGAACTGGAATCCCCGGAAACGGTAATGGCCGATCAGCGCTACAACCGTTCGGTGCGGGTGATCAGCGGCTGGATGAATGACAAGGATTACCTCGATGCCGGCGGTGTTCCGGCGCGGCTGCCGCTGGAGGGCGATACCGGTTCGTTCAGTAGCCTGGTTAAGAAATACAGCGGCGATATTCCCTCTTCCGCGATGCTGTCGGTGCTGGAGGCCGCCAAAAGCGTGCAAACCATTGAGGGTTGTGCGGAACTGTTGCGGCACGCCTTTATTCCCGAGGGCGATCCCGGCGACAAAATCAATATTCTGGGCAGCGACGTGGCTGAATTGATCGATACCATCGATCACAATCTGACCTCGCCGCCTGAATTGCGGCGCTTCCAGCGCAAGGTTTCCAACCACCGGGTGGACACAAATGCGCTGCCGGAGTTCATCAAGCTGTCGGCAAAAAAAGCCCAGCAGCTGTTGGAAGACCTGGACGCCTGGCTTTCGGCCCACGAATTCACTGGCAGTTCGGATACAACTGATGCCGAAACTGACACTTCAACTCATTATGTGGCGATGGGAATCTACTTTACCGAGCATCCATCCGGTCCACAGACCCTGGAGAAATAACTATGTCTACGCGTATTACGATTTATAAAATTCCGGCGGTGTTGCTCGCCGGTACGTTAGCCTCTTGTGGCGGCGGCAGCGGTGGCGGGGATTCCTTCGCCGGAATCGGCGGCACCGGCATAAATGCGACGGGCACCATCGACGGCTTCGGCAGTATATTTGTCAATGGTATTGAGTTTGAAACCGGCACGGCGACGGTGGTGCTGGACGGCGACAGCGCATCGGAAGACGATCTCAGGTTGGGGATGGTGGTTACCCTATCCGGCACGGTAGATGACGATGGCATAACCGGCACCGCGGAAAGCGTTGAGTTTGACGACGATATCCAGGGGCCTATAAGCGCAATCACCGTAAACGCCGACGGCAACGAGAAGACGCTGATGGTGTTTGACATAACTATCCTGGTGGACCAGACCTCCACAGTGTTCGACGATGTGACCTTTGATACGCTGGCGATCGACGACGTAATTGAGGTCAGTGGTTTCTTTGACGGCGACGGGGTGCTGCAGGCCACCCGGGTGGAGAAAAAGGACGACTTTGTCGCCAACCAAAGTGAAATAGAGGTCAAAGGGCAGGTCAGCGCGCTGTCCGGAACCGTCTTTACGCTGGGTTCGTTGACGGTGGATTTTTCCAGTGCGGACCTGTCGGACGTGCCGGGCGGAACACTGCTAAACGGCATGCGCGTGGAAGTGGAGGGAACGCTTTCCGGCACTGCCATTACCGCGACGGAAATCGAACAGGAGGATGAGCCGTTCGATGACGATGAAGAAAACGTCAGCTTGGAAGGGCTGATAACGGATTTCGTCGACGCGGCCAATTTTAATGTTGCCGGGCAGGCGGTGGACGCTTCCGGTGCGGAGCTGGACCCCACCGGACTGGTGTTGGAAGATGGCCTGCTGGTGGAAGTGGAAGGGGACATAGTCAACGGTGTGTTGATTGCCGAAGAAGTAGAGGCTCGCGCCGGTGAGGTAGAACTGTCGGCCAGCGTGCAGGCGCTGGATATTGCCAACGGCAGCGGAACCATCACGCTGGGTTTTGCCGCGGGCAACGTCAGCTTTGAAGTGAATAGCCAGACCGAGCTCGACGACGAAACGGATACCTTCGATCCCCTTTCGCTGTCCGATCTTCGCACCGGCGATTTCCTCGAAGTAGAAGCATTGCTCAGCGGCAGTCAGTTGATCGCCACCGAAGTGCGGTTGGAAGAACCGGACGACGAGCTGGTGCAGGGGCCGGTGGAGAGTTTTGTCAGCGGCGGTGAAATCACCATCCTCGGCTTGACGTTTCAAACCGCCGGCGCGGAGTTTGAAGATGATGATGACCAGTCTTTGACGCCCGGCGCATTTTTCTCCCAGTTGGACGACGGTGATTTGGTGAAAATTACCGACGACCTGCCGGCCGATGGTGTTGCCGATGAAGTTGAATTTGAAGACTGAGCCTGTTGCTGCAAAAGGGGTAAAAACTCGACGACACTTCTGTCTCGTCATTCCTGCCTCCGCGCACTGCTGTCCGGAATAATTTAGTCTTACTTTTCCGGGTCGGTGGCGGCAGTGATTGGGTAAGGGTTTCGGAACACGCTGTGAATACGTCCATGTAAGCTCTGCGCCGGCTTCCCTGCCGGCGAAGGTTCCAAACCCTTACCCAACCCCAACCTTCAAATCCACCGCTGTACTGCTTTTCCAAAAAAAAAGCAACTTGTTAAATAGTAGAGCGGTAGATATGAAGAATTGACTGCGGAGTTGCCTTTGCAGACCGTCACCCGCAGGGAAGCGGGTGTCGAGCGTACGACCTCCATGGATGGAGGAAGTGTCGCAAATTGCCGGGAGCAATTGCGACCAGGGATGTATTCACCGCGTGTCTGCAAAGGCAACTCCGCAGGCGATTCGCCACCGGCCGTGAAAAAGCACAAACCGAGTCTCTGTATCCCAACTTTCCTGCTTTATCTCGCCATTACTGACGTTAAGCATATTTCATCGGATTTATTCCGGACAGCAGTGCGCGGAGGCAGGAATGACGCAAAGAAGCGTTAACGTTTGATAAACACCATTCCGTTCGGCAACTATAAAAAGCCCGTCTAGTTCTGCCGCGTCAAGTTAAAAGTCACAATATCCGCCTGCTTGCCATTCACATAGTGGGTCCACTGCTGCTGCAATTCGTTGTCGCTTTTAAGGGTTAAGGTTACCGCGTGCATATGGGGTTCCTCGGTGGACTGAATACCTCGCGGCTCATCCATTTCAAAGGAGATGGATTTGGCATCGGCCGCTTTCAGCTTCATGTGCGGCTGGTTGCCCAACGCGCAGTAATGCGTCATCGCGAGGCTGTCGCCGTCCTTGTGATACACAGACACCATTTCGTGGTCAGTGCCCTCCATCATCCGCTCGGTAACCGCGGTGCCCGCCGATGACAACCGGTAGGTGACTTTCATCGGTGCTTCCTGGCCCTGCATTTGCGTGGTGCCGACCCAGGTTCCCAGCAGCTGCTTCATCACCGCAAACTCCTTGGCGACGGTCGGGTTTGGCATGCTGTGTTCGGCTTCCCCGGCCAATGCAACCTGGGACAGTACGAATAGACTACTTAAAATTAACATTTTCATGGTCTTTGCTCCCGTCGTTCGATTAATTGAATTGGCCGATACGACCGGCGAGGTTTGCCAGGCAACCCTGCCAGCCTTCGGTGTGGCTCTTGGCGCTTTCCGCGTTGGCCAGCCGTTCGTGGATTAACACCATTTCGGTGCCGGAATCCTTGTCCCGCAATTCAACCGTCACCAGTGATTCGTGCCGGTCCGGCCCCTCCCAACCCCAGGTGAATACCAGCTTTTCGTTTGGCACCAGTTCCTGGTATTCGCCCCTGGTGGTGAAGGTCTCGTCGTCTTTGCTGTTCTTCATTTGTATCCGGTATTGCCCGCCGACCCGGGCGTCCACCTCAGCCAGAGGAACCGTCATCTCGCCCGGGGCAAACCAGCGGCTCAGCCATTCGGGGTCTGTCCATGCCTTATAGACCTTTTCTCTGCTGGCGGCAATAAATTCCGTGAGTTGTAAGCGGGTATTTTCCGTATTCATCAGGGTTCCTCCTCCAAGAATTGTTGCAGGGATTGCAGGCGATCACCCCAGAAAGCCCGATAGTGAGCCAACCATTCTTCCGCCGTGGCCATGCCCTCGGCGTTGAGCATCAGGTAGTGGGTGCAGCCCTGCTTTTTGCGATTGAGCAGGCCGGCGCGCTCCAACACCTTGAGATGTTTGGAGACTGCCGCCAGTGACATTTGAAAGGGTTCGGCAATTTCGGTCACCGACAGGGCCCGGTTGGCAACGCGCATTAAAATGGCTCGCCGGGTTGAATCGGCCAGTGCGTGAAATACCAGATCTATGTGTTTTTCGTCCGCTGCTAACGTGGTCAAGCCGGGTGCCTCTCAACTGCCGGAATAGTTAATATAGTGCAGGTGGGAACATAATTCAACCATTTGGTTGAATTATGTTGGGTGATGAGAGATGGAAGACGTGAGATGAGAGGTGATAGACGGGGGATGGTGCGCTTCATTCTCATCTATCGTCTTCCATCTCCCACCATTAAACTGTCACTGAAGCATCAACAAAGCGGCACGAAACAGCAACAATCCGGGTGTAGCTTGTGCGTTGGATAGTTCTTGTATCCGCCAAACCCTAACCCCCTCATAGCTATAGGAGCATACAATGCGTCGTGCACTCATGGTTTCTATCGTTGCGACTGCGTTGGGCGCGTCCGCCCCGGCGACGGCCGATGACGACGATCGCGATTTCTATAAAAAATTTGGTAACAAGGATAAGTACTACGATGACAGAAAAGGCCATGATCGGGAGATTCAGTTGGGACCGCGTCCCTTCTTCCTGGTAAAAGACATGGATAAAGGCCCGCTGAAACGAAAACTGAAAGCCTGTGAAAAGAGCCCCTTCTACAAAACCGACTTTTCCATTGGGCACCGCGGTGCGCCGTTGCAATTTCCGGAGCACACCAAGGAGTCCTATATGGCCGCCGCAAAAATGGGCGCCGGTATTTTGGAGTGTGATGTGACCTTTACCAAGGATAAGGAGCTGGTTTGCCGGCACTTGCAATGCGACCTGCACACCACCACTAATATCCTTGCCACCGACCTGGCCGGCAAATGCACCGGCATCTTCCAACCGGCGACCTATGACGGCGAAGGCAACTTGCTGACGCCCGCCTCAGCGCAATGCTGCACCAGTGACATAACCCTGGCCGAGTTCAAGACGCTGCAGGGCAAGATGGACGCGTCGAACAATCGGGCCACCACGGTTGACGAGTACCTGGGAGGCACGGCCGACTGGCGCACTGATCTGTACGCCAGCCGCGGTACCCTGTTAAGTCACCGGGAGAGCATCCGGCTGTTCAAAAAACTGGGCGCTAAAATGACCCCGGAACTCAAGTCGCCCGGCGTGGAAATGCCGTTCGATGGGTTCAGCCAGCAGGACTATGCGCAAAAGATGATTGACGAGTACAAGCAGGCCGGTGTGCCCGCCCGTGATGTCTGGGCGCAGTCTTTCAATCTTGACGACGTACTTTATTGGATTGACAACGAACCCCGCTTCGGCAAGCAGGCGGTTTACCTGGACGGCCGCTACGGCTTGCCTTCCTTTGATCACCG
Organism: Porticoccaceae bacterium; assembly: GCA_028280905.1. Classification (GTDB taxonomy): domain Bacteria; phylum Pseudomonadota; class Gammaproteobacteria; order Pseudomonadales; family Porticoccaceae; genus JANQKW01. Next base: position 13,393 of record JANQKW010000130.1, read on the forward strand.
CGACCCGGCAACCTGGGAGCCTTCAATGGAGGAACTGGCTGCGGACGGCGTGAAAATAATCGCGCCGCCGATCTGGATGCTGGTGGATACCCAAGACGGCAGGATGGTCCCCTCTTACTACGCCAAGGCCGCCAAGGCGGCGGGACTGGATATTATCACCTGGACCATTGAACGCTCCGGCCCGCTGGCCAACGGCGGGGGCTGGTATTACCAGACACTGAACGGCGCCAACCCCAACCCGGCAAATCCGGAAAGCTTGATCGACAACGACGGCGATATGCTGGATGTCTTGCATGTGTTGGCGAGCAAGGTTGGTATTCTGGGTATCTTTTCCGACTGGCCGGCCACGGTAACCTATTACGCCAATTGCATGAAGCTTAAATAGCGTAGCTCGCGACTTTGGCAGAAGTGGATGGATTAGGGAGGTATACGCCCCATTTGGTTATTCGGTGTTGCGCACACGGGAAAACTGTTGCGGGTCGCGCAGGTGACCTGTGTCGTCCAGCTCGGGGTAGGGCAACTGGTTCAGCCGACAGTAGCGCGCAATCACCGGCTGGCACCACTCGAACAACAGCTTGCGGTACGCTTCCTCTGGTAAGCGGCGTTGGCTATACAGACCCGCCGCTTCACGTTGGCGACGGGCTTCAGCAAGTATGATGGCGCCCGCCACGGAGACGTTAAAGGACTCCGCCATGCCCATCATGGGCACGATGACCGAGCCGTCCACCTGTTCCAGGGCGCGATGGCTGACCCCCCATTTTTCGGCGCCCAGCAACAGAGCGGTAGGCCGGGTGTAGTCCACCTCTCGGTAGTCGGTGGCGCGCGCGTCAAAATGCGCCGCCAGCACTTGAAAACCCTGTTCTCGCAGCGACCTTAGCGGCGTGACAATATCCCGGTGGACCAGGGTTTCCACCCATTTGTGGCTGCCCATGGCGGTGCCGGTATGGGCCCTGAAGGTCCCTTCGCGGTATACGGCATGAACCCGGTGAATACCCACCGCATCGCAGGTTCGAATAATCGCGGACAGGTTTTGTCCCTTGTGAACCTCGTCGGTAATAACCGTCAGATCCGGTTGGCGGCTGTTCAGCACCCGCAGTATTTTATTGAAGCGTTCCGGTGTCACGGGTTGAATAATTGGGTGTCGAGATCCTCGGGCTTATCAACATCGAATGCCGCCGCCGGCAGGGTGAGTTCGGCGACATTCTCGGTAATAGTTTGCAGAAGACTTTTGGCGCCCCGATCGCCCGACAAGTTGCACAGCGCGCCAAAATATCGCTTGTCGAACACCGCCGGCACACCCCTGCTTCCCCGGTAAAAGCTGCAGGCGCAATCGTTATCCTGGAAAAGGAACAGCAGTTCGCCGATATGTTGGCTGCTTACCTTGGGTTGGTCCGCGAGCAGAATTAAGATAGCTTGGTAGCTTTCCGCCAGTTGACTGACGCCAAACGCAATTGAGTTGCCGATACCCTCGTGCCAATTAGGATTGACAAGCATATTGGCGCCGGAAATTTCGTTGGCGATCTCCTGCCACTGGTTGCCCAGCACGGTATATACGGCGCCGGGTAACACCTTGCTGGCACTGTCGATGCAGTGCTGAAGCATCGGCTTGCCGTCGATATCGGCCAATTGCTTGAGGGCGCCAAAGCGAGATGCCGCGCCGGCGGCCAGTATCAACGCAGCAGTTTCACGCATTGGCTAGGGCGGTTCCATTAGTGTTAACAGGCCCTAACACACCACTCAGTGAGCTGGCATCAACGCGGTTTAACATCGCGTGGCACTCCGCCAGAATGGACAGCGCAATTTCTTCCGGCAACTCCGCCCCCAGGCTCAAACCGGCCGGGCCGGCGATGGGAACCGCAAAGCGCTGCTCAGTTAATCCAGCCAATTCCAGCACCTGCAATTTGCGCGCGGCGGGCCCCAACACCGCCAGGTACCTAACGCCGGAATGCTGCAGCGCAACCAGCGCGTCGGCATCCAGTTGCAGGTTGTGCGTCATCACAACGGCTGCGTCAAAGTACTTAAAAAGCGGTTCATCCGCCAGGGACTTCGGCGCGCAGCGCAGCAGCGACGACGCCGACATAAAGTGCTCGCGCCGCGCGTTTGCCGGGCGCGGGTCGCACAGGCTCACCTCCCAGCCGGTTTCAGCCGCCAGGTTAACCAACGGTCGGGCGTCCACGCCGCCGCCCACCACTAACAAGTGGGGCGGCGGTTTGATATGGGTGGCCAGCCAGGTTTGCTTGTTCCGGTTGATAAGCGTGGCGCGTTTGGCATTCAGTTGCGCGACCATGGCGGAGTAGTCCGTGTCCTCGGCGGCCAAATACTGGCTTGCCGCAGCCTCACTCTGCTCAGGAATTTTTTGCAGCAACACCGAGCATTCGCGGTTGTCGAGCGCTTCGATCACATCTTCCAAGCCTAAAAAATTATTTTCCGCCAACAGTGGCTGTAGCAGGATATAAATGGTGCCGCCGCAGCCGATCCCCAGCATGAACGACATATCGTCTTCGTCGGTGCCGTCATAACAAAGTGTGACGGCCTGCTTTGAATCCATAACCCGCGAGGCGTGTTTCTGGATATCCGATTCCAGGCAGCCTCCGCTCAGCAGGCCAAATTGCTGCCCCAGATCGTTAAACAACATCATTGCGCCCGGTTTGCGGTAGCTGGGGCCCTCTATCTTATAGACAGTGCCCAATACCCACTGGGCGCTGTCTTTTTGCTTATGCCAGGTTTGCAGTAGCTGTGAGAGCTGGTTAGTCATAGACTCGCGATCAATAAAAAGTGCGAATAATGGCACGGTTGAAGGGAAATTATAAGGGGAGTCTCGCGTTGGATTGCCGTCCCGGCAAAGCTTGATGCCGTTTATCCGTTATCGGGATGAAAAAGCGGTCCAATCGCTTGACGTGGGAAATATTCCCACCTAGCATTGCGAATAACAAAATACTGCCCGTAAAAAAGGGCTACAGGAGGACACCATGGCAGCAATCAATACCAGCATTTCCCGTTTGGCCGGCAGAGTTGGAGTTACTGGCTTTGCGGCAGTCTTATTGCTGCAGCCCTGCGCTGTTGCCGCCGGCTCGCAAACGGAGCTGGAAGTGGAAGTCGCCACCGGCATAGACTTTTCCAAAGGCGATTACGGAGATGACCAGGATACTGAAATCACCTACCTGCCGGTGAGCGTGAAGTTTATCTACGGCGAGTGGTCGCTGCGCGCCGCCACGGGTTACATCTATCTGGACGGCCCGGGAACCGTTATCAGCGGCGGCGACCTGGGTCCGACGCCGACACCTGTCAGAGACAGGGTGGTTGCCGATGAAGACGGTGAAGCCGGCTTGGCGGATACCTCGGTTTCCGTTACCTATTCTCCGGAACTCGATAGCGAAAGCTGGTATTTGGATTTTACCGGCAAAGTTAAGCTGCCAACGGCCGACGAAGACGAGGGGTTGGGAACCGGAGAGACGGATGTGACGCTGCAGGTTGACGTTTCCAAGCTGGTTGGCAACTATTTGCCTTTTGCCACCCTTGGCTATCGCTTTGTTGGCGACCCGCAAGATTTTGAACTGGAAGACACTGCTTATGGATCATTGGGCGTTGCCTACTACTTCCGGAACGATGTTAATGCAGGTATTTCCTACGACTACCGTGAAGCGGCTTCTCCATCCGCCGAGGATCCCCAGGAGCTATTTTCCTACCTGAATGTGGGGCTCGATAATAACTGGCGTTTGATCGGCTATGGGACGGTGGGCCTCAGTGAAGGCAGCCCGGACTTTGGGGTGGGTGTGCAGATTAAGTACCGGGGATTTTAGGTACTTCCAGCCTGGCTTAATACGTTGCATTGGTGCCTTCATCCCGCGGCCATCTGCGGACAGTGTTTGGGACTCGCTGTGAATACATCCCTGTAAGCTCCGCGTCGACATCCATGTCGACGAGGGTCCCAAACACTGTCCCCAGATGCCCGCTCACGGCGTTGCAGATGGCACCAACCTAAGCGGGTGTCTAGGAACTTCTTTTGAGACCCTCACCGGCAGGGATGCCGGTGCGGAGCTCCCAGGGATGGGTTTACAGCGAGTCTCAAAAGAAGTTCCTAGATAGCCGCGGGCTACTGGCACCAAACCCATTCCCAGCACCTTGAAGGAAAACGACTAAAAAAAGCCTAATCCCTCTGCGGCCGTTCCGGCCTGTCCAGGATGGGTCGGTCGACAACCGGACGGTCAACGGTTACCGGCCGATCAGTCCTTTCCAGCCTGGTTGGTCGGTCCTGTGTCGGCGCCAGATCGCGTTGCGGTTCGACCACGCTTTCCGGAGCCCGGTCGGTGTCCCTGGAATCCGTTACCCCTTCACGGGACTCCCCCGAGTCTTCCGGTTCGGAGGTCGTGTCATCAGTGGTATCCCTGACGTCGCGAGTGCCCGGATCCTGCTGACGATCACTGGATTCCTCGGTTGCGGATTCCGGCCGGGTTTCTGTATCCGGCTCCGCAAGGGTGTCTGTTGAGATTTCAGGCTCGGCCTTATCCTCTTTTGCCTCGATAGCCGCCGGAAGGATAACTTGCCAGGGTTTGACCTGCAGGTCCTGTTGCTCTGGATTCATAGGCCCTGACGCTATTACAAGTCGCCAGCCGTCTTCGGCGGAGGGGCCGGTTGATGTATCAATCCGCTGAACCGAAATCTCGGCAACCGGCGCCGAGAATCTAAAAGGCCCTCGCTCGGATACGCGCCGTGCATGCAGTTTGCTCCCCCTCAGTGTGCCGATGGCTTCAACCGATACGCCACTCTCAAAACCCTGGTCCGGGAATAACACCGGCAGTTCGCCAATGGTGAAGCCGCTTCCGTCTGGAGAGACCACAGTGCCCTGTACCCTCATCAGCGTCTCTCCCGGCGTCGTATCGACGCGGCTGGCCAGAATATCGCCATCTATGGTGCGGAAGCCGGATACGGACACCAGTTCTCCCGGATTGGGGAGGTTATTCAAACCGCCGCGTTCGAATATTGTCATTTCGCTGATTAGCACCCGCTGGCCCATTACCAGCAGTTCATTGCTGGCTGCTTGTGTTACCGGCCCCAGCACTTCCTCCACCAGAGTAATCGAACTGGCCTGCAGGCTGCCCTCAATGTCTTTCGCGACCACCGATACCACCTGGCCGATCTCCAACACTTCCGCGGTTTCGGTTCGGTCTCTCCGGGTGACGACCTGGTTGCTGTCGTAGTGGATCTCCAACCCGTTAACCCAGATGCTGCCGAATTCATCGATGCGGCCGAAGATGCCGGTGCCGCCAATACCGCCGGGTTGGTCGGTGATGCCCGTCCCGCCGATGCCGCCGGGACCGCGAGAAACACTGATCACCACCGCCGCCAGCAGCATCCCGGCGAAGGCAAGCATCACGCGTCTGTCCTGCAGCCAGGTGGCGATCATTGCGGCTGCTCCTCGTCCGCGGTGTGAACATAGATGCCGAAGGTGATCCGGTGGTCGGCGCCCGGCTGCCCGCCGTCGGCTTCGGACAGGGCGCTGGCCTCGCGGTTGACTTCGAGAATTGCCTGCATGCCCTTCTCCTCTGCCAGCTTGGCGAGTTTTTTTACCGAGGTCGCCGACAGGCCGGTGTAGTAGACTGACCTCTCCGGCAGGCTCTGCCGCTCACCCGCGACATTCTGCTCGGCGGTGGCCAGGTGGTCGTGCAGGTTGCGGCTGAAATGAACCATCAGTTGGTCAAAATCGTCGCGCGGCAGGAAGGCCGATTGGTTTAGCCGGATAAGGTCGCCTTCCATCACCACCAGATGCTGCCGCAGCAGTTCATCGAGCACCACCCGGGGGCGCACATCCTTGCTGAGCGATGTTACCAGGGCCTCGAAACTGGGGCCGTCAGTTCCACTGCGATGCAGCGCCAGAGGCGCCCCGGATTTATCGGTGTAGTCCGGCGAGCCGGTCCATTGGGCGACAATCTGGGCGCCCAGCGAGGTGGTGGAGAGCGGCGCGCTGTCTTCCGGTTGCTGTTCGCGAAGTCGTCGAACGTCTTTTCTGTGTACCCGGGTTAGCAGAGAAATGCGGCTGTCGGAAGGAGGGGCTTCGGGCTCGAGGCGGAAGTCGCTGTCCGCGACCTCCACATAGGTGCGCTTTAGTATTTCATTCAACATCGGCAGGGTAATCCCGTGACGGATCAGCAGCTTGATCAGCGGCTTGAGAAGATGGCGAACGGCCTGCAACAGGCTTTCGGGAGGCTGGGCCGGGCTGCTTTTGTTTTGCTCAGGGTCTGTCATCCGGGTTTGCTGCCTGTCGAGTTCCTCTGGTATTCGAAGTCGCGAAGGTTATTCGGCAGTATAGGGTAAATAGTGAGGGAAACAATCCCACTTCGCGTAAACAGGCCCTCACCCGGCGGCGCTGATGCAGCCACCGGGCGTGGCGCGAGTAACCTAGCGGGAGTGACGCTCCACCCGCTCCGGCCTGATACGTGCAATATCCCTGGATGGCCTGATATCCGGTCGAACCAGGGGCCGGTTCCTTGGAATATCACGCACCGCGGGCCTGTCGGCTACGCGGTCGCTAACCCTGTCTCTGACGCGGTCAACGGGTCGTCGATCTCGAACCCGGTCGGTAACGCGATCCACGCGGCGCCGGTCACTGACTCTGTCCCTGGCGCGATCGTTTGGCCGGTGGTCCCGCATCCGGTCGCGCCCGTCATCGGCGTCGAGACTGGCGTTTATCCAGCGCTTGATCTGCTGCCGCGTCAGGCCGGCATCAAGCAGTGCATTGACCACCCGTTTGTAGTTCTGGCGGTTGAGGTCAATGTCGCCGGGATTCGGAATATCCACCGAATCATGGTTGAGAGACGCGTGTATCCAACGTTTGATCTGTTGGCGGTTGAGCCCGGCGTCCTGCAGCATATTGATAATGCGACGGATGTTTTGGCGATTGACATCAAAATCACCCGGGTTTGGAATATCACTGCCTTCTGGGCGGTGGTGGGGCCTTGCCGTGACAGGGTCGACGACTGTACCCGACAGAACTGCAGTATTTTCGGCGTAGACAGGCGAAAGGCCCGAAAATGCTGAAAGTATTCCCGCCGTTACCAGTATATGAAGTTTGTTTTTCATGGTGTTTCTCCTTATATTTAGTGCTTTCGCAGTATGAGGGAAAAATTCCCACGTTGCGCAATAAGAATATGTGGGAAAATATCCCACGTCAAGGCTGTGGCGATAAAAGGTGTGAAACAGGTCGCAATCTGCAGCCGACTATTTGTCGCTCGGGTTGGACAGAAAAGTCTTGGTTTTCAATAGTTTTAGGGATAAAATAACGCGATATTTTATCTCAAATACGGTGTTTGTCGTGAGCGTTGCAGAGCAAGTTAGGCAGGTGTTTCAAAGGTTGCGCCCCGGGGGCGTGACGGCCAGCGCTGAGCTGCACCGCTTGTCAGCAGACAGTCGGCAGGTGGACAAAGCCGTGTCCCGCCTCTACAAAAAAGAGGGGTTGCAAAAAATGCGCAACGGCCTTTATTGCAAACCGGATAGCAGCAAATACTTTGGTGAATTGCCGCCCAAAGCTGATGCGATAATCAATTTGTTAAGAAAACAATACCGGGCCCGAATAGTGCCGTCCGGGCCGTTAGCCGCTTACCAGTTGGGCTTCACCGGAACGCCACCGGAACAGCGCGTCTATGATTCGGATAAACGCATTGGTGAAATTGAACTGGAAAACGACCTTCTCAGATTTCGCACCGTCGTCGGAAAAAAACTGAATGTAGCCGGTCAGGAGGTAACCACATTGCTGAATGCGCTGGCGTTTTTCTTTAGGGAGAACCCCCATCTCAATTACCTACAGGAACAACACGTCAAACGGCTATTGGCCCGGCATGATGTTTCCAAAATCAGGAGAGGTTTGACAGCCAGGCCCCGTTGGTTGCGAGATCGCGTGGAGGCTATATTGTCGGTGCTTAAGGGTCCGGTTTATATCACCGGCATCAGTGCGCTTAATGTGCCCTATCGCGGGCGTGTGGGCGACTGGCACCAGTCAGGTTTGCTGGCCAGCCAAAAATTTCAGGTTGCGGGCAGTAACTATCATAGCGCCCCTGGACTTGCTTCGAGGGAGCTGTTTGATTGCAGCGAATTCCTGCAACAGCACGGCATCGAACTTGAGACGAAACTGTGCGCCAAACCGGAGCGGGCAGTAAAGGACCTGCTGTACTCCAATATCATTGTGAAAAATCGGTATCCGTCCTTCTTTATGAAGGATGAGTACCTGTTGCCGCTTTCGGATCCGGTGCTGCGCAACTGTGTTAACCAACTGCTGCCACTGGCGAATACCCGTCAGCAGAAGTATCTCGAGCGATGGCTGGAAGAAAATGAAATTCACTGAAGATCAACAACAGCAACACGAATTGGTGATGCGCACAATATGTGAAAAATTGCGCGCTGAGCATAAGCCCATGGTGTTGAAGGGCGGAACGGCGCTGAAATTGTGTTACGGACTGGACAGGTTTAGTGAAGACCTGGATTTTGATGCGGCTGTGTCCCTCAATCTTGAGCATTTTATAGAGGAGGTGTTCAAGGTGCTTGGAAAAGGCTTTGCTCATTTGCGCGGGCCAAGGATCACCACAGTCAAGGACACAAAAACTGTAAAGCGTTATCGCGTTGAATACGGCGATTCCATGAGCCTTAAAATTGAAACGTCATTGCGGGGGACACCGAATGATGACGAGATTATAGAAATCAATGGAATCCTCACCTATAAGGTCAATGTGCTTATTAGCCAAAAACTCGGAGCACTCCGCGGAAGGACAGCTGCCAGGGATTTGCACGATATTATTTTTCTATTTGACCGATATTACCAACATTTTGACGACGAACAGATTGGCGCCGTTGTTGATTTGTATACTTCACAGACAGAGGTGCTAAGCCGCTATGCCCCAGCTTTTGAAGAAGATCCGCTATTAGCCGGCACTGATCTGCTTAAGAGTATGATGAGGCTTGTCGAATTGGTTGAACAGAGGGGCTATTAACCGGGGAAAATCCACGGTTAATAAGCCACAAATGCGCGTAAACCATTTCTATGGATTGCGCACCAAAGGTTGGGAACAGTTGTGTCCCCTGTGTGACTGTTAACTGAAAGATGAGGTCCGGTGTCTGTGGCTTGGCAAGAATTGATTGGCGCCTCTCGCAACTCGTTAAAAGCGGTATTTTTTATTTCAATACTGGCGGTGCTGCAGGGTTGTGGGGGAGGTGGCGGTGGCGGCGCGCCGGGCGATAACAATCCCCCCAGCCCGGGCCCACCCACCCAAGCGCAGCTCAATAGCGCGTCGCGCCTGGCGGCCCAGGCGACATTCGGGCTGGCCTACGAGGACATTGAACAGATTGCCCGGCAGGGCAACGTGGAGTGGCTGGAAGCGCAATTCTCGCTGCCGATAGCTTTCCACCAGCCGGTGGTTGACCAACTGCTGGCCCGGCAGGCGGCGGGTGACTTCGCCCAGATAGAAACTGAAATAGGCAACTTCGAGTTCCTGTTTCGCCGGCTGGCCTGGTGGCAGCAGACCATCAACAGTGAGGACGTGCTGCGGCAGAGAATCGCCTACAGCCTTAGCCAGATCTTTGTAGTGTCGGATACGGTTGATGCGTTGATCATCGACCCATACGCGCTCAGCAACTATTACGATACCCTGTTGACCCACGCCTTCGGCAATTTCAGGGAACTATTGCGGGCAGTCGCGCTGCACCCGGCTATGGGCATCTATCTGAGCCACGTCAACAACCGCAAAGCCGACCCCGCTAACAATACCTTTCCCGACGAAAACTTCGCCCGGGAGGTGATGCAGCTATTTTCCATCGGCCTGTTTGAGATCAATCCCGACGGTTCGCTGCGTTTGGATAATACCGGCGCCCCGATTGCCACTTACTCCAACGTGGAGATCCGGGAATTTGCCAAGATTTTCACCGGGCTTTCCTACGGCGGCGCGGGCGCTTTCTTCGGCAGGCGGCTGCCCAATTTTGTGTTGCCTATGCGAATGTTCGACGCATTTCACGAGCCTGGAGAGAAGCGGCTGCTCAACGGCCTGGTAGTGCCTGCCGGGCAGTCGGGCGAAGCGGATATCGAGGCTGCCATCGACAATCTGTTCAACCATCCCAATGTGGGACCCTTTATCGGCAAACAACTGATTCAACGGTTGGTAACCTCCAATCCGTCGCCCGCCTATATCGAACGGGTTGCCGAGGCGTTTGCGGGCACCGACACGGGTGTGCGCGGCGATCTGAAGGCAGTGTTGCGGGCTGTATTGCTGGACCCGGAAGCAACCGCCGCGTCTGACGACTCCAGCGCCATCGCCAAGTTGCGCGAGCCGTTGCTGCGCTACACGTCGCTGTTGCGGCAGTTCAATGTCTCCAGCCCGGACGGCTTCTTCGCCAACCTGGGATTTCTGGCACAGCAGTTACTGCGCCAGCATCCGCTCTCCGCGCCCAGTGTTTTTAACTTTTACCTGCCGAGCCACACGCCGCCGGGGGATTTGGCGGCGGCCGGCCTGGTGGCGCCGGAATTCCAGATCACCAACAGCGGCACCGTGGTCGCCATTTCCAACCTCGCGGACCTGGTGGTGTTGCTGGAGACGGCCAACGACTTTGCCGAGCCGCCCTTTATGCAGGCCACGCTGGATCTGGCGGGTTACCAGGCGCTGGCGGAAGATCCGGATGCGCTGCTGGACCGGCTCGACACCCTGATGACATTCGGCACCCTGTCAGAGGGCAACCGCAGGGTAATCAGCGATGTCTTGGCGCTTACCGAAGACCTGGATTTTCGGGTGAAGACGGCGATCTATCTGATCTTTACGTCACCTGACTATGCCGTGCAACTTTAGAGGAGAGGCTATCTGTGCTGACACGCCGCAGATTCATCACAAATAGTTGCAGCCTGGGGCTGGCATCCATGGCCGCGTCGTCGTCGCTGTTGCAGCTGGGTTTGGCGCGCAATGCTGCCGCGCAAAGCCCTGCCGACTACCGGGCGCTGGTGTGCATTCTGCTGGCGGGCGGCAACGACTCCTACAATATGGTGGCGCCGCTGGATAACGACCAGTATGCCGAATACGCCGCCATTCGCTCGGATTTAGCGCTCGATCAGGGTGCGCTGCTCAGTCTGCCCGGCACAGCGGCAAACGGGCGAAGCTACGGGTTGCACCCAGGCATGGCGGAAGTTCAGGCACTATACAGCAGCGGCGAACTGGCCATAGCCGCCAATCTTGGCACGCTGCTGGAACCCTTCGATGCACTGGCGTTCCAGAACGGCACCGCGAACCTGCCGTTGGGTCTGTTTTCCCACTCGGACCAGATCGCCCAGTGGCAAACTGCCGTGCCGGACCGGCGCCTCGCACAGGGCTGGGGAGGGCGCATCGCCGATCTGATAACCGGCGCCAACCCGGCGAACGGGATTTCGATGAATATTTCCCTGTCCGGCACTAATTTGTTTCAAAGTGGTGAGACTATCGCCGAATACAGCATCCAACCCACCGGCGATGGCGCGACCGGACTCAATGCCTATGGCGATGGCACCGAGTTTGGCGATTTGCGCAAGCAATTGATTGACGATGTGCTGGCGACGCCGCAGGCGAATTTATTCCGCCGTGAATATCGCAACCGACTGCGCAACGCCATCGACAGTCATCAGGTGTTTATCGAGGCCATGTCATCAGCGCCGGCGCTGACAACTGAATTTTCCGAGAATAATTTCTCCCAGAGCCTGCGGCAAATAGCCCGGGTGATCGGCGCCAGGCAAGCCCTGGGCGCGGGCTGCCAGACATTCTTCGTCTCGGTGGGCGGCTGGGACCACCACGACGACGTGTTGGACAACCAGGCGGACATGCTGCCGATGATCAGCAGCGGCCTGGCGGAATTTCGCGATGCATTGGTGGAGTTGGACGTATTCGAGCGCGTGACAACCTTTACCACGTCCGATTTTGGCAGGACGCTGACCTCCAACGGCAAGGGGTCGGACCACGGTTGGGGCGGCCATCACCTGGTGATGGGCGGTTCGGTCAACGGCGGCCGGATTTACGGGGAATACCCGGAAATTTTTGCGACGAATCCGCTGGACGTCGGGCGCGGCGTCTATGCGCCAACCACTTCGGTCGACGAGTATTTTGCCGAACTGGCCGGTTGGTTCGGCGTGCCGGATACCGACCTGGATCTGGTGCTGCCCAACGTGCGGAATTTTTATAGCCCGGAATCGAGCGAGCCGCCGATGGGGTTTATGCGCGCTCTGCCATCCGGGTAAACCATAAACCCGCTGGCGCCACCAATGAGATAGTGCCTTTACCTATGCAGGTTGATGAGACGACTGATGCCGACTTGGTGCGCTTATTCAAGCGAGGGGACGCGGATGCTTTTGCGACCCTGGTTGCTCGACACCAGGATCGACTGTTCCGGCTCGCGCTGGTGTGGTTGCGTGACAAACAACAGGCCGCGGACGCGGTGCAGGAAGTTTTCCTTCGCGCACATGGCGGGCTCAACAAATTCCAGTTTCGCGCGGCGCCGTTTAGCTGGCTGTACCGCACCGCCTACAACGTGTGCCGGGAGTTTAACCGGGCGCACAGGTTCGGGGAGCTGGTAGAGGAGGCCGCGGATAGGCAGGCCGACCTCGAACAACATGCAATGCAGTTGCAAACCGCGCAACAAGTGGCTGAGTTGGTGGCCGGTTTGCCTTCCCGTCAGCAGCAAGTGGTGTTGCTGCGCGTCTTCGAGGAGTTGTCGGTTCGGGAAACGGCAAATCTGATGGGGTGCAGGGAAGGTACCGTAAAAGCACTGCTGCACAAAGCGGTGGCACAACTAAAGCGTAACAGAGACAAGCTTCCCTAGAGACCATGATGGAAAACCACTTTGCAGATGACGACCGGGATATCAAAGCGCTGCGCGAGCGCTACCGGTCGATAGCTGCGCCTCCTTACCTGGCGAGGCGAATTCAAGCGCATTTGCCGACCACAAGGCGCGTCGCGCGGGGTTGGCGTTACGCGGCGGCTTGCCTGCTGCTGATGGCGGGCTTGATTTGGGTGCTGCCCACTGATGATCCAGGACAAGGCGCGCTGCTCGATGCGCTGCCCCAGACGCCGTCACTGGCGAATATTAGTGGTGCAACCTCGGTCAAACCGCCGCTGGCGATGCCTGGTTTGTCCAGCATCAAGACCTATCAGCGGCCGGTGTTGCCATCGATAAGTGAGATACGAAAATTTGAGAAGTCCTAGCAATCATTTAGGAGAACGACTATGAATTTGATTCGATCGCTGATTACACCGGTGGTGCTGTCAATATGCATTGCCGCGCCGCTAACCGGCCGGGCGGAAAATCTCGAGGAACTGGACAGGATGCAGGTGTTTCTGGATTTGATGCAAAACTATTTCAAGATTATTGAATCCACCCATCAGGTGGCTTCGAACCCGGAAATGTCCGCTATTCTGCAGATGCAGAAAATGCAGGAGATCTACGAACAGCGCGGCGAGAAAGCCAAGGCGGTAGGCGAACTTCAGAAGGTGCTCAAGCAAACGGATAATGTCACGATTCGCAATGCCGCTTATATGTTGATGAGCGACACCCTAAAAGAGACAGGGCGGTCGGACGAGGCGATCAAGCTGCTCAATCAGGCCATAGCCGAGAATCTGCGCGCCGCCAATTAACGGTATAACCGCGTGATAACCTGTCTGCCGCATCTGTGATTCGCCCGTGGCCAGGTTGATTTACCGGCCAATGGTGTGTTCGTAAAAACCGAACATATGCCGGTGATATTTCGAATATTATGAATATCCGGAGTTTGCTAGGCTCTGCCCAATAGCGCCTTTCAGGCGACCCTAAAAGTGAGCGGAGATGAGCAAACTCAATAAGGTACTGATTGTTACTACCTCGCAGTCGGTGACCGACAGTTTCGTGCCGCGCGCGTTAGCGCTCGCGAGGAAGCTGTCGTCGTCGTCGGCCTTCTTCTCGGTAGTGGAAGAGCCCTCCCCGGAGGAGCTGACGGCGCTAACGCTAATTCCACCGGACAAGCTGTTGGCTCGACTCGTTGAGGAGCAGCAGTCAACTCTGGAGGGGTGTGCCGAACGGTATCGTCAGCGCGAGGAGCAGATTGATACCTTTGTTACCTGCGGCAAAAGCTTTATTGAAACCATTAAAAAAGTCAAAAAGGATGGTTGCGACATGGTAATGCTGGGCGCCGAACCCTCGGCTCCCTACGCGACGCCCATTTTTAACAGCACAATCATGCACTTGCTGCGCAAATGCCCCTGTCCTGTCTGGGTCCTGGATAGTCGCAGGCACAAGCCGATCAACTGTGTTGTGGCGGCGGTTGATGTGTTTGCGCCTACGCCGGAGGGCCTGGCCCTGAATCACCGGATTCTGCAATGGTCCGCTGGGGTGGCCAAACGCGAAAATGCCCGCTTGCACGTTGTACACGCCTGGCAACTGTTGGGCGGCGGGATTAACGTCAGCAAGATTTTCGGTTCGGAAACGGAGCAGTGCGTGGTTGCGGTGAAGGAGCAGCGGGAAAGGGAAAAGGCTATGGATGCTCTGGTCGCTGAAAGCCTCGTGGATTTCGAGTTGGCGGCAACTAAAGTGATCGAGGGAAACCCCGCCGCGGTTATTCCCAGTTACGCCGAGCTGCAGGATGCCGGTTTGGTGGTGTTGGGCACCGTGTGCCGCGCCAATATACCCGGGTGTTTTATTGGTAGCACCGCCGAATCCATCCTGGATAACCTGCACTGTTCGGTGCTGGCCTTAAAACCTGAGGGGTTCGTGTCGCCTGTTGAGTAATCGATTCTCCCAATCACTTCAACGTCAAATTCCAAAATACC
>JANQKW010000178.1 GCA_028280905.1 Porticoccaceae bacterium
TGCTTGGCCATTAGAAAGCCCGCCGCAACGGTACCCACCATCATCAGGAAATTAAACGCAACGGCCCCGGCCAGATCCTTGCGCGAGGCGGCCCCGGTAACGATAAATTCTGTGGCTTGATTGACTTTTCCCATGGCTGATTCAAGCCCCTTTGCCGCGGCATCCAGCCCGTTTTCCCGGCATTGCGGAATCACTACCGCCAGGTCCGCCACCAGTTCCTGCATGGCCTCGCCCTTGTTCAACAAAAACTTGCGCCCGATGAGGTCGAGCGCCTGAATACCGTTGGTACCCTCGTAAATGGCCAAAATCCTGGCGTCCCGGTAATGCTGCGCAGCACCCGTCTCTTCGATATAACCCATACCACCGTGAATCTGCACGCCGAGGGAGGTCACTTCGTTAACCACTTCCGTGCACCAGCCTTTCACCAGGGGCGTTAACAAGGAGATGCGGCGATCGTAACGCTCGCGTGTTTGCTCGGGACCATGCTCGGCAAAATCGCAAGCGGCCAATGCCGCATAGGAGAGCACCCGCCCAGCTTCCACCAGGGATTTCATCTGCAGCAACATCCGCCGCACATCCGGGTGATGAATAATGGTCGCACCGCCCTGCACGCGATCCTTGGCATAGGCCAACGCCTGCTGGTAAGCCCGCTCGCCGACCGAAACACCCTGCAACCCCACCGCAAGCCTGGCGTGATTCATCATGGTGAACATGTAAATCAACCCCTGATGGGGCTGCCCGACCAGATAGCCCACCGCACCGCCGTTATCGCCGAAATTGAGGGCGCAGGTGGGACTGGCGTGGATGCCCAACTTGTGTTCGACGGCGACCGGGTAGACATCATTGCGTTCGCCAATGCTGCCGTCCGGGTTGATCAGGTATTTCGGCACCACAAACATCGAGATGCCTTTGACGCCGGTTGGCGCGTCCGGCAGGCGCGCCAATACCAGGTGAATGATATTGTCCGCCATCTCATGGTCGCCCCAGGTGATGAAAATCTTGCCGCCGGTGAGAAGATAATGGTCACCGTCCGGTTTTGCCTGGGTTTTGACCACTGACAAATCACTGCCGGCCTGGGGCTCGGTGAGGTTCATTGTGCCACTCCATTCACCGCTGATCAGCTTGGGCAGATAGGTGGTCTTTTTCTCCTGGGAGCCGTATTTACTCAAGGCCGCCACCACCCCTTTGGTCAGCAGCGGGTTAAGCGAAAAGGCGACATTGGAACTCTGCAGCATCTCATCCACCGCAAACCCCAACAATTGCGGCATGCCCTGGCCACCGTACTTGGTATCGCCGCTCAAACCCGGCCAGCCGTTTTCCACCAGCTGCCGATAAAGGCCGTCGAGGCTGGGTGGCGTCACCACCTTGTCACCATCCAGGCGAGCGCCCTCGCGGTCCGCCGGCTGGTTGGTGGGCGCGATGACTTCTTCGAAGAAGCGCGCGGCCTCGCCGATCACGGCTTCGGCGACATCAGGGGTTATCTCGGCAAAATCGGGAAATTCCAGAATTTCCTGAAAATTCAGCACATGATTGATAACAAAACTAATTTCGTCCTGCGGTGCACGGTAATCGCTCATATAATCCTCTCAACTTGTCCCGTATACAGCTATAGTTAACTAAAAAACGCCTGTAAGGGAAACTCCCCGGGTGTTCAATCTCTGTGACAGCTATTATGATCAAGCAATCCGCTCCCAAAGCAGTCTTTTACATCCTGCTTATGCTAACCCTGTTGTTGGCAGGTTGCGACAATATTGGGCACAGTTTTAACAAAATAAAGGTGCGAGACAGTGCCGCCAACGCGAGCGATTTGCCGGCCCGGACGCTGACCACCGAAAAACACGCCGTTGAGATAGTCACACTGTTAAGCGACCTCAATCTACCCTGGGGCATGGCGTTTTTACCGGACGCAAGCCTGCTAATCACGGAA
>JANQKW010000180.1 GCA_028280905.1 Porticoccaceae bacterium
CATAATCCGCGCCAGGCCATTGAGCGGCCGTTCCACCACCGTCTCCTTGACCTACAGTTTCTAACTGTTCCACAACCGGAACCTTTGCGGCCCCCGGCGGGCCGCATTTCCGGGTTCCGAGAGATAAGGCCGCAC
This sequence comes from Porticoccaceae bacterium, assembly GCA_028280905.1. Lineage (GTDB taxonomy): Bacteria > Pseudomonadota > Gammaproteobacteria > Pseudomonadales > Porticoccaceae > JANQKW01. The sequence continues at coordinate 136 of JANQKW010000180.1, forward strand.
CTTGAATCCAATGCCATGACCACCGACCAACGCCTAGCCATTTTTGAGCGCCGCTTTGCGGCAGTGGGAGAATTCGCCGTCAATGCGCTTGACCAACTCTATGGCGAGCTGCCCGACTATCCCCGGTGGCAGAAGGCCATTCTCGATGCCGTTGAGGATTCACTGAATTCGCGACCGGATGACTTGTGTTCGCTGGACGAAGAGCGCGAAAAGCGACAGCCCGATTGGCACCAAAGCCATGAAATGATCGGCTATATGTGTTACGCGGATAGGTTCGCAGGCACTCTGGAAGGCGTTGCCGGGCGGGTCGACTATCTCAAGTCACTGGGCGTACGTTACCTGCATCTGCTTTCCGTGCTGCGCAAACGCCAGGGCGGCAGCGACGGTGGGTTTGCGATTGCCGATTACTTCCAGACCAATCCCGAAGTGGGCACCATGGACAACCTGGAGCGTCTGGCAAAAACCCTGCGCGCCAACCGGATCAGCCTATGCCTGGATTTTGTCTACAACCATGTGTCGGATCAGCACGGTTGGGTGAAAAAGGCGGTGGCCGGCGACCCCTATTACCGGGACTTCTTCTTCACTTTTCCGGACCGCCAAATGCCCGACCGCTTTGAGGAAAGCCTCGGCGAAGTTTTTCCCTCGACCCAGCCGGGTAACTTTACCTATAGTAAAGACGGTGGTTTCTGGGTCTGGACAACCTTCTACCCGTTTCAGTGGGACCTAAACTACCGCAACCCGGCGGTGTTTTTAGAAATGCTAAAAGCCATGCTGTTTCTGGCCAATAAAGGTGTGGAGATATTTCGCATGGACGCCGCGGCATTTGCCTGGAAGGCGTTAGGCACCGATTGCCTCAACCTTCCTCAGACCCATATGCTGTTGCAGGCTTTCCGCTGGCTGCTGGCCATCGCCGCGCCGGCCACGGTACTGAAGGCGGAGGCGATTGTCGGCGCCAGGGATGTCGCCAAATATTTCGGCTTGCGGGAAAACCGCGGCAAAGAGTGCCAGTTGGCGTACCATAATCCGCTTATGGCCGCCATGTGGAACAGCCTGGCAACGGGTGATGTTTCCAAGATGGCAGACATGCTTGAGGCGATTTCCGACAAGCCCAGCGGCACTTCCTGGGTCACCTACGTGCGCTGCCACGACGATATTGGATGGAGCACCCTACAGGATTCCGCAGATGCCGGCTGGGGTGCAACCAAAGAAGAACTACACTTCCTCTCCGATTTCTACGCCGGTGAAATTTCCGGCAGTTTTGCCAAGGGCAGGAAATTCCAGGTTACCGACGACGAAGGTTTCCATGGCACCAACGGCACCCTGGCATCGCTGGCGGGCTTGGAGTCGGCCAGCCGGGACCAACAGGCGCTGGCAATCAGCCGCATTCAGTTGCTTAATGCGACAACATTCGCCTTCAACGGCATTCCGTTGATTTTTATGGGTGAAGAAATCGGCCTGCTAAATGACTACGCATATGCCAGTGATAACCCCAGCAAGGATGGACGCTGGCTGCACCGCCCGGCAATGCCGTGGCGGGATATGGCGGCACTGCAAGATGTATCGACACCACAGGGCACTATACTGGCAAATTTGACAAGTCTGTCCGCCGCTCGCAAACAACTGCCGGTTCTGCACACCGAAAACCCGCTGCGAATCGTGGATACCGGAAACCGGCACCTGTTCGGTTTTTTGCGCAGCGCCCCGGACAGCCAGTTTATGTTTCTGGGAAACTACAGCGATCAAAACCAGAAGCTAGATGCCGAGTTGTTGGTGAGGTTTTTCGGTGACATGGAAGTGGTAGATTTCCTCACAGGAAAACCGGTGAATTTTGCAAATAATTTGCTGCGACCCTATAAGTTTTTCTGGCTGGTTACTAAAGTTGAGGAAAGTAAGGCAAGCGGCTAAGAAACTGCTAATGGCTCAGCAACGCAAGCAACTCATTACGGGTTGCCTGGTTGTCACGAAAAACCCCCAGCATGGCGGAAGACTTCATAATAGAGTTCTGCTTCTCGACGCCGCGCATCATCATGCAAAGATGCTTTGCCTCAATGATTACCGCAACGCCCTTTGCATCAGTTACACGTTGAATGGTGTCGGCAATCTGGGTTACCAGGGTTTCCTGAATCTGCAGGCGCCTGGCATACATGTCGACAATCCGGGCAACTTTGGATAGCCCCAAAACCTTGCCGTTGGGAAGATAGGCCACATGGGCTTTGCCGATAAACGGCAGCATATGGTGTTCGCACAACGAATAGAGTTCAATGTCCTGCACCAGCACGATTTCGTTGGAATTTGAGGGAAACAGCGCGCCATTGATAACATCATCGAGGTTTTGTGTGTAACCCCTGGTCAAAAACTCAAATGCTTTCGCAGCGCGGGCTGGCGTCTTGTCGAGACCCGGCCGGCTGAGATTTTCACCGCAGGATTCAATTATCGACGCGTAGCACTTTTCAATATTCATAAACCCAACCTGTCTGTGGGGACTTTCGAGCCGGCAACCTTAACATATCCTGCTAGATTATTTTGAAGGCTCAAATTCATCAGTGACTGCGCCTTTTGATGCAGAGCCCACAAGTTTGGCAAACTTAGCGAGCACACCTCGTTTGTAAAGCGGTTCGGGTGCTTTCCAAACAGCACGACGGCGGTCAAGTTCTGTTTTGTCGACGTGCAGAATAATTTGGTTAGCCACGGCATCAATAGTGATTTGATCGCCGTTTTCAACCAGAGCAATAGGGCCTCCCTCTGCGGCTTCTGGCGCAACGTGGCCAACCACAAAACCATGGCTACCACCGGAAAAACGTCCATCTGTCATCAACGCAACATCATTGCCCAGGCCTTGCCCCATAATAGCCGATGTAGGGCTGAGCATTTCCTGCATACCCGGCCCACCTTTAGGCCCTTCGTAGCGAATAACGACGACATCTCCAGCGACAACATCCCCGGCCAGAATCGCCTGATAGGTTTCATTTTCCGAGTTATAAACCTTGGCAGAACCTTTGAAGTGTTCGCCTTCCTTGCCGGTGATTTTTGCTACGGCGCCTTCCGGCGCAAGGTTGCCGCGTAATATTCTTAGGTGGCTGTCGGCCTTAATCGGGTTATCGAAATCCAAAATAATATCCTGATCTTCCGGGTAATCTTCAATTTCCGCCAGGTTTTCTGACAGAGTCTTCCCGGTTACGGTCAGGCAGTCACCGTGCAATAAGCCTTTGTCCAGTAGGCGTTTCATCAAAGGCAAAATTCCGCCAATGGCAACTAATTCGGACATCATATAACGGCCACTGGGTCTGAGGTCTGCCAACACAGGAACCCGCTTGCCGATATCAGTAAAATCGTCGATGGATAAATGGACTCCAATCGCATTGGCCATAGCTAATAAATGCAGTACTGCATTGGTAGAGCCACCCAGTGCAATGACTAGGGTAATAGCGTTTTCAAACGCCTCCCGCGTCATGATGTCTGAGGGCTTGATGTCTTTTTCCAGCAGTTCAATAACCGCCGCCGCCGCATTGCGACAGTCCTGCAATTTTTGTGGAGATACGGCATCTTGAGCAGAGCTACCGGGCAGGCTCATTCCCATGGCTTCAATCGCTGACGCCATGGTATTGGCTGTATACATGCCGCCACAGGAACCGGGCCCCGGGATAGCTGTGCGTTCAACGTCCTCCAATTGCTCCAGTGCGATATCACCTTTGGCATACTGACCCACAGCTTCAAACACCGAGATAATATCTGTGTGGTTTTTACCGGGCCGAATGGTACCGCCGTAGACAAATACCGACGGACGGTCGAGACGCGCCAGTGCGATCATGCAGCCAGGCATATTTTTATCACAGCCGCCGATGGTGATCAGTCCATCAAAGGCTTCACAACCGGCAACGGTTTCGATGGAATCGGCGATGACTTCACGGGAGACCAGTGAATACTTCATGCCTTCGTAGCCATTGGCGATACCGTCGGAGATAGTGATGGTGTTAAATATGAGGGCTTTGCCACCGGCTTCATCCACGGCGATTCGCGCAGCCTCGGCCAGCTTGTCAATATGCATATTGCAGGGCGTAACCATCGCCCAGGTAGACGCGATACCGACTTGAGACTTATTGAAATCCTCATCGCTAAAACCCATTGCGCGCAGCATTGAGCGCCCGGGTGCCTTGGTTGGGCCATCCAAAAGTTCGCTGGAATAGCGGCGTTTACGGTCTGTCATTACTTCTCTTACCAATAAAATTGACGAAGGCGGTAGTTTAACTTGAGGAGCAAGTAAAATCGAAAACTGGGGCAGAGAAAAGCTTATCGGGGCCATTTTTCGCGATTCAACGAGTAGCAGGCTTTCTTGCCTGTCAGGTAAGAAAGCGCCTCTTAAAATAATCTCTAATCACTTTAAGTGTAATATATAACTATATGAAATTAATTTAAAAATTAAGGATATTTTTCTTCAAAAAGATATCTGTTGGGAAACTGCGTACCGGTATTAGGTGCCGCAATCCCGACCTTAACCCTGCAGCGAAGTGACTAAGGAAATCGAATTAAAATCGTTCTGTGACCCTTTTCATAGAGGAAAATAAAACCTTCCCCGTTTTTTCCCGGCAAAACTAAGTAGAATGTTGGGATGAGTAATAGTGACCAAATTGCGCCCGAACTGGAAACCATCCGGGACTATATTCGCTGGGCCGCCAGCCGGTTTGCCGAGGCCGAGCTGTTTTTCGGCCACGGCACCGACAACGCCTGGGACGAGGCCGTGGCGCTGACCATGCAAAGCCTTCATCTGCCGATTGACAGTTCCATTCAAGTGCTGGATGCGCGACTAACGCAACCCGAAAAGGACTTATTGGCGCGCCGCGTTGCAATACGCGTAGAACAGCGGGTACCGGTTCCCTATATCACCGGAGAGGCGTGGTTTGCGGGGATGCCCTTTGCGGTGGACAAAAGGGTGCTGATTCCCCGGTCACCTGTCGCCGAATTAATTGAAAACGGTTTTTCCCCCTGGCTCAGTTGCCCGCCGGAGCGCGTGCTGGATTTATGTGCCGGCAGCGGCTGCATAGGCATTGCCGCCGCTATGGTGTTTCCCGATGCCGATGTGGCGTTAAGCGATATATCCGCGGATGCGCTGGAAGTCGCGGAGGAAAATATAGCCCGGCACCAACTCGACGACCGGGTTATTACCGTGGAGTCCGACCTGTTCAGCGGACTGGCCGGCGCCAAGTTCGACTTGATAATCGCAAACCCGCCCTATGTGGACGCCGAGGACTACGCCAGCATGCCGGAGGAATATCGTCACGAACCGGCGCTGGCGTTAACATCCGGTGACGACGGCCTGGACTTTACCAGGCGTTTGTTAAACCAGGCTTCGGATTTTCTTGAGGATGGCGGGTTGCTTATCGCGGAAGTGGGCAACTCCTGGCCGGCGCTTGCCAAGGCCTTTCCCAATACGCCTTTTACCTGGCTGGAGTTTGAGAGGGGAGGCCACGGTGTTTTCGCGCTTTATAAAGAGAGCCTTCCTGCCAATTAATCAGCGCCACCGTCGACGGGTCAGCGTAACAACCCGTGTTGGGCGCGATCAGATTTCTTTATCGATAAGCGCCAAAATCTCACGGGTGGTGTTGTGCCAATAGCGGATGTTGCTCGTCTTGGTACGGTGCCAGATATCCGCGGCCATCTGGGAACAGGGTTTGCGACTCGCTGTAAACCCATCCCTGGGAGCCCCGCACCGGCACCCCTGCCGGTGAGGGCCTCAAACCCTGTTCCCAGACGTCCGCTTACGCCGCATGTGCCTGTGAAGCCGTGACGAATAGCACCGGGATTAGCGGATGTCTAGGAACGCCTTTTGAGACCCTCGTCGACAGGGATGTCGACGCGGAGCTTACAGGGATGTATTCACAGCGAGTCTCAAAAGGCGTTCCTAGATAGCCGCGAGA
>JANQKW010000207.1 GCA_028280905.1 Porticoccaceae bacterium
CGCGAGGACTGTTTGAGCGACAGCGAGTTACCGCAGCGCCGGCAATTTTGCAAACTTAACGGCCGGTCACGGATAAACCTCCCCTGGCGGGACGGGAACTTGGCTCCGACCTAAAAACATCCGCTATTGGCACTAACCTACAGATTAGCGCCCAAGCCTGGTTGTATCGCCCACTTCAATCGAAAGCTGATTCTGCCGCACCACATACTGTCTTATGCTCTCGATTTCTTCGGCGTTCATTACCGAACCAAAACCGACCATTCCCGTTTGTTCCAACAAACCGTCCTTCACCACCTGCTGCCACAAATCGTGATTCGGCAGAAAGCCCGAGTAGCGCAGATCGGGCACAATGGAATTTCCCACCGCATTAAGGCCGTGGCAGGTCCGGCAATACTTGGTATAAAACTCCAAACCCGCTTCAACCCGCGCTTCATCCAGCGAATGATCGCTGAGGTCCTGCATGGTAAGGACAGGTTCATCGGGCTCCGGCAATTGTGCATCACCACCCAGTTTGTAGACTAGCAGCCGGCTGCGATTGATAATTTCCGCACCGAAAGGCCCGCTCTGTCGGCCGCCGATAAGTTGACCTCCTCGACCCACCACCACCGCGATATACTGATCATCGCCAACCTGGTAGGTAATGGGCGCGGCCTTAACGCTGGTCAGGGCGTTGCTTTCCCAAAGCTGTTCCCCACTCTCAGCGTCCAGGGCGCGGAAATAACCGTCCACGGTCCCCTGGAAAACCAGACCGCCGCCGGTAGTCAGCACACCTCCCGCATTGGTGTATTTCTGCTCCACTCGCCAGACCTCCTTTTGCTGCACCGGATCCCAGGCCAATAACATGCCCTTGAAACGGTCTTTCGCTATCGCCGCCAGGATTTTCGGATCCATCGGAATCGGCTGCGACTTGTAGCTCATCCCGGTGTTGCGACCCAAAGGCACAAATTCTTCGGCATCGTTACCTGCAAAGACCATGGAAATTTCCATTGCCGGGATGTAAACCAACCCCGTCTCCGGATGAAAAGCCATGGGGTGCCAATTGTGGGCGCCGCCCGCGTTCGGCACCAGTTCCACCGGCTCGCCGGTAATCCAATACCTGGCTTTCTCATAGACCACCGGACGTCCGGTTTCCATATCCACATGGCTTGCCCAGGTCACCGGAACAAATTTTTCGGCGGATAACAGTACACCGGTGATCCGGTCCAGCACGTAGAAAAAACCGTTCTTCGGCGCCTGCATAATCACTTTGCGCGTCGCGCCGCCAATCTGCAGTTCAGCCATGATCATGTGTTGCGTCGCGGTGTAGTCCCAGCCGTCTCCCGGCGTTGTCTGGTAGTGCCATACGTATTCGCCGGTATCGGCATTAACCGCGACGATGGATGAAACGAACAGGTTGTCACCCTTGCCCTGCGAGCGGATATTGGGGTTATAGGGGGATGAGTTGCCCACGCCGATATAAAACAGGTTCAGGTCGGGGTCGTAGGCCATGGCGTCATAGGCGGTGCCACCGCCACCGACTTTCCACCACTCCCCGTGCCAGGTTTCAGCCGCCCACTCCAACGCGGGATTTTCAAAAGGTTTGGACGGGTCTCCTGGGACCGTATAAAAACGCCAGGCCTTTTCACCGGTTTTGGCGTCGTAGGCCGTCACATAACCGCGAACCCCGTATTCCGCGCCGCCGTTGCCGATCACAATCTTATCGCCTGCAACACGGGGCGCGCCGGTGATAGTGTAATTCTGGCTGATTGAGTAGTTGTTATTGTCGGCAATAGTATCCACCGACCAAACCGGCTCCCCGGTTTTGGCATCCAGCGCGATCAGCCGACCGTCAAACGCGCCGATATAAATTTTGCCGTCCCAATAAGCGACGCCGCGATTTACCGGCCCACAACAGGCTTTAGCCTGAGTGGCTTTCGGCACCTTGGGGTCATAGGACCAGAGGGTTTTACCGGTCGCCGCGTCCACCGCGTAAACCAGGCTCCAGGCGGCGGAGAAATAGAGCGTGCCATCAACCATCAAGGGCGTGCTCTCCTGGCCGCCGTCGCTCGGCACGTCCACAAACCAGGCCAATCCCAAATCGCCGACATTGTTCCGGTTGATGTTGTCGAGCGGGCTAAAGTGCTGTTCTTTGTAATCCCGCCCGTTTAGCAACCACTCGCCGGGAAACCGGTCGGCGTTTTTGGCTCGGTAATCAAACGGCGGAGCATCTGCTTCCGGTACCGCGCCGCTTACTTCGGCTCGCCCTGCCTCGTTCCCATCCGGTGCGCAGCCGACGAGCCCGGCGGCGATGATAGGAAATACGATGTTGCGAATTATATTGTTGACAACCTTATTGGGTTTCATAGCAACTCGACCTTATAGTTGTTTGATTATGATTGAGCGTGAGTTGTTTTCAGGCGTGTCTTAATCTTTATACATCATCTCAACGGAAACCGCACCCACCCCAAACGCGGGTTATGATAGCCAATATTCCAAAACACAAATGTTAGGAAAGCGACATTTCTTTATCGGAATCTTCCGAACAAGGCGCTCCATGCAGCATGGCGCCAACGCTTGATAGGGCTAATCGGGGTTCTCTATTGCAATGCCGCTTATTGGTATTACTTGCGTTTTTTGCCGACTTTCGCCGGGTACAGGGGTTCTTCTCCCGGCGGACGACTCTTAAAGCGCCGATGCACCCACATGTAGGCCTCAGGTTGTTCCATGATAAGGCGTTCAACCAGTTGGTTCATTGCAATGGCATCCGCCTCGTCGTCGCCGGTCGGATAGCCTTCCAACGGCGGATGCACCACCACCCGGTAACCTTTGTTACCCGGTAACCGGTGTTGCGACAAGGGTATCACCTTTGCCCTGCCGGCACCGGCGAGCTTTGCCGTTGCGGAAACCGTGGCCGCGATAATATTAAAAAACGGAACAAAGATGCTGAGCCTGGCGCCGTAATCCTGGTCCGGCGCATACCAGACTACCCGACCGGCTCGCAGCGCCTTCATCACCCCCCGCACATCCTGGCGCGTATAGACCTGTACCATGGCATCGCGCTTTATTCTTCCCCTCCGCTGAAAATAATCGTAGACCAAATTATTGTGGGGGCGGTACATTCCGTCGATAGAATACTCCAGGGTGACCGCCGACGCGCCCACTTCCAGCGAAGTGAAGTGAACGGCGATCAGCAGTGCGCCCTGTCCATTGAGTGAAGTGAGGTGTTCCAGACCCTCAATATGGAACAGTTTTGCGAAACGCCGGTTTGACCACCACCAGGCGATGCCGATCTCGAAAAAAGCAATACCGTAGTGGATGAAGTTTTCCCTGAGCAACTGCTCCCGTTGCTGCGGATCGAGCTCCGGGAAGCAAAGCTCCAGGTTGCGCTGCGCGATAATTTTTCGGCGCCCGCCGATGCGCAGCATCAGCAAGCCCAGCCATTTGCCAAGCCGCATCATCGCGGGATAGGGCAACATCACCGCCAATCGCCACAGGGCCAGGCCCAACCAGGTGGGCCAGAACTTGGGGTGAAAGAAGTAGGGCCTAAGGTGCTCGTTTTCCATCAGTGCAATCGCCAGTGCTCCTCACCAAAGGCCCAGTGCTTTTCGATGGTCTTTTCAGCGACGCCGTCTTTCTCAAGCTTCAAAAGATGCGCCCACAGCGAGTAGCTGGCAACCCGATGCAGGCTTTTGTCGACATCGTCATAGACCAGCGGCACTAATTGTTCCAGACTGGATTCGCCCGCCTTGCCCAGGGCTTCGACAACTTTTTCCTCGCGCATCAGTCGATGCGAGACTATGCCATCTATTTCCGCAATTGCATCCTGTATCGGCTCGCCATGGCCCGGAGCAATGGTATTCAACGGCAACTGCTTGAGTTTACGTAGGGATTCCAGGTACGCCCTCATATCCCCGCTGGGCGGGATTATCACCACGGTCGAGCCGTTCATGATATGGTCACCGGCAAACAGCATGCCTTCGTTTTTCAGCCGGTAACAGACGTGGTTGCCCACATGACCCGGAGTGTGAACGGCCTGCAGCGAGAACTCGGATGTGTCCAATAGCTCACCGTCGGTCAGGTTGTGATCAACCTTGAAACTGGTGTCCTGATGGCCGTCATCCGGCTCCAGCACACAGCCCCGCAGCTCGCCACCGGAGGCTTTTGCCAGCATGCTGGCGGCGGGAGAATGATCGGCGTGGGTATGGGTGACAAAAATCCACTTTATTCGCCCCGCCGCCGCTTGCAGAATATTTTCGATATGCCGGTCTTCGGCGGGGCCGGGGTCAATAACCGCAACTTCGGCATCACCTATCAGGTAGCTGTTGGTGCCGGCGCCCGTCATGGGCCCGCTGTTTGACGCGGTAATACGCCGTACCAGGGGTGATAACCGCACAACGTCAGACATGGCTAGGCTATATCAGGTTGTCAATGGCAACAACCGGGTCCACATCCGCTTCATAGTCCACCCCCGCGACGCCGAAACCGAACAGTTTCAAAAATTCGCTTTTATAGCCGGCGAAATCGGTTAACTCATCGAGGTTTTCAGTGGTGACATGGGACCAGGCGTCGATTACCGCCTGTTGGATTTCCGGCCGCAGTTCCCTGAGGTCTACCCGTAGGCGGCCCTCGTCGTCCAGCGCCGGGTGGTCACCGTACAGGTTATCCCGAAAAAGTTGGTCGAGTTGTTCGATACAGCCCTCGTGGCTGCCGTCCGCTTTCATCGTCTTAAACAGCAACGACAGGTACAGGGGCATAATCGGAATCGCCGCGCTGGCTTGGGTTACCACGGCTTTTAAAACCGCTACGCGGGCGTCGCCGCCGTTTACCTCAAGCCGCTCGCGCAGGGTCTTGACGCGCTTGTCCAGGTCTTTCTTGGCCTGGCCGATGGTGCCGTCCCAGTAGATATCCCAGGTGATTTTTTCCCCTATGTAGGTAAAAGCGGTTGTTTTGCAGCCCGGGGCCAGAACACCGGCATCATCCAGCGCTTCGATCCACATCTGCCAGTCTTCACCCCCCATAACCGCCACTGTGTTGTCGACCTCCTCCTGGTTGGCCGGCTCAAGGGTGAATTCCTGGATTTCCTCCTTGTCGGTATTGAGCCCCTTCTGCGTGAAACTTTTGCCGATCGGCTTGAGCGTCGACACATGCACTTCGCCGGTTTTCGGGTGTTGCCGGCGCGGCGCCGCCAGGCTGTAGACAACCAGGTCCACCTGACCGAGATCCTGTTTGATCACATCAATGGCTTTGCTTTTTATTTCATCGGAAAAGGCGTCGCCGTTGATACTCTTCGCATACAGGCCTTCCGCCTCGGCGAACTTATGCAACGCGGCGGAGTTGTACCAGCCCGCGCTGCCCGGTTTCTTCTCGGCGCCCTCCTTCTCAAAGAAAATACCCAGGGTGTCCGCACCACACCCAAATGCCGAGGTTATCCTGGCCGCCAGGCCGTAACCGGTTGACGCCCCAATCACCAGCACCCGCTTGGGACCATCGGCAATAGCACCCTGCCGGCGAATATAGTCAATCTGCTCCCTGACATTGGCTTCGCAACCGGTTGGGTGGGTCGTGATACACATAAACCCGCGGACTCTAGGCTTGATAATCATTGATAACCTCTGACGTTATATTTGTTATGGCAAAACAGGCGCCAATGATAACCCGAAGCAACGGGACTAGCCAGGTAACCCAGTACTCCTTCTAGGTAATATTGGCGCCTGTTTTGCCATAACAAATATAACGTCAGAGGTTATCAATGATTATCAAGCCTAGAGTCCGCGGGTTT
>JANQKW010000272.1 GCA_028280905.1 Porticoccaceae bacterium
CCGCTGCTGTCGGAGACCTCTATTGCCAACTCCATTGCCTCGCCATCGGAGTGCACAATGGTACCGGCGACATAGACATCCATTACCGTTTGCGTGCCGGGCACTACCCTGACGGCGCCCCAGGCCGCGCTGCGCTGCACCGTATCGGCCAATTGGTTTGCAAAAAATAACGCTTCGGCGTTCCTGACTTCCGGCAGGGTCGTAGCATCATCTTCATCGATGTTGTCCAAACCCGGATCGAAGGTTATTACCCCCAAATCCAGCAATTGCGACTCGGGAATTTCCTGGGATTGCAAACTCAGAGGGGTGTTGGCAGTTGTCTTAACTACCGCTTGACCACAAGCTGTCAGGAGAAAAATGCAAATTAGCGATAAAATTCGTAGCGACATCAGTTAACGTTTCCCCTGTTTTTGTACTTGCGGTATTCCTCCCAAAGTTTTTCCTTGAGTACCGGGTCGGTTTCTTTCATGGCTGCTTCGCGAATCTGCCTGGCGACTATGTCATCGTCACTGCCGTCAATCAGGTCGGGAGGAACGCCGCCGTCCGCCCGGGCGGTCTCCACTACCGGTCCGCTACTACTGCCCGACCTGGTTTGGCTGCCCTGCTGTGAATCGCCTTCCCCGGCCACTGTTCCGCCTGACGGGGCCGGCGGCACCGCAGCTTCCTGACCCGACTCTTCGGTGAGATCGCCCTCTTCAAACAGAGGCTCATCCACGCCGCCACCGCCGGGCAACTGTTCGGGGTTGGCATCCTCAACGCCCCTGATAACGCCGCGCTCGTCGAGGATCATTCCATCGAAAACCGCGATGGAGGAATCCAACTCGCCATCCAGAACCGCAACCTGTTCCTCCGAACTCAGCACGCCGCCGCTGCCGTCTCCACCGGGGAAGGCTGAGCCGCTTGCTCCGGCGGATTCCGAACCACCCGTAGACGCCGAACCGGACGGATATCCCTCACCGGGCGACGAACCTTCAGGGAAGGCGCCGCCGTCCGGCAAACCGTCGCCGTCGGAATCACCGTCGCTTGAATCTCCGGACGACGAACCCGCGGGTGAAGCGGAGCCAGGTTCGCCCGGCAGTCCGCCAATGGTGCCGGGTGCGCCTGGCATACCGGGCATGCCGCCGCTCGGGAACGAAGCGCCCGATGATCCCGCCGAAGACGACGAACCACTGGAACCGGAAGAGGGGGAACCGGACGAGGATGACGAACTTCTAGAACTCGGGGACGGGATGCTTGCCGACGAACCGCTCGATCCGGGCGAAGGGATGCCGGCGGAAGACGATGACGAACTGCCTGACCCGGAAGGCGGAAGCCCCGACGACGAGGACGACGAACTGCTTGAACTTGAAGAGGAAGAACTGCTGCTCGGCTGGGTCGGTTGGGTTTTACAGCCCGCCAAAGCAACAACGGCAACCAACGCTAAAGAAAGTAGAGTTCTGTTCATCGCCAAGTCACTCATTGTTAAGGGTAATAACCAGTTCGGAAGCCACCGGGCTGTCGTCTACAAATTTCGGGCGAAAGCGAAAACTTCGCACGGAACGCTTGGCCCTGTAGCCGAGCGACGCCTTATCCTCCGGCACCACCTCCAAGATATTGATATTTCTTGGCGTTCCCTGTGCAGTCACCTTGAATTTGACCCTCACATAGCCCGTCTTGTCCACCTCATCGGCCTCGTAGATGTTAGGGAATGTGGGAAGCAATTTGGGCGAGCCGAACAGTTTCTCTCGCATGGCGGCGGATTCGGGCTCAGAACCCAACAATGCCAGTGAATTTCGATAGGCATTCAGCGACGATTCCCGCTTGCCGAATAACAAAAACCAGTCCCCCAATTCGGCGTAGGCCACCGCCCGGTCATGGGGCGTCGCGTCCGGGTTATTGTGAAGCACCCGGATTATTCTCTCATAGGCTTTTTTACCGCTGTCATACGACCTGACCATGATCATTTCTTCACGGCTCTGCTGTTGGGATACAGGCGACTCGCCAAATGTAATGCCCGACTCCGGCTGTTTGTAGTCGTTCTGGTGCAGCGCAAGGTAATAGTAGGTCGCCACCAGCGACTTAAGATGATCCACCAGCTTCAAGTCGGTTGGACCGAAGTTCTTGGTTACCAGGTCCACCGCGGAATTCGACAGCGCATGGGAACTGAACAAGTGGCTAATACCGTCCTTTTCGCGGCTTTTATAAGCATTTATGTGCCAATCGTTCATTTCATCCAGAATCGGCAGGACACGCGGGTCGTCTTTGCCGTAGCTCTTCACATAAAGGCCGTAAAGCCGGTTGTAGCTTATGGTCGCTTCGGGCCAGTTTTCCTGCTGATGGTGGATACCGATTATCCCTCTCAACATGGGTTCTTGGGTCAGGCTGTATAACCCATCGTTTACGCGGTTGACGTGCATTGAGCGTTTGTAGATCTGCAGCGCCTCAGGTTGAAACCCCGCCTCATGGTAGGCTTTGCCCAGGCCAAAAAGCGTTTCCGAAAGCCGCTGGTCAAAAGCGCCGCCGTCCGCCTCAATGTCTTCAATGGCCGTTTGATAGTTTCCTACAAGCCTAGATAACTCCGGGCTTTGCTGCTGGTCGACCGGTTCTTGAGTGACTTCGGAAACCTCCGAATCCGCCACAGGCTTTTCTTCCGCCAGCACGAAGCCGCCCCCCGATATGCAGAGGGCCAACGTCAAGAGCCAGGAAAAAAATCCCACCAATCGCACAGTCAAAAATATCTTCCCCTAAGTTTGCTTTCGCCACCCGAGTATTAGAGCCCCTATTTGACTCTTTGTTCCAAAACTGACCCTTTGTTCCAAAATACCTGGAACGCCGCCCGGAAATGCTGGCAGCTCCTAGGGCCTGTTAACAGGCCCTAGTTTAGTATAGCCTCCTTGCCACCGATTGCTTAAGGCGATTGCCGGCATTTCCACATCAACAGACCTGTGTCTCATTCGAGGCGACGACCGGTACTCTTCACCCGCATGCCCAATATTGCCGGCCCCAAGCGCCGAGACAGACGCATGCCCCCCATGACAAGCAAAAGCGCATTGGATGATAACGGTATATGCGCTGCCTTAGTTGACATGGCCCCGGGCAATTTGCTTTTGGCACAGCAATGTTACTCGCCCCCCTAAAAACCCTGTCTAAAGGCACTATTTTCCGGGATAATTGCTTGCTTTTTAACAACAACCGCGGGATACCGCATGGCTCGCCAAGCGAAAGCTATTATTGATCTCAATGCCTTCCGGCATAACTTCTCATTAGCCACAAGTCTGGCGAGCCCCGGCAACGTGGTGGCCGTAATCAAAGCCAACGCCTACGGGCATGGCGCCGCGTCGGTCGCCAGGGCTATACCGGAGGCGGCGATGTTTGCCGTAGCCAGTATTGAAGAAGCTGTAGAGCTGAGGCTGGCAGGCATTAACCAACCTATCCTGCTGCTGGGCGGTTGCTTTGAAGAGAACGAACTTCAGGAAATCATCGACCTCAACCTGCCAATCGTTGTACACAATCGCTTTCAGCTGGAGACGCTCACCTCGGCGCGACTCGCCAGACCGCTGGAAGCCTGGCTTAAATTGGACAGTGGCATGCACCGGCTGGGTTTTGAGCAGCAGGATTTTGCCAACGCATACCAGCGGCTCAGGGACGCCAAATCCGTTGGCAACATAGTGCTGATGTCCCATTTTGCCTGCGCGGACAACCCGGAAAACGACGCCAATCGCGTTCAATTAGCCGCCATTGAGCAGAGTTTTGCGGCGCTGAACGACAAAATCAGCATCTGCAATTCCGCAGCCTTGATCACCCAGCTTTGCAAGGAAGACCAGTGGGCACGCCCGGGCATTATGCTCTATGGCAGCAACCCCCTGACAACCGACCACCCAACGGTAGCGCAACTGCGGCCGGTTATGACGCTGAAGTCAAAACTTATGGCTATTCGAGATATAGAACCTGGCGAAGCGGTCGGTTACGGCCACACCTGGAAGGCGCCGCGGCCCAGCCGCATCGGCACCATAGCTATCGGCTACGCCGACGGCTATCCCAGACACGCGCCCACGGGAACGCCGGTGTTGGTGAACGGCCATCGCGCTCCGTTAGTGGGCAGGGTTTCCATGGATATGATTACCGTGGACCTAACCGATTTGCCGCAAGCGGCGCTCAACGACACGGCGGTGCTTTGGGGAGAGGGACTATCGGTGGATGAAATTGCGGCAAAGGCCGGCACAATCGGCTACGAACTGCTTTCGGGCGTCGCGCCGAGGGTACCCAGAGAGTATTTGCTTCCCGACAAACCTTAACGGACGGCTTTGGCCATTAGTAGAGGTTATTGGCACCAACCCAAGACGATTAATTCACCAGTGCTTCGCCTTTCAGATCTTCTGCTAAGCTATCTCTCACCTCAGCATCAATTGGCGCCAAAGAAACCCGCAATGCCGGGTGGTCAACGCCGGCACTAATGGCGCAGCCCGCCTTTGCCGATGCAATCATTTCCGGGGCCAACTCAAACCTGAGAAAATGAACCGTTGAGGTTTTTTTGCCGTCCTGCCTATCCATATCTTCATCGGCAATAGCGAACACCCGCTCGTGGCCATCCACCGCCATCCATACCGCCCGCTCAATGCCGAGAAGCTGCTCAACCATTTCCCGGCGCTGTTCAACGTCCGGATATTCCAGCATCAGCGTTGCCTTCCAGTTGGTACCGTCCGGAATCAAGGGATTGTAAGCGTCAAGTTCTTCCTGAATCCCGGCGGGCTCAAAAATCCTCTCGATGCGCAGCATCTCCTGGATTTGGTAACGTATTGTCAACCTGTCCTCGAAAAGCAGCCTGACATTGTCACCCAGCGCCACCTGACGCAGTCGTTTATGCGCGATAACGGTTTTGCGGAAACCTTGCCGCTGTTGCGCGTATTCTTCGAGCGACCATAAATCCTGTCGTGTCAACATCGCTTTTCCTCACAAACCGTAGGCCTGACGCAATAGCGTCATCGGGTGTTCCGGTTTCGCCACACTACTCGTCAGATTGGCGATATGGGTAGCCGCCATTGGGCAGTCGCTGGCGAAGTGGTCCGGCTGCTGTTGATCAACTTTTCTAACCACTGGCCGGGCTATCTTAACAGCCTTGTCACGGGTTTCCCGACGCACAGCATAGGTGCCGTCGTGACCGGAACATCGCTCCTGGGCCTGGACGCGGGTGTCGCTGATCAGGTTGAGCACATCCCGCGTTTTCAAGCCGATATTCTGGACCCGCAAATGACAGGCGACCTGATAGCTGACGTCCCCAAGCGCGTTGTTGAAATCCAGCTTAAGCAGATTG
This sequence comes from Porticoccaceae bacterium, assembly GCA_028280905.1. Taxonomy (GTDB): domain Bacteria; phylum Pseudomonadota; class Gammaproteobacteria; order Pseudomonadales; family Porticoccaceae; genus JANQKW01. Next base: position 5,291 of record JANQKW010000272.1, read on the forward strand.
ACCTTGTGTCGGGCCCATAGGTATTCAAAAGGGTCGTAAAACGCTTGCTGGACTTTCTTAACCTCATCGTCATCCGGGTACATTAACGGCAACTCCTGCTTGAACATCAGCACACAGGAGGGGACCGGGGCAACAATGTCATAGCCTTTATCAACCCAGCCGGCCAGCACGGGAATATTCGCTTCCCTGGCCTTGACCACGGAATCGAGATCACCCAGTTCCAACTTGGGCATTCCGCAGCAGCGCTCCCTGTCCACCAGTTCGATGTGGATGTCATTGTGCTGGAATACCTTGAAGAAATCCTCGCCCAGGTGAGGGCTGTTGTAGTTACCGTAACAGGTGGCGAACAGGGCCACTTTGCCGCTGACACCGTCGACGGGTACCGGCTCGAGTTCGCGGCCTAGTTCAGCCGCCCGTTTGCGCAGTGTCCTGTGACTGTACTTCGGCAGCGGAGCCTCCCGGTGCACACCAAGCGTGGACTCTAAAACCCGCCTGAATGCTTTGTTGCCGTTGAGAGCGTTAACGGTTGCATCCACCAGCGGAATGGAGGCCAGCGCCGACACCCTGTCGGTGCTGGTCAATACCCTGTGAGACAACCTGGCCCCCTGCTCTTTAAAACGAACCGCCTTTGCCCGTAACATCAGGTGGGGGAAATCCACATTCCATTCATGGGGAGGCACATAAGGGCATTTGGTCATATAGCAGATATCGCATAGGTAACATTGGTCGACAACCTGTTGGTAGTCCGCTTTGTCGACGCCGTCCACTTCCATAGTGGGCGACTCGTCAACCAGGTCAAACAGCGTCGGAAACGCCTCGCAGAGACTGACACAGCGCCGACAGCCGTGGCAGATGTCATAAACCCGCTCCAATTCCCTGTCCAGGGAATCGCGCTGATAATACGCCTGCGACCGCCAATCAATGGGGTGCCTGGTCGGCGCTTCCAGGCTGCCTTCCCGGCGCGGCGCTTTTTCAGCCGGGATTTCGCTGTTCACCGATCTGCCCTATGCGCTGGCCAATCCGGTGCGATTTAGATAGCAACCGATTAGCTGTCCAGCGTATCGAGTGCTTTCTGGAAGCGGTTGGCGTGGCTGCGCTCCGCCTTGGCAAGGGTCTCGAACCAATCGGCCACCTCGTCGAAGCCTTCGTCGCGGGCGGTTTTCGCCATACCCGGATACATATCGGTATATTCATGGGTTTCGCCGGCGATGGCCGCTTTCAGGTTGTCCGAGGTACCGCCGATCGGCAGTCCTGTTGCGGGGTCGCCTACCTCTTCCAGATATTCCAGGTGGCCGTGGGCATGCCCGGTTTCACCTTCGGCCGTGGAACGAAACACGGCGGCCACGTCATTGTAGCCCTCGACATCCGCTTTGGCGGCGAAATACAGATAACGCCTGTTCGCCTGCGACTCGCCGGCAAATGCGTCCTTCAGATTTTGTTCCGTAGAGGATCCTTTGAGTGACATGGGTATTCTCCTGTTGCTATTAACCTGGCAATAAAGAAGATCGTCCTGACCTTCTTTATTGTCGCCCAGAAAAACCTGGCGGAACGGCGCGGCGTTCCTTGATTTTACTGGGCTCGCAAGCGCCAACGGCGCTTGGCAACACGTCCCTGTGTTGCGTATTAACCATCAGATTGCAGATTTGAGACAATCAGCAATAGACCGACCGCAAGTACTGACAATAAATAGCGGCTTGAATTAAAGGTAGGACGCCGCCTACAATCTGTAAAATCAATTTTTTTGAAAAAAACGATCGGAAATACCGATGGCCCATCAACCGACGCTAAAGCAGCTTAAATACCTGTGCGCGATCGCCGATACCCGGCACTTCGGGCAGGCGGCGCAAGCTTGTCATATCTCGCAGTCGACCTTGAGCGCGGCGCTGCAAGACCTGGAGGAGTGTCTTGAAACGACGCTGGTGGAACGCAGCAACAAGCGGGTGATTCTCACCCCCACCGGGGAAGACGTTGTCACGCGAGCCAGGGAGATTTTGACCGGTGTGTGCGACCTGGTGGATGCCTGTACCACATCGCGGGAACCCTTGTCGGGCAAAATGCGCATGGGCGTGATTCCCACTATCGCGCCCTATATTTTGCCTGAACTGTTAAACAGATTGCGCGAAACGCACAAAAGCTTCCGCCTGTATTTGCGAGAAGATCTCAGTGGCCGCCTGGTCAGTGCGTTGCTGGGCGGAGAGCTGGACATCCTGCTAATGGCGCTTCCCTACCCGGCGGAAAATACCGAAACCATGCACCTGTTTTACGATGACTTCCTGCTGGCTTTCAATACAAGCCACCCGATTAGATCCCAGCGTAAACTCAAAACCGAAGATCTCCGCGGTCAAGACCTGCTGCTGCTGGAAGACGGGCACTGCCTGAGAGACCATGCTCTGGACGCCTGTAAACTGAAGCCCGACAATATTGCGATCCCCTACCAGGCAGCGAGCCTCAATACGCTTGTGCAAATGGTCGCCAACGACATTGGCATTACCCTGTTGCCGCAGATGGCAGTCTCCGCCAACATACTTACCGGCACCGAGGTGAAAACCCGCCATTTTGATGAAAAAAACATCTGGCGTTCAATCGGCCTTATGTGGCGAAAGAAAACCCCGCGAAGGACCGAATTCAAGCTGCTGGGAGACTTTATAAAAAACCAAGTGGCAAAAAAAAGCGCCCGATAACGGGCGCCAAGTTGATGGTAACCAGCTAACAGTTAGAAGCTGTAGCTGACCCCTCCATAAACGTACGCGCTGATTTGGCTGAAAAGCATCTTGTACGCGTAATTGACGTTAGATTAAAAACTATAAATTAACCCCGCCGACCAATATGCTCCATTAAATCCAAATGGCGCGGAACGACGTGAAAATTTAAAGACTGTGGGGCTGGCTAAGTCCTCCAATCCAGGTGCGGATTCAAAGTTTCCGCCTCGAGAAGTCGAGTTAGTCACTTCGTCCGGCGTGACATCAAAAATATTTACCCCGGAAATGTTAACGATCAAGCCATCGCCGAAATCGTAAGCCACCCGAAGGTCTGTAAGTATCTCGGCACCGTAGGTTTGAGACCCGGTATCTACCGTTGTGTATTCACCATAACGCTGGAAGGCCAAGTTGAATGTCCAGTCGTCTAGCGCATAGTTACCGGACAAGCTCACTCTATCCTCTGGTTGCCATGTTTCGATAACCGACTGCTGGAATTCACCAAAAATAACCTCCGGATCTATGTCTTCCAAGGTTGGAGCAGTGTTTGAAAAGATCTCGCTAATCTTGGTGTCCGTAAAATTAGCGGCAAATATTATATCCAATACACCGTCGCCAATTTGTATGCCTGAATATGTCGAAACCACATCCACGCCCTCAGTTTCAGTATCTATTGCATTGAGGAAAAACTGACCGCCCCCGGAACCGGTAGCGGTAAGAACATCATCAAGCGCTTGAGAGAGCCCCATCCCCAGGTTTTCGCTTATGACAATGCGATCATCGATATCAATGGAATAATAGTCAACCGTCACATTCCAGCTATCGTTAATATCAACGACCAACCCCACGCTGAGGTTAGTGGACTCCTCCTCTTTTAACGTTGGGATACCAATCGCTTGGGCCACCTCACTGTCATTTCTGAAGGTTCCCGTCTCTATTTGTACACCACCGATAAACTGGGTGCTGATATTGTTAAAAAACAGCTGCTGCATGGAAGGCGCACGAAAACCGGTGCTCGCCGCCCCGCGCAGATTAACGTTATCCGTTACGCCGAGATTGCCCGCCAATTTAAAGTTTATGGTATCGCCAAAACCATCGTAATCATCATAGCGAACAGCCGCGCTGACCAGGAGATTCTCAGAGAATTGATACTCACCGTCAACATAGAACGAGACGACATCGCGCTCTTCATCCACTGCACTGGATGGACCAATTCCGCCAAACCCTTGCGTGCCTCCGCTTGCGTTTTGGGGGTATAGCGCGACCCCATCCAAGCTATCGAAGTCCGTAAAGGAGTAAGGGTCACCGGGCGTGATGATGTATTCGTCCGTGCGCAGTTCCGCACCAAAGGCAACGAATAACTCACCGTAAGACTGGGTATAATCCAAATTGATCGTTTCCAGCCCCAGTTCAAGCCCGTATGCAAATGCCGAGCGAGGTATTTGCTCGCGAATATCGGCATCCGAAAGCCCACGGCCAAAATTTAACTCATTTACAAAAGAGTAATTGACTGTATTGCTGGTTGTATAATCGATGGTGTTCTCACCGTTGGTATATGACACATCCAGCGTAGCGCCATTATCAAACTCTTTCCGATAACCCAAATTGAAGGAAACATCATCGATTTCCGAGTTGATATGCGGCAGGAAACCATCGGGAATAACGTTTTCACCATCGTCAAGCGCTGCTCCGCCACTCGAGGGATTGCGATAGAAAGCACCGGATTGGCTATCCCTGCTCGAGTAGGTAAGAAACCCGTAAAGTTCGCCTCCGCCGAGGTCTATACCTGCGTTAACGGTTAATGCAAACTGTTCCGAATCGGCGTCACCAATTCGGAACGGATCTCTGCCAGGACCGGATACCTCTCGCTCCTCATTGCCGGGGGCTGGCTCCAGGAATCCATTACCATCCGTGTCCACACAGCCACCGTATAAGCAAACACCCTGCGGATTGGCGCGACTGGTTCTTTCGCGATCGCGAAAGTTAGCGGTAACGTTAATAAAACCTTCATTGCCTAACGCAAAGCCTTTGTTTAAGTCGACGTTGACTGTCTGTCCGTCACCTTCGGTATATTCACCCACCGAAACGCCCACGCTTCCCGCTTCAGGGTCATCCTTCAACACAACGTTAATTACGCCGGCGATGGCATCAGAACCATATTGTGCTGCAGCGCCATCCCGCAGCACCTCAATTCGCTGTATTGCCGCCGCCGGAATAGCGTTCATATCCGTGCCCGCCGTGCCACGGCCGACCGAGTTGTTAATGTGAATCAGAGATGCCTGATGCCGACGTTTGCCGTTGACCAGCACTAACGTCTGATCCGGGCCCAGGCCGCGCAGCGTTGCAGGACGCAGTGCGTCTGTACCATCGCTGATGGAAGAACTGGAAAAGTTAAATGATGGCGCGAGAGACTGCAGCATTCGCCCGACTTCGGTTTGACCGGTCTTGCTCAGGTCCTCCGCATTGAGGGTATCCACAGGTACGGGTAAATCCGTCGCTACCCTACCGGGCGCACGGCTACCCAGCGTTACGATTTCCTCAACAATTTCCCCATCCTGGGCATGTACCTGCGCAAAGCCGCTCAGCATTGACAGCGCAACCCCGCCGCTTAGCAATTTGGCACACACACTCGATGGCGCGCGCAGGCTCGCGCACAGCAATTTCTTATCAGGCATCACTCCCCCTCCTTTTTTATGAATTCTGATTTTTTTTCTGATACTCACTATGGTTATAGGTAGAAAAGTCGACTATATCCATTGGTTTTAGAAGGGTTGTTCAAATATAAAATTATAAAAAGTTTTTTTTTAGACTATTTCTCTTTATGAAAAGAGTACACCTGACATGCACACACGCCAGTCAAACTGACTTGCGCGCTGCTTCTCATTCGGAAGCGGGAATCCGGAAAACACCGCCAAGCACTAAAGCGCTAAGCAGTTATCACTGGCCAGATCAGGCCACTTGATAGAAAAGGGAGGACTGCTCAATATCGGCGAGGGTATCGCCTATGATTTCATTGGCCAGCGCTGCACAGCTACCGCATTGCGTGGCAACGCCCAGCGACTGGCTCACGGCTTCCAGGTCGGCTGCGCCCCTGGCAACAGCCTGTTTAATCTGGCGGTCAGAAATGCCTTTACAAACACAGACAAACATTAATAAGAACCATTATCAGCAACACCTGCAAGGTTACACGTAAATGATAATGATTGTCAATTGTTTCGCGGATTAACGGCACCAAAAAAGGGCGGCTAGAGAGGCCGCCCTTTTATAAATTGAATTCGCGCTAGAAATGGTAGTAGACGCCCGCGTAGCCGCCATCGATGGTAAAGTTGGCCTCCTCATTGCCATCTTCATAATCCACATCAAAGTTGCGCATACCGAACTCAATGCCGATGCCGAAATCCGTTTCATAACCCAGGCTCACCCGGTAATCCAACAACCTGCCGTCGCCATAGCTAATGCCGTTAGCCTCGGCCTTTGCGAAAAAACCCGACAGGGGCAGTTCTCCCTTGGCCGCGAGATAGGCCATGGGAATTGTTACATCCAGCTCCAACTCACTGTCGCCGGCGGTGGCTGACTCAAGGCGGATACCCTGATCGAAGTGCCTGATAGTCAACCCAAAATCCAGCGACACCCAATTATCGAGCAATTCATAGTAGAGGGTCGCATCCGTATGGGACAAATCACTGTTTGTTGCGATGGTGTCGGTGGCTGTATAGGTAACCCCGTCGAAGCTAAAGTCTCGGCTTGGCTGCGCGGTTGCTTCAATATTCAGCTCGGTGCGCTGCACCATCACATTGGGCAGCAGCGGTATCGGGTGTTCGAATGCGACGTAAACGGTATGGCCGCTGTCGTCTTCCAGGCCCAAATCGTCTTCTATATCAATCTGATCTATTGGCAGATCACTGGATATCGCGGTGCCCTCATAGTTCTGTTGCCAGAAATAACCTCCAACACTGAATCCCAGCGTGTCCGCCTGCACCAGTCCGGCAGCGGATGTTAAGCCAACAATCGAAACGGTTTTTCTTAGTATCCTGTTCATTCCTTGCTCCTCACACACCAAAAATAGGTTATCCGGTTAGCAAGGCTAACAAAGAAACACTGCGGGTAAATCGCGGCTTGCGGTTTTTGTGAAGGCGATCTCAGTTAGGGCCTGAACTTTTTGCGCTAACCGGGGTAGTCGGGTGAAGAAGGATTTCTCACTAGACTTGAGGACAATCACCCTGGTGCTTCGGCAGGGCGGTGGAAATCACGCTGGTACTGGCTATTAATACTGAGGATAGCAGCAGGCAACCTGCCAGCCCCGCCGTTTGATACAGCCAGCCGGACAACACAGTGCCGAACAACCTGCCGGCCGCATTGGCCATATAGTAATAGCCCACATCCAATGAAACGCCGTCCTGCTTGGCGTAGGCGACGATCAAATAGGAGTGAACCGAGGAATTAATGGCAAACAACACGCCAAATATCAGCAGTCCGATAACAAGGCTATAGCCGGCATCCAACCCATGGTATGCGGGACCGGACGGCAGCAACGCAACTATCAACGCCGGAGCCACGCAAAGGGGTATGGACCAGAGCAATGCCGTCCTGCCGTCGGGGATGCTGCCTCCCGCGTCGCCCCTGGCGCTGGATGATCCCAGTTTCGTAATAACAGGCGCCAGTGCCTGGACCACTCCGTAACCAATGATCCAGGCAGCCAACAAGGCGCCGACTTCAATATGGCTCCAGCCAAGCTGCGACTGCAGAAACACCGGCAAAGCGACGACAAACCAGACATCCCTGGAGGCAAACAAGAAAAACCTGGCCAGTGACAAGCGGTTGACCGCCGGGCTTTTTGACATCAGATCGGTAAAGCGCGGTCTGTAAGATGTTTTCCCCAGGTCCTTATTCAGCAGCAGATAACTCACCGACAACACCGCGGCCAATGTGCCCGCCATCAGTGCTACCGCGCCGCTAAATCCCAAGGTCGCCAGCAGTGCGGCGCCGATAAAAAAACCGCCGCCTTTAAGCGCATTTTTTGACCCGGTCAGCACCGCCACCCACTGATACAACCGTCCGTCGGCGCCGTCTTTCACCAGCATCTTGATACTACTTTTGGCGCTCATCTTGTTGAGATCCTTGGCAATACCCGACAGCGCCTGGGCAATCATCACATACAAGACGGTCAACAGGGATTGCTCAACCAGCAGCATCAACAGGGATACGACCTGCAGTCCCAACCCGATATGCATGGTGATATTGAGGCCGATACGGGCCGCCAGCCAACCGCCAAACAGGTTGGTGACAATGCCAAAAAATTCATACATCAAAAACAGTGTTGCGACTTCCAGGGGGCTGTAGCCCAGGTTGTGGAAATACAGCACCACTAGCATGCGCAACGCGCCGTCGGTAATGGTGAACGCCCAATAGCCGGCAGTAATCACCAGGTATTGCCCCACCGCGGTATCCCTGATTGTCACAGCTCTTCCGCTAGCTTGCGCACCAATTCCATCATCCGGTGGACATAACCGATTTCGTTGTCGTACCAGGCCAAGACCTTCACTTGAGTCTGATTAATCACCATGGTCGAGGGCGCATCGATAATGCTGGAGCGAGTATCATTGGTGTAATCCACCGACACCAACGGCCGCTCTTCGTAGCCCAATATGCCCGCCAAGCGGTTTTCAGACGCTTCCTTTAGCGCGCTGTTAATCTGCTCCGCCGTTACCGATTGCTCTATTTCGAATACACAATCCGTTAATGACGCATTAGCCAGCGGAACTCGCACCGCGATGCCATTTAATCGCCCGCTCAGTTCGGGAAAGATTTCGGTGATGGCCGTCGCCGAACCGGTGCTGGTGGGAATCAGCGACAGGCCACTGGCGCGCGCCCGCCGCAGGTCCTTGTGGTACTCATCGAGAATACTCTGGGTATTGGTAATATCGTGGATGGTTGTCACGCACCCATGGCGAATGCCAAAACCGCGGTGAATGACGTCCACCACCGGGGCAATACAGTTGGTGGTGCAGGAAGCCGCCGTCACTATGTTGTGCTGCTCCGGTCGGTAAAGGTGGTCGTTGACGCCTATTACGATATTCAGGGCGCCGTCCTTTACCGGCGCGGAGACGACTAGCTTTTTGACCCCCTGTTCAAAATAGGGAGATAACAACTGCGGGGACTTGAACTTCCCGGTGCACTCCACCACCAGGTCAACCTGCTGTTGCCGCCAAGGCGCATCTTCGATTGCAGCGTTTCTAGAATAACCCAGGGATTTGCCGTCGATGACCAACATGTCACTCTCACCGGCCACCTCCCGTGGCCAGGCGCCATGCACCGAATCATATTTCAGCAAATGCGCGGCAGCAGCTGCGTCACCGGCTATTTCGTTAACCTGCACAAACTCAATTTGCGGCCAATCCCAGGCTGCCCGCAATGCCAAACGGCCCATACGGCCGAAGCCGTTAATTCCAACTCGAATAGCCATTTCAATCCTTTAAACCGTATATACGTATAAGCAGATATATTGAGTGAAAAAATTTCTGCCAGTAGCGGGAAATTTAACTGCACACAGCCTCACCCGCCGCCTTCAGTTTTTCCAAGTCGTAGCTGAGCGCCTTGGACTGTCTGCCATCCTCTCTAAACAGCTGCAACAAATCTTTTATGAAAGTTGCGGTCTCCGCCATCTGATAGTAAACCCACACCCCTTCTCGCCGCGTGCTGACCAGGCCGCTATTGCGCAAATAGGCCAAATGGCGCGACACGACGCTCTGCGATAACTCCAGCGCGTCCACCAATTCACAAACACAAAGTTCATCCCGCTCTAAAATCAGGTACAGGATTCTCAGCCTGACGGGTTCGGACAGGGATTTGAAAAGATTCGCGTAGTCGGAAACTTCCACAGGGCAACCTCTGGATAAAGGCAATTTGCAGGTGATTATATTTGGGTAGCCAAATATAATCAATGGGCTGGTATGTGCCAATAGCGGACGTTGCTGGTCTTGGTTTGGTGCCATATTCCCGCGGCCATCTGGGAACCCTGTTTGAGACTCGCTGTGAATACGTCCCTGTAAGCTCCGCGTCGACATCCCTGTCGACGAGGGTCCCAAACACTGTCCCCAGACGCCCGCTTACGTCGTGCTACTTGTGACGCCCTGAGTCCCGACAGGGGAGGTTTGTCCGGGACCAATCGGGCCGTGCTGTAAGTTTGCCAAATTGTCGGGGGTGTCGCGAGGACTGTTTGAGCGACTGCGAGTTACCGCAGCGCCGGCAATTTGGCAAACTTAACGGCCGGTCACGGACAAACCTCCCCTGGCGGGACGGGAACCTGGCGCCAACCTAAAACGCCCCTCACCCCTCAACATACTCATCCCGATCAGACACCTCACTAAACACCGTTTTATCAACCAGCCCCTCGCCGTTCGCCACCACCGTGGAAACCATACAGTCGCCGCTGACGTTTATCGCCGTTCGCATCATATCCAGCAAACGGTCAACGCCAATAATCAACGCAATCCCCTCTACCGGCAAACCGGCCTGCTGCAACACCATGGACAAAGTGATCAGGCCGACGCCGGGAACACCCGCGGTGCCCACTGAAGCCAGGGTCGCCGTGGCGATAACGGCCAGGTAACCGCCCATGGAGATATCCACATTGTAAGCCTGTGAAATAAATACCGTGGCCACGCCCTGCATAATGGCTGTGCCATCCATATTAATGGTGGCGCCCAGCGGCACGGTGAAGGAGGCGATGCCGTTATCGACGCCAACGCGCTCCCGGGCCACATTCATGGTGACCGGAATAGTGGCATTGCTGGATGCAGTGCTGAAAGCAAATAACATTGCGGGGCGCACGTTCTTAAAAAAGGTTATAGGGTTCAAGCGGGTAAACAGGTTCAGCAGCAACGAGTATACCCCGGCGGCGTGCAGCACCAGTACTAGGGCGACCGTAGCGAAGTAGAGCGCCAAATCCAGTATCGCCGACAAGCCCAGCTCACTGAACAGCTTTGCGAGCAGGCAAAACACACCGTATGGCGCCAGGTGCATAAGGAAGGCCACCATCTTCATAATGACTTCATTAAAGCTCTGGAACACCTCCAGCGCCTTCTCGCCCGCCGCCCCGCTGTGGGTGACAGCGACCCCCATCAGGATCGAGAACACGATGATCTGCAACATATTGCCTTCCACCATGGCTTTAACCGGGTTGGTCGGAAAGATATTGATCAGCACACTTTTCAGTGACGGGGGCTCGGTGGGCTGGTAAGCGCCGGCATTGCCCAGTTCGATACCCTCACCTGGGTTAATCACGTTGGCCAGCATCAACGCGAGGGTAATGGCCAAGGCGGTTGTCAGCATATACAGGCCCAGGGTCTTCACCGCCATGCGCCCCATCCTGGCATTGGCGCCCATGGCGCTGCTGCCGCATACCAGCGAAACAAACACCAGCGGAACCACCAGCAACTTCAATGAGGCCACAAAAATCTGCCCTACCAGATCAAATATAGAATCCACCAGCCAGGTGGACAGTTCGGCAATGAAACTCTCGGTCACGCCGCTAAAGACATTGAGCAACGACCCCACTATCACCCCGAGGAGCATCGCCAGAAAAATTTTGGTAGAAAGCTTCATTGCCGATTCCTTTTATCGATTTCCGGCCAAATGGTATATCCCGCTAGCGCCTGTGTCGATCAATCCGTGCCAAGGTATGCCTTTCCGCAGTCATTCACAACGAATCCGCTGCTCTATCTTTCTCATACTCCCGGTTAAGGTTAGAATTCGGTTTTCCTCCGAGTCAGCCGCCAAATTGCCAACCAGCCGTTATCCCAACACCCTGTTTCATCGTGAATGCCGATGGCGAAGCTACCGACGCGTGCCGGGCGCCGCAATACCCGCCCACCTCCGCCTGTGGCTGCTGGACACAGGCTCGCTAACGGAGAGGTTAGTGGCTGCCAGCCAAAATCAGTTTCGGGTAGAGATTTTGCAGCACAAAATCGCCGTTCCGCGACTGTCCGAGCGCCGATCATTGGCGCTTAAACCCCGCTCGGCGGCCATTATCAGAGAAGTGCTTTTGTGGGGTCGCGAGGAACCCTGGGTCTATGCGCGAACCATTATCCCGCTAACGTCGCTAAGCGGTCCTCTGGCGCACCTGAAAAAGCCGGATAGCCGTCCGCTTGGCGCCATGTTGTTTTCCAACCCGACAATGCAACGGGGGCCAATGGAATTGGGCTGTTTGACGCCCGATAACAGTATCCTTCCAAACAGGTTATGCGATATTGACAGTCCGCTGTGGGGGCGACGCTCGGTTTTCCGGGTAGCCGGCAAGCCGCTGTTGGTTAGCGAGATCTTCTTGCCCACATTCAACCCCGGCACACAAGCGCCTTTGCGGTAAAATGGCAAGCATGCGCGATACAACCTCCCGATTGAACGATTTTCTCCAGTTGATGCGGTTCGATAAACCGATAGGTACCCTGTTATTGCTGTGGCCGACGCTGTGGGCATTGTGGCTGGCGGCAGACGGCCTGCCCTCTTTTAAGAACCTGTTTATTTTTGTCGCAGGCGTCACCTTAATGCGCTCCGCGGGCTGCGTAATCAACGATTTCGCCGACCGCAATCTGGACGGCCACGTCGAACGCACCAAAAGTCGCCCGCTGGTTACCGGACGGGTATCACCCGCCGAGGCCCTCACACTGTTTGCCGGGCTTTGCCTGATTGCATTCGGCCTGGTGCTTTACACCAACCGGCCCACTATTCTGCTGGCTCCGGTCGGTCTGCTGCTGGCGGCCAGCTATCCCTTTATGAAACGCTATACCCATTTCCCGCAACTGGTGCTGGGAGCGGCCTTTGCCTGGGGAATTCCAATGGCATTTACCGCTGAAACCGAAACCCTGCCCGGCACCGTCTGGCCGCTGTTTATCGCGGCCATATTGTGGACGATAATCTACGACACCTATTACGCGATGGTAGACCGCGAAGACGACCTGAAGATCGGCGTAAAATCCACCGCAATTCTGTTCGGCGACATGGATTTGACGCTGATAAGCTGGCTTCAGGGGATGATGCTGCTGGCGCTCGCGTTGACCGGAGCCAATTTCGACCTGGGCGTTCTTTACTATGCGGGACTGCTGGTTGTCGGCCTGTTGTTCATCTATCAGCAGCGCATCACCAGGGACAGGGACAGGGATGCCTGTTTTCACGCTTTTCTCCACAATCGCTGGGTTGGAATGGCTGTATTTATGGGGCTTTTCGCGGATTCTCTGTTTGGTGATTATCTTGGCAGTTTACTCCCGTAAGCTGAATCTGTTTGCACTTGACCAGACATTTTTGCGCCGGGTTTTGATAAGACCTTACAGGCAGCATTGTGCCGGTAGCAAACATTTTAGGTTGGTGCCACATATCCGCGGCCATCTGGGCATAGTGTTTGAGACTCGCTGTGAATACATCCCTGTAAGCTCCGCACCGGCATCCCTGCCGGTGAGGGTCTCAAACACTGTTCCCAGACGCCCGCTAACGTCGGTGCTACTCGTGACACTCT
>JANQKW010000292.1 GCA_028280905.1 Porticoccaceae bacterium
TGTAGATGGCTATCAAAACACGCACATAATTGGCGAACACATGGTTTGGGACAATATCATCTGGAGTGATAGCTTTTCGGAAGCAGACAGTCCCAAAGCGTGACATCGAGAAATAAATCGTGTAGATAGACAGGGCCGTTGAGACAGGTGCGATACCGGTTCTCGACCTGCCCAGTCTCCCGATACCGCACCCCACAGCCGTGCGAAGCACGAGCCTGGATAATTATGTATCCATTCTTCCCATTAATCCAGTTCTCATCGGCAAGGAACGCCGATGGAGAATATTGCCCGCTTGTACAATTGTGCCCGCTGCCAATGCCAGGTAGTTATCTGTAGTCATTGTGACAGAGGCAACATCTACTGTAACAAACAGTGCGCTGAGATTGCCAGAAAAGTATCGCTGAGTACCGCTTCAAGACGTTATCAGCGAACCCGTCGTGGCCGTTTGAAACACGCCTCGCGTCAATCCCGTTACCGGACCAGACGCAAAAAAGTGACGCATCAGGGTTCCCCGACACCCACCGCCGATGATTCACTGCCATCTGCTCGTTCAGAAACCGCAACAGCTATTGGGGTTGTTGAGGATGAAGGTATTCGCTGCCATTTCTGCGGTTGCCGGTGCAGCCGTTTTTTACGGTTGGATTTTATCCACAGAGCCTCTCCTCAGTCGGTTTTTGACCGGGATCACCTGCATTGGCCATCAAGGATCAAGGCATGAGCGCCCTGATCTTCCCTGATGGCCACAGACCGGAGGCAATGCTTTGGCCATTGATAAAGAACTGGAAGCGAAGATCCTACGCTACCACTTTGTGGAGAAGTGGAAGGTGGGCACCATTTCACGGCAACTGCGCGTACACCACAACACCGTGAATCGGGTGTTGTCTCAAGCCGGCCTGCCCAAGGTGGAACGGGCGCGCCAGCCCTCCATAATCGATCCCTATCTACCCTTTATCATCGAGACCCTGGAGCAGTATCCCAGCCTCACTGCCAGTCGGCTTTATGCCATGGTACAACAACGCGGCTATCGGGGTGGTCCGGACCACTTTCGGCACCAGGTCGCTTGCTATCGACCCCGGCCACAGCCTGAGGCCTTTCAACGTCTAAAAACACTGCCCGGTGAACAGGGTCAAGTCGACTGGGGTCACTTCGGAAAGCTCACCATCGGTAAGGCTAAACGCCAGCTGATGGCCTTTGTCATGGTGTTGAGCTACTCACGCCGGATCTTTCTGCGTTTTTTTCTTGATGCACAGATGGCCAACTTCCTGCGCGGTCATGAGGCCGCCTTTGCCGCCTGGAACGGATTACCCAGAGTGCTGCTGTATGATAACTTAAAAAGCGCGGTACTGGAGCGCCACGGCCAGGCGATCCGCTTTCATCCCAGCCTGCTGGAGTTCGCTGCGCATTATCACTTCGAACCGCGTCCGGTCGCCGTGGGTCGGGGTAATGAAAAGGGACGCGTGGAGCGGGCCATTCGTTATGTCCGTGACAGCTTTTGGTCAGCACGGCAATGGTCGGATCTGGCCGACCTGAATAGACAGGCCCAAGCTTGGTGTGAGGGTTGGGCCATGGATCGTCCTTGCCCGGAAGAGCGCACCGTCTCAGTACGCCAGGCCTTTGCGCAGGAACAACTGCTGGCCTTGCCGGATAACCCCTATCCCACGGATGAACGTGAGGAGGTCGCCATCGGCAAAACCCCCTATGCCCGCTTCGATGGCAACGACTACAGCGTGCCGCCGAGGCATGTGCGCCGCACACTCACAGTCTCGGCCACTCCTACCGAGGTGCGCGTGCTTGACGGCGCAGATGTGGTCGCCACCCATGTGCGCTGCTATAGCAAGGGCGAGCAGATTGAAGACCCACAGCATCTGCAGGCACTGACCGATCTCAAACACCAGTCGCGACGCCATCGGGGACAGGACCGACTGATCCAGGCCGCCCCCAGCAGCCGTGAGTTGATGACCCAAGCGGGCGCGCGGGGTGACAATCTGGGTGCTATCACCGCGGCACTGCTGCGGCTGCTCGACCGCTACGGCGCCGCAGAGCTAGAAGCGGCTATCGGCGAGGCGCTCAGCCGCGGCGTACCCCATCCCAACGCGGTGCGCCTGAGCCTGGATCGACGCCGCGAACAACGCCAACAAGCACCACCCCTGGCGGTTACTTTGCCCCAGGATCCACGCGCGCGCAACCTCGTGGTCCGTCCCCACGACCTTGGCAGTTACGATCATGTGCAATCGCATACGGAGACAGAAGATGACAGCAACCACGAATGATTCCCTCATGCAACGGGCCCGCGCGTTGAAGCTCTATGGTCTACTGGCCCATTGGTCGGAGATCGAGCAGCGTAGCTGGATCGAACTGTTGATCGGTTGGGAGGAGGAAGAACGCACACGCCGAGGTCTGGAACGTCGACTCAAAGACGCTCATCTCGGGCGTTTCAAATCCCTAGCCGATTTTGATTGGCAATGGCCCACCCAGTGCGATCGCCAGGCGGTTGAAGAGTTGATGCGCTTGGGCTTTGTCGAGGAGACAGCCAATGTGGTGCTGGTCGGACCCAACGGTGTAGGCAAGACCACCATCGCGCGCAATATCGCTTACCAGGCAGTGTTGGCCGGTCACACCGTCCGCTTTACTAGCGCTGGTCAGATGCTCAACGAGCTGGCTGCTCAAGATGGTGATAATGCCTTGCGCCGCCGGCTGGCACTCTATGCGCGTCCGCGGCTCTTGGTCATTGACGAAGTGGGCTATCTTTCCTACTCCAACCGCCACGCCGATCTGTTGTTCGAAATCGTCAGCCGCCGTTACGAGGAGAAATCCACACTGATCACCACCAATCGTCCCTTCTCAGAGTGGAATGAGGTCTTCCCCAACGCTGCTTGTGTCGTCTCTTTGATCGACCGGCTTATCCATCATGCCGAGATCATCCCCATCGAAGGCGAATCCTTCCGCCTCAAAGAGGCTAAAGAGCGCGCCGCACAACGGCAAAAACGACGCACCGCAGTCAAGACAAATACCCGCAAGAAAATATCTCCCAAGAAATAACCCTCGGCTATGGAGGCAAGCTATGTTACAGCATAATATCCCTGACTATTGGTCTGCCGAACAGGCGTACGCCATTTACGAGTTCCTGAATGATATCCAAGAACGAATCTGGAAACAGTATGAATTTCAGTTCATCGAATTGTTGCGTCCTGATCCCGATGAAGTGGATGACCATCAGATGGATCTATTCGAGCTCGATGATAAAATAGAGTTCTGAAGCACAATGGGAATAGGTAAAAATGCCCATGTTGCCTCGCCTGTGCTGCTCGCCAACTAGGCGCGGTTTTGTTCAGCCATTAACACTCATCTACACCGAGCTCGACATACGCTCTGTATTTGGCTTTTAGCCGGTTTTTCACACCCAGTTGGCCGTAGACATCGGACTGATACAACCATTCCGGCGGTTTTGCTGTGCTGCGCACATAGTATTTATAACTCGACCACTCATAGCTATCGAGTTCCCTGACTCGTTTTGCCTCTAAAGGATTT
>JANQKW010000360.1 GCA_028280905.1 Porticoccaceae bacterium
GCTGCTGTGGTGTCCCGCCACCGCGTTGCAGCCCTGGCAAAGGGAACCACCCTTAGCGGCGAGCTGCGCCTTGTGGCGAAACACCACAACAACGCTGCATCCGTCATAATTACCTTGAAGGAGTACTAGGTAAACCCCATTAATGTGACCCCATTGACTAATGACCAGGATAGATTTCTTGGAGCCTCAGCTAGCTAGTGTTCTGTCCGGTTAATACGCATAGATGCAGCGTGTCCTTCAAGGTTTCTAGTGAGGTGAGGTTCGCTGGTAATGGCCATAGCCCTTGCCAAGAGGCGGACACTAGTTGGCAGTGGCTCCAGTTTTGTTGCGGGATTGATAATGAAAAGTGATGCCCAAGATAGTGAAATTATCGCCTTTATTACGGATACTTTTGAGGAAAAAATTCCCTTCAACAAGGTGATCGGCTTGCAGATAGTGGCGCTCGGCGATGACAGCGTGAAACTAAAATTTGCCATGCAAGATCAACTGATAGGCAACCACGTTCGCGGGATTCTGCACGGCGGTGTTATTTCATCTGCCATAGATGTCACCGGCGGGCTTGCGGCAATAATGGGTGTCTGGAAAAGGATGCAAGACGCAACGCCACGGAAAATGAAGTCAAGCGTTGCTAAGCTCGGCACGATTGATCTGCGCGTGGATTACCTGCGCCCCGGCGTCGGCGACTGGTTCTTTTGCACCGGCTATACGCTGCGAGACGGCAGTAAGGTTACCGTCGCTAGGATTGAATTGCACAACGACAAGAATGCATTAATCGCAGTGGGTACTGGTTCTTACGTGGTAGCCTGAGAGATATGCGCCCAAATAAATATCTGGTGCGAATGGAAAAAGGCGGCCACATCGCCCTGCACCACTTTCCCCAAGGTGGCAGGCAGCGGATTCCCGTCGTTGTTACCCATGGGACTATTTCCAATGGCGATGCTGTAAAAAACCTGGCGATATATTTGCACGACCAAGGGTTTGATTGCTGGTTGTTGGAGTGGGGCGGACACGGCGAAAGTGAGGCGTCCAGCCGCAAGCAGGATTTTGAGTACCCGGCGTTAAATGATGTGCCAGCTGCTATTGAAGCCGTGCTGGAAAAAACCCGGCACAATCAGGTGTATTGGGTATCACACAGCGGAGGAGGGCACCTGGTGTTGATGTGCCTGTCTCGCCTTCCTGAGTTTTACGACAAGGTTGCCGGTATTGTTTCCATGGGCGCCCAGGCCACCGACGGTGCGATCGGGTTTATGTACAAAAGCCGCGCGTTACTTATTTATGTTGTTACCAAGCTGTTCGGCCGCATGCCCAAAGCGCTGGTTTCGGCCGGCGGGAGTGAGGGAGAGCCCACACAGTTGCTCGCCCAATGGGCAGAGTGGAACCTGAAGCGGGAGTGGCGTGGAAAAGATGGCTATGATTACCTGTCGGCGCTGGCCAATATCACGCACCCCGCGTTTTTCATCGCCGGAGGGAAGGACGATATCGCGCCGGTGTCCGGATGTAAAAAGCTCTATGACGGCTTGGGTAGCGTGGACAAACAGTGGATGATTTGCGCGCGCGAACACGGCTTTAGCAAGGATTTTAACCACGGCCAGTTGGTGTTGGGTTCAACGGCTAAGAATGAGCTGTTTCCCCTTATCGCCGAATGGCTTGCGGCAAGGAATACCCCGGGTGTTTGATAGCCGGGTGTTTGACTCAAGAGATATAATATGAAACGCGTGTTGTTGTCACCCGCCGCTCTGGCTTTGTCGTTGATACTCGGCAGCTCACTGGTTTTTGGCGGCGATTTGCCGGACGGCTTCGTTTACCTCGACCAAGCCGTGCCCGGTATTATCGTGGAGTTGCGTTACTACACCACAGACAATTTCGTGGGGCGGCGTATCGATGGATACGAAGCGCCGAGAGGCATTCTGTCACGAAAAGCGGCATTAGCGTTAAAGGAAGTTCAAGCTGAGCTAAACAGTTTCGGGTTGGGGTTAAAGGTGTTCGACGCTTACCGGCCGCAGCGTGCGGTCGATGACTTCGTCGCCTGGGCGAAAGATCCGGATGATACGGCGATGAAGCGCAGCTACTATCCCGATGTGCAAAAGCAGCATCTTTTCAGGGATGGCTACATAGCGGAAAAATCGGGTCACTCCCGGGGCAGTACGGTGGATGTGACCATTGTCGCGCTGGATTCGGAGTCGCCTCGGGAGTTGGATATGGGAACCGGCTGGGATTTTTTCGGCCCGCGATCTTGGCCGAGTGATCAGTCGGTTTCTGCTGTGCAACGGGCGCATCGTATGCTGTTGCAGCAGATAATGACCCGATATGGCTTTAAACCGTTGCGGAAGGAGTGGTGGCACTTTACCCTGGAGAAAGAGCCTTACACGGACAGCTATTTTAACTTTACGGTAAAGTGAGTGTGTTAAGGGGAGAGAGGTAATAGAGATGAAGGCGGTTATCGCTGGTGTTATTTTGCTGTGTTATTTCCTGAGCATGAGTTTTGTTGCCAGTACGATAAATCGGCTGGGGTCCGCCAAGTCGGTTATGCCCTACCGAATAAAATACATTACTAAATCACTTAACCTGGCGCTGACGGTTTTCTTCCTGATATTGCTGTTTCTGTTGCTGGGTATAGAGTATTCGCAACTCTCAATATTCCTGTCTTCGGTATTCGCGGTAATTGGTGTCGCCCTGTTTGCGCAGTGGTCGATTCTCAGCAATATTACGGCCAGCCTGATTATCTTTTTTGCCTTCCCCTATCGAGTGGGGGATCAGGTGAGGGTAGTGGACAAGGATGATGATATCAGCGGTGTCGTCGAGGAGATTTCCCTATTCCATGTAATCATTCGCAGGGGTGACGATATGATTACCTATCCCAACGCCTTAATTTTGCAAAAAGCCGTGATTAAAATATCAGCCGCCCGAGATGGCGCGAAATCAGGCTCAGGCGATACCATTGATTGACGGCTTCGGGCGCTAGAATACTATGCAGAACCAACAAGATTCCTTTATTACCGCGTTTTTCAGGCTGGAGTCGGCCGGTGGCATCATTTTAATGTTTGCCGCGTTGTTGGCGATTGTGTTTGCCAATACGCCTCTGGCGCCTTACTACCAGCTATTGATCTCGACGCCGGTCGAGGTCCGGGTGGGGGCTCTGGAGATCGCCAAACCCCTGCTGCTGTGGATAAACGACGGGTTGATGGCGGTGTTCTTCTTTCTGGTGGGCCTTGAGCTGAAGCGGGAATTGCTCGAGGGCGAACTGTCGGATAAGCGAAATATCATCCTGCCCGGCATCGGCGCGGTAGGCGGCATGCTAGTGCCCGCACTGATATACCTTTACTTTAATATGGACGATCCCATTGCTTCAAAAGGCTGGGCGATACCCGCCGCTACCGATATCGCCTTCGCGCTGGGTGTAATGACCCTGCTCGGTTCTCGCGTACCTACGTCATTGAAGATTTTTTTGACCTCGCTGGCCATATTTGACGACATAGGCGCGATTTTGATTATTGCGTTTTTCTACACGTCAAAAATATCCCTGACAGCCTTGGTTGTGGTGGCGGTCTGTACAGCTGCGCTGGCAGTGTTTAACCGGTGCAAGGTGGTGTCGAAAAGCCCCTATATCCTGCTTGGCGTTGTGATGTGGGTGGCCATGCTGAAGTCGGGCGTCCATGCAACGCTTGCCGGTGTAGTGCTGGCGATGTTTATTCCGATTAAGGCCTTCGACGGGACTGATATTTCGCCGCTGAAGAGTATTGAGCACGATTTGCACCCGGTGGTGGCCTTTTTTGTGCTGCCGGCTTTTGCTTTTGCCAACGCAGGTATTGATCTGAGCGGCGTCAGCGCGCAGCAGATACTCCACGGCGTCCCCATCGGCATTGCGTTGGGCTTGTTTGTGGGTAAGCAGATTGGAATTTTCGGTCTCTGCTGGCTGTTCGTAAGACTCGGGTTGGCCAGCCTCCCCGCCGGAATGAACTGGTTGAGCCTGTATGGAACAGCGGCGCTGTGCGGTGTTGGCTTTACCATGAGTTTGTTTATCGGCTCGCTGGCCTTCGAGGAGACCGGCGTGAACCTGCTGTTCGATGAAAGGCTGGGTATTATTTTGGGCTCGATAGCCTCAGGGTTGGCCGGTTACGCGATACTTCGCGTATCGCTGCCCGCTGAACAATCTACGCAGCAAACCACAGGCGCTCAGGCCGACTGAGCGGTTAACTCCCACTTTGTCCGAGCCGCGGGACCAGCGTCCGCAGTAATTGCTGAATAGATTGGTCGGCGCAGTCGACGGTAATATCGGCGTAACCCTCGTAGAGCGTCGTTCGTTCGTCATACAAGGCTTCGAAACTCTGTTCCGGGTGCTTTGCGATTCCCCTGGTGTGGTAGTTGTGGATTCGCTTTTCCAGCTCTCGCAAGGGGACATCCAGGTATACCAGGCTGCCTGCCGCTTTTAAACGGGTCATGCCGGGTTTACTGTAGACGGCGCTGCCGCCGGTGGCGATAACCTTGTTCGCGATATCCGCCTCCAATAGCACGGACTCTTCGACCTCGCGCAAATGCAGGTGGTCTTTTTCATCGAGGATTTGCTGCAGGGATTTGCCCTCTCTGACCTGAATGGCCACGTCCGTATCGATAAAATCCAGTCCCAACTCCTTAGCCAGCAACACCCCCAGGGTACTCTTGCCCGCGCCAGGCATGCCGATCAGAACGATGCTGTTGTTCATCGACGCCGGCCTCAGCGGGCCAGTGCATTGATAAGGTCTTCAAGTTGGGATTGATTGACGGCAAAGTTTCTGATGCCTTCCGCCAGCTTTTCAGTGGCCATCGCATCGTCATTCAACTCCCAGCGGAACAGTTGTTCATTGGTTGACGGCGCCGCCGTTGTTGCGGTGTTAACCTCCGGCGATAGTTTGCGCTCCAGCACCCCCGGGTCGCCGGCTAGTGCTTCAAGCAGCTCGGGGCTGATGGTCAGATTGTCGCAACCGGCCAGCTCTTCGATTTGGCCGGTGCTTCGAAAGCTGGCGCCCATCACTATGGTTTGATAACCGTGCTGCTTGTAGTACCGGTAGATCCGTTGCACGGATTTCACGCCCGGGTCGTTGGTCGGCGGTATCGGCTGGTCAGCCTTGTTCTGATACCAGTCGTAAATGCGTCCCACAAACGGCGAGATCAGGGTAACGCCGGCATCGGCGCAGGCCGCCGCCTGGACAAAGCTGAACAGCAGCGTCAGGTTGCATTGAATGCCGCGTTTTTCTAGTTCCTCGGCGGCGCGAATGCCCTCCCAGGTGGATGCCAGCTTGATAAGAATTCTGCTCGCCGGAACGTCGGCTTCGGCGTACAGGTCGATCAGGTGACAGGCCTTGTCAATCATCGCCTGGGTGTCAAAGGAAAGCCGGGCGTCCACCTCGGTGGAAACGCGGCCGGGCACGATTTGCGAGATTTCCCGGCCGACGTTGACGGTGAATTTCTCGGTGCATTTTTCCAGGTATTCCTCATCGGCAAATCCCTTGTCCGAGGCCGATTGGATAGCGTCTTGCAACAGCGGCTGGCAGTCCGGCAGCTTGGCGGCTTTCAGCAGCAGTGTCGGGTTGGTGGTGGCGTCCGTCGGTTGGAAGCGCTTGATTGAGGCGATATCACCCGTGTCGGCGACAACCGTTGTCATGGCTTTTAGTTGATCCAGTTTGTTCATGCGACCCTCACGTCAATGGCATTCGCTTGCGCGGATTGGCGGTAACTATAGAAAAGCGCCCTGTAAATGTAAAACCATAAGCTAGTGTGAACAGGCCCTAGTGCTATTTCAAGGCGATATTGTCATGTACTTTCAGCTCAAAAGTCGTCCAGCGCAATAATGATCCGCGGTTAATCAGCGGCGTCCGTGACAAAGAAATATCAATTCTGGTACCCCGGAAATTTCATAATTGCGTGTCCAGCGGTAACTCCGTGGTGTCCTTTATTTTTGTGACGGAAACGTGGGAGTGCATTTCGCGGATATTGGGCAGCTGCGCCAGTTGGTTTCTGACGAATATTTCGTAGTGGCGAATATCCTTGGCGATAATTTTCAGCATATAGTCAAAAACGCCTGTCATGGTGTAACACTCGACCACTTCCGAGAACTTGGTAATCTCCCTTTCAAACGCTTCCAATGACTCGCGATTAGTAGTGGCCAGGTTAATGGAGGTGAAGATCACCATCTCCATGCCCAATTTTTCCCGGTTCAATAGATGCACCTTGCCCTTGATGATGCCCTCCTGCTCAAATTGGTTGATGCGCCGCCAACAGGGGGA
>JANQKW010000405.1 GCA_028280905.1 Porticoccaceae bacterium
TGCTTG
The DNA here is from genome assembly GCA_028280905.1 of Porticoccaceae bacterium. Lineage (GTDB taxonomy): Bacteria > Pseudomonadota > Gammaproteobacteria > Pseudomonadales > Porticoccaceae > JANQKW01. The sequence goes on from JANQKW010000405.1 coordinate 7, forward strand.
ACAAGGGCTACGGCCATTGCCTGCGCACCGCGCCTCGCGGCTAACCACTGCAGGCCACGCAGAGACATTGCCGTATTATTCAGAGGTTCCCTAATTTGCCAGCCGATTTCCTTCAATCAACGGCAAATACTGAGGCTGTTGTCGCGCTTATCTTATCGACTTATACTACCGAAACACTGTGCCCGGGACCTGGCATTTTGGGAACAGCCGTCTGCGCACCTACTCATGCCGCCAAACCGGGCCACCCGAAAGAACCTGACGAACCAGCAACCGGCAAAGGCCGTATCCACAAAAGTCAGGCAGGTTCACAAAGCAACAATGGAGGAGCTGGTTTGACTGGAATTCTTAGGCCCGGGGAAGTCGACACTCAGCACCCTGTTGCGGGGCTGCTCACCAGGCCGGTAATCGCGCTTTTCACCCTATGAAAATTCTCATTATCAGCACCTACAGCTTCGACGGGGCGGGCACCGCTGCACGCCGGTTACATGAAGCCCTGTTAAAGGAGGGTGTGTCTTCCGATTTTTTGTGCCTTTACGACCGCGATAGCGACACATCGGGCCTACACGTATTGCAGCCCGGTAAACCCGGCATAATCAAGAGAGCCGTGAACCTGGGGCGCAAAAAGATTCGTTCGATGCTCAACGGCCCTGCCAATCGAAAACAAAGCTATGAAATGTTCACCACCCCCCATGCCGGGTTTCATCTGCATAACCATCCTCTGGTGCGTGAAGCCGATGTTATACATTTGCACTGGATCGCGGGGGTAGTGGACTATCCATCCTTTTTTGCCAACGTCAATACACCTATTGTCTGGACGCTACACGACATGAATCCATTCAAGGGGTGTTTTCACTACGAGGACGAGGAACAAGCCCACGTCCACAAGGTGGCCAAACTGGACGAGAGCTATAAAAAAATCAAACGGGCTGCATATCGATTGTCTACCCTGAAATGTATTACCGCACCGTCAAACTGGCTTACAAATACGTCTTCTTCAAGCGAGCTGCTGGGAAGCTTTCCTCACAGGCACATTCCGAACGGCGTTGACACAGACATCTATGTTGCCCACGACAGAGACCTGGCTCGCGACATCATTGGGGTGCCCAGACAGGGCCGCGTGTTGCTGTTTGTCAGCACCAATGTGGAAAATCGCCGCAAGGGTTTTGATTTGCTTATCGAGGCACTGCAATCCATTCCCCAGCGAGAAACGATCTCGCTGGTCGCGGTCGGCAAAAGGCCACAAGACCCTCTTCCGGGCGTCCACTATTTGGGTCAAGTAAGGGATGAGCGACTGATGGCCGTGGCCTACTCCGCGGCGGACGCCTTTGTGATTCCAAGCAGGGAAGACAACTTTCCTAACGTCATCCTGGAAAGCCTGGCCTGCGGCACGCCGGTTGTCGGGACGCCGGTAGGAGGAATGCTGGACGTTATACGCAACGGCGAAAATGGTTTCCTGGCCGAGTCTTTGTCTGCAGATGCGCTGCGCAACGCCATTGTTTCCGCCATTGAGCATGCGGACGATTTTAGCCGCGACCGAATTCGCAATGAGGCGCTCGAGCATTTTCATCTCTCGGTACTGGCCAAAAATTTTATAGAACTATACAAAAGCATAAGTTAATTCTCCGTGTCGTCGAACCAGATAACCATTAGAAATTTTGAATCGCCGGATATAGAGGCATTGCAGGAACTCTACCGGGTCTGTTTCAATGAGCCCAGCCCCCCAAAACCCCATTTCCTGAATGCCTATGACGCTGACTTAGTTACCCATGACGCGCCAGCATCGCTGGTTTGCGAAAGAGACAACAAGATTATCGGATTCCTGGGTGTCACCTATACGGCGTTTCGCTATCGGGACAAACAACTTCTCGGAGCAGTGACTTCCAAATTTATGGTGCACCCGAATGACCAGCATTCAATGGCGGCCGTTAAGATGCTCAAGCAAGTATTTGCCGGGCCCCAGGACTTCACTTTTTCAGACCTGGTCAATGGTTCGGCACGACAAGTCTGGACCGCAATGGGCGCAAAAGTCTCGTGGCTTAACTCCATGAACTGGCGTTATCAACGCCGCAGGTGGAGCAGCATCGCCAGTGCCGCAAGGAAGCTGCTGAAACCTTCGTCAGGCCACGGCCGGAATCATCGAGCTGGCGACATAGGGGCTGCTGCCGCATTGACCAGCGTTGCAGCGGAGCTCGACGATCTTCTGCCCACCATAAACCGTTTCCCGCAGTCGCACACTATCCAGCCCCACCACACGGATACAGGTCTGCGACGGTCGCTCGCGCTGTTAGCCCACAACCACGAGAATGGACAAATTCGGTTCTCCACAACCATTGATGTGCAAAAAAGCCCGCTTGGCTGGTTTGCCTATCACACCAATTGGCACAACCAGGCACTGGTGTTAGGTATGGGAGCCGAACGCGGGCATCATCGCGCGGTGTTTGAGAGCTTGCTGGCGAATGCGTCCCGAGGGGGACGAGCCGTTACCGGCTGGCTACAGCCCGGTTTGCTTGATGTAATCAGCGAAATGGGCAAGGTTACCCTCCGGCCGCGCGGCTACTGGACCATGGTTCATTCACGGAACGCCGGAATTGTGGATGAATTTGTCAAAGGAGAAGCCAGTGTCGGCCCACTGGATGGTGAATGTCCCTTTAGCTACAGGCGGTAATTAGGCCCGCCAAATTTTTGTTCACAGCTGGCACTCGTTCACAATATCGAGAATAAAAGCCGCGCAAAACATTGATCTGATAGTTGGCAATCCAGTAATCTTCGAAGAATAATAAGAAATTATTCTTAGGGACCGTCGTATGTTCGAGCTTTCAACTCGGCCTACTGGTACAAAATTTCTCAGATGGGGAGTGTTTACACTGTGCTTCGGGAGCATTTTTGTGGTTGGCGTAATGCTTGGGGCAGAGTTAACGCCGCGTCAGCTAGTTGGGAAACTGTATTCGAAATTTCAGGAGCCTGGAGACACTGAGCTAGCCCAGGTATCCAGCGTTTTTTTTCCTATTTCACTTTCCTACCAGGATATTCCCCGGAAAAGAGATGGCGGCGGCGGCGGACTGACATCTTACCAGGGAAAAATACTGCTGCTGACCCACGATGGGAGGTTTTTCAGTTCAACCCGGCAAAGTACGCCTGAGTTGCTGCCTATAGAAGCGCCGGAAAACCATCTAAGCGCCTACCAAACACTGTCTGAAGAGGGTGAGTACTTAGTCGTACCTTCTCATCTGCGTTACAACGATATACTTTACTATCAGCTGGGCCGGGAATCCGGATTGATCATCTCCTACACGGAATACGACCCGCGGCAACGCTGTTTTACATCCTCGTTGGCGAAGTTGACAGTGAATACTGATGCGCCGCCGTCGCGCTGGAATGCGAAGAGCAGCGATTGGCATGTGTTTTATCGCACGACTCCATGTCTGGCATTAAAGAAAAGGAGCCGCGCCATCGAGGGCCATATAGCAGGCGGAAGGCTGGACTGGCTCGATGAAGGGAAGCTGTTGTTTGCAAGCGGAGATTATTCCCGGGACGGCATTTACGGAAATCCGGTCGTCGCACAGGACCCGACCAAGGAATACGGCAAGATAATCGAAGTTGACATCATCAGCGGGAATTCCCGCATTGTTTCAACAGGCCACAGAAATCCGCAGGGCGTGTTAGTTGATAACGCCGGAAATATCTGGGTAACCGAACACGGGATGAGAGGAGGCGATGAACTCAACTTCATCGAACAAGGGAAAAATTACGGGTGGCCCTTGGAAACACTGGGCACGCTTTACAGCATGGAACCCGTGCCCGGGGTGCTTTCGTACGGCAGGCACGAAGAATTTGCCGCGCCGGCATATTCATGGGTACCCTCGGTAGGCCTATCAAACATAGTCCAGATAGAAAACTTTCACAATAGCTGGGACGGCGATCTCCTCGCTGCCTCCCTGGCGAAATCCTCTCTATACCGATTGAGGGTGCGAGATCGACGGGTAGTATTCTCCGAACCTATCGAAATTCCCGGCAAACGGATAAGGTATGTGCACCAACATGACGGTGGAGAGCTGGTATTGTGGACTGATACTTACCAACTGATATACATGTCGGCTTTGAAGCCAAACTACACAGCCCAAAAAACTACCCATATTTTAGATAACATGGGACTGGAAAACAGCGATAGGCACGCACTGACCGAATTGATGAGCAGCTGTATGGAGTGCCACTCTTTCGACGCCAACAACAACGAAAAGGCACCCAGCTTGGGTAATATATTTGACCGCGAGATCGGCAAGAGCGCCTACAAGCGTTATTCCGAAGTACTTTTGCGCACTAATGGCCGCTGGGATAGAAAGAATTTGGCACTGTTGCTGAAAGACTCGTCAAGCCTTGTAAGAGGCTCTTCCATGCCTTCACACAGCATTCGGAACGAGAAGACTGTTGAAAATTTCGTTGAATTTCTGAAGCGATACTCGGAAACTATTGAACTTTAATTTCTAGTCTGTGCAGGGTGCAACCGAGCCTCGGATGAATTGCCTGCTGAGGAATGTGCAATCGGGATGAAAAACAAGGACCTAGTGGCGCCTCTCTTATCTACACTATTAATTTTTACGGCTTGGTTCCTGACAATCTATTTCGGCCAGGGTTTAGCAGATATACCCAGCATAAGATATGTAATTATCCCCCTTGTCTGGTCATGTGTATTTATTTACCTGTCCAGCAAGAATTACCTGTACCTGGCGACTATCGCCTACCTGGTGTTTGTATTTACCCTATTCGCTGACATTTTCAATTTCACCAATACCTACGGGGTCATCCAGGTCGCCTACACAAGCTTATGCCTGCTAGCCGTCTTCAGCTTTATTTACCTGTATCAGGAGGTATTTAAAACGCGGCCGGGAATCGCCTCTTTATTATCCTCATGCGGCGTGCTTGTTTTATGCATCGCACCACTATTTTATCTCGGCTATACAATCAGTTTTGACGCGCCCACCGATAAAGTGGTGTTCTACGCCATCATGCAGTCCAACTTCGGCGAAGCCATAGAGTTTGTAGCTGAGTACATATCGCCAGTGTGGCTGGCGGTCATTTTGTTACTTGCGGCCGCCGTTGCCGCCATATTTATCAAACAGCAAAAAATATCTCGCACCAAAATCGAGACTTCGCTACTCTATTTTTTGATACTTACATTCGCCACGCTGACCTTTAGCAATCAAGACAATTTGAGATTGTACGCCTATGCCAAAAACAGCATGCTCGAATACCATACCGAGATGGCGCTATTTGATGAAACCCAGCGAAAACTGAAAAACGCGGAGTTGAAATTCCGTGCCAGCAAAACCGGACGGGAAGAGACGTATGTTATCGTAATTGGCGAATCGCTGAACAGGAACAACATGGGGTTGTATGGGTATTTCAGGGACACCACCCCGCTGCTGAGCGCAAAAGCCCAACGGGGTGATCTACTGCCATTCACCAATGCCTATTCATCCCACACCCACACTATGGAAGTGCTGTCACAGGCGTTGACCGAAGCCAACCAACATAACGGAAAAAGCTATTACGAATCCCTTTCCATTATTAATCTTTTGCAGCAGCTAAACTTTGAAACCTACTGACTTTCCAACCAGCCGCTGTACGGGAAATGGGACAACCTGGTATCTGTTATCGCACACCAGACGGACCACCTGGTGTCGATTAACAAAACCATGGGCAGCAGCACGGACGCTCAACGGTACGATGGCGCGCTTATCGCTGAACTAAACCATGTACTCGCCGATAAGGCCGATAAAAATCGCGTTATTTTCATTCACCTCACCGGCAACCACGGCTGGTATTGTTATAGATACCCTGAAGAATATGGCATATTCAATAACCCTCTTGAGGTATCGGTTTTCGGCGGGCTCGCGCTCCAGGATATGCATGACAGGTTGAACTGCTATGACAACAGCGTCGTCTATAACGATTATGTCGTCGCCTCTTTACTGGAATCAACCCGGCGCAATACCCATGTCAGCGGATTTGTCTATTTCGCGGATCACGCCGATGCCGTGTTCGACAAGCTTGGCCATAATTCGAGCAACTTCGTTTACGGTATGACAAGGATTCCTCTGATATTCTGGCTGTCGGAGGAATACAAAGCAAGGTATCCAGAAAAATACGCGGCGCTGGGCAGCAACATTGACAAGCTCTTTTCCAACGATGATATCTACGATACGCTGATAGGCCTTTTTAATATTGAGACAGACAGATACCAGGCGGTTAACGACCTCGCCTCCACCCAGTATGTTTTGGAAGACAAGGATGCCTACACTCTGCACGGACGGATTTTATACACCGACAAAGAGAATTATCTCCACCATCAAAAAGCGAGCGCCGCCGCTATAGCCGCATCCAACCGGACTGGCCGAGTTATCCCAAAATCGGTCAATACCTTGGGGAAACTTGCGGATATCTGGCGACAAGGCTACCGGGGTATTGAAGTCTATGTAATGGCAAACGAACCCGGGGGGTTGCAACCTGTGCTGCCGGAAGTAGGTATCGGCAGTAACCCGACCACGTTGGAAGACTTGCTGGCTGCTGTTCCCAACGCACAAATGCAAAAAGTACTAATCAATTTAAGCGGTGTCAGCGAGCGCAACCGCCAACAGGCATCGAAGTACCTGAAGACCCTGGACAGCGCGTTCGATTTGAAGGACAGAGCCGTCCTTGAAACGGATGCTTCCGGCGAGGCGTTAAATACATTATCACAGGACGGCTGGCATGTTTCATATATCATCCCCGCTGCGGAAATAGCGGCAGTCTTGGACAGCAGCGATGAAAACAGGCTTCAGGCCCAGGCGGCAAAGCTTGTCCAACAAATAGAAGATCAGATTGAACGGCACCAGATTTCCGCAATCTCATTTGATGCAAAGTACTTTTCGTTCGTTAAAAGCCATATCGAGCCGCAGCTGTCGACCGGTCTGTTCTACCATGTGAAAGAGCTATCGAACCGGCTTTACCACCCGGGTTTCTATTGGAATCTGTCGCAACAGGATTACTATGCCGACGACAAGGTGAAAACCATCTCCGCGCCTCATCGCTCACCGTTTGACTTATGACTCGGTGGCGGACGTTATCGCGAAGCGACCAGGTTTCCGTTTCTTAGATACATTTGCGACCTGGCGTTGTTGATTACGGCAAAACACAAGAAGCCGAGCGACAACAGGAATTCCGCTGGCTCCTGGTCCCTCCAGCGCAGGAAGTAATTGATGCGCAGTTCCTCTACCCCCAGCGCGATACCAATTGGCACAAGGTATTCAAGCAGCAAAAAAACAAAGAAAACAAAAAAGAAATAGGAGCTTATGAACCAATCCGGAACAACAAAATCAACTATCTCGCCAAACTTCTCCCTCAAATCCAACAGCCGGACAAACAGCCACGCAAAAGCGCCGTAAAAGCCCATAGCAATAAAAACCAGCGGCACCCAGGGTTGCACGGCCTCCAAATTGTGGATATTTATCTCCCGCTGGGTGCTGCTTTGGACTAAATAATCAGGCACCGCAACGCCAAACATCCTTTGCCCCCAACTGACTTCCTCCAGCGCTATAAACACTAGCCCAACCGCCAATACGCCATATAGTGAGCCAAGCAGAACCTGCTTATTTTTAAAGAATCTTAAAAAAACAATAAGGGAAACTACGGATGCCAGAAAATAACATGCGGCTTGCGTATACTCGAGCGACGAGTCCTCCTTAATCAACAAACCGTATTTTTCCCGATCAGCAATTTTTATACCCAGGAAAACGGTAAAAAAGACTACCGGCACCAAAAAAATAGTTACTTTTTCGCAGTCCAGCCTCAAATTATTCATCTATACTCCTGTAATACGGTGTTTGCTCATGGATGAATTTGATTCTTCGTTAACCAGGTACTTCAATAACCTGATCAGCTTCACATAAGCCCGCCGTAGCTATCCGGATTTTATTGTTGAGATTTACGCTTTCCAGTAAGGTTATTACGTGATCTCAGCGAGTCGGACGATATCAAAGTTTTGAACTTCTGTTAACACAAAGTGGCTACTACCTTGGTTGTTGAAGAGCTAAACAAATTGGAGAGATTACTCTTAACTCGGACCAGCCTGCTGCTAATTACAGCTGCCGCCGCGGTGCTTGCGGTGCGCGGTATAGATGAGTTTATTCTGAAGATAGGCCTGTTTCGCGAGGGTGTGCCTGATTTCTCTCCAATCTATTTGTGCAGGACGCTGCTAATCATTCTGAGCAGCTGGTTGTTGGTACGGGCCTTTAGCGAAAACTACGATGCCGGCAACGGCCACCAAATTGCAGCTATCCACTGGGGCCGCTATTCGGGAAACGCATCAACGCCCTCTAAAAAGCTTTTCTTCGACAAGCTGGACCGAAGCCTGATCTGGTCGATGCAGCTGTTATCAGTGCTTTTTCTGGCGCTATTCGTTTACAGCCCTGACTATTTTTTCTCTTTCGGACGAGAGGGGAATGTTATAGAAACCTTGTCGGCGTCCTTCTGGTTTATCAACAGCATTATTTTTATTCGCGTTTTTGTTTTATTCCGCAGCGGCTTGGCAGAGTTTGTCTTTTTTCATTACCTGGTATGCACCCTGTTTGCAGTCGCTTTTTTCGTGATAGGAATGGAGGAAGTCTCCTGGTTTCAACGAGTGCTGTCTATCGAAACCCCGGATTTCTTTGCATCAAACCTGCAAGGAGAGATGAACTTCCACAATTTTCATACGGACTTAATAGAAAATGCTTATTATTTTTCCGTTTTTGCTTTCCTGATAGCCTTCCCGTTTGTTTATCACAAGCTGCCATTCAAGGGCTATCTAGCGGAGCTCTCTCACTACTGCCCGAGCACGGCGCTGCTGCTGTGTAGCGCGTCCTTTGTTGGCTACAACTATGACATGTGGAACATCCTGCCTATCCAGCTTGCTTTTTTCGTAACGCTGTTTGTGGTGCTGCACTATTTTCAGCTGAGCGTTAAAGGCAGTGTCGAATCCCTGACAACCCTCACAACAGCATTGCTGTTGATAGTGACCCAATTGGTTTTTATCCTGAAAGGAGATACCTTTGTCCGGAGCTGGGATGTGACCGAATACCGGGAGCTGCTCATCCCGCTGTCATTCTTTCTGTATGGGATACATATTTACACAGCAACTAAAAATAGAGTCACTACAGGAGCTGTGGCTGTTTGCGAATAGGCAGTCGCTACGTACAACTACGTATTGTTTTCATTCTCTCAAGGGTTGTCTCTCAGTACTATCAACACACCTAAGCAGCTTCTCAGCCGGCGTCGAGCTTACACGGACGTATTCACAGCGTGTTCCGCAGCCCTTACCCGACCACAGCCGCCACCAACTTAGGAAAGTATGACTAATATATTCCGTCAGCTACTTGCACAACTCTGCCTTTAAACCCCTCTAGAGAGACCCATTACAGAAGCTGTCTGATCAGATACAACGCATATTATTGAACAGGACCGCTCGCCGCGGCATCTTCCGCGCTATTGAATACCGTATCGCAATCAAGCGCTATAGCCGCCGGCGCCGGATAAGGCTCATCCAACCGCCAGGTAAAGGTGTTTTGCCGTTCATCGAACAGCAAGCCGGAACGCCGCCAGAAATCGAAACACGGCTGATTTTTGGCTGTGGGAATATAAACCGCGCACAGCTCCCCCATACCGGCGGACCTGGCGTAATCGATAACCGTGTGCAAAAGCGCCTCTTCAACCTTCCTGCCCATTACACGGCAACTCAATATGAAATCAACGACGCGAGCCGACTTCCCGTTCATTTCCAAGCTGACAATCCCCGTCAATCCGGATTCACCAAACTTGTCTGAAACCCGGCAAATCCACATTTTTCGATCTTCCGGCTGCAACCAGCCGAGCAACTCCGACTCAGTTAAACGCCTGGTACTCAAATTCATCTGGTTGGTTTTATTGAGCAATTGAACGGTTCTCTGTAAGTCAGCCTCATTGAGTTCGGTGATGCTGACATTGATCTGCAAGGACTTTAGCCAATCGTCCACCGACCCCACCGCCTTTTTCAGGCTCTTGCGTTCACGCTCAGCGGTATAAAGATTGGTCCTTTCGCGATCTTCCTGGCTGATTGAGGGTGTATCAAAGCAGGGGAGCCCTAGCAGCGTGCTGCAGTATTGCATCTTGTTCTCCGGCCATTCGGGCACCAGGACTTCCGGCAGCGCATCGCGAACCCGCGCCCGCTCAACCGGGTTATCGTCGATAAAAACCGTAGATTGGAGGCCGAGGGACAAATCCGAGACCAATTCAAGGATATTTTGCGCCTTGTCATTCCAGTTAATTCTCCAGCCCGCAAAATCCTCTTGCTTGAGAACCATTTCCGGATGGCTTTGCATTGCCTCCAAAGCAACGGCCTCGGTGTTTTTGCTCACAATACCTAGTAAAATGCCCCTGTTGGCCAGGGATTTTAGCGCCTGCTGAAAATCGACAAAGGCTTCGCCAACGGCATCGTGGCCGCCCAGCTTGAGATTGCGCCAGCCGTCATCGCCGACAATCCCTCCCCATAGCGTGTCATCTAAATCGACAATTACCAACTTTCTGGCAGCGCCGAGGACGCCGCTCAAAGCCGATTTTATATCCGCGGTTGCGGATTTGAATACCGGGTTACCAAACGGCACCTTACCCAAGTACCATAGCTTTTCGTTAAAGGCCTCAGCTCCGGCCGCTTCAATCCACTTCTGGGTGTTCAGCACATAGATATTGGACGCATCCTTCAGGTTTTCGGACAACCTGAGATTCATCCGCATCAAAATACCGGCTATGCCCAGTTCGCTATCCATGTCCAGCATCCCGTACCCGCGAAAATGCGTCGGTATAACCCAGGTGGGAACCAGGAGGGTCCCCGCCGAATCCTGAAACTGCAGCAGTAACGAGCAAAACTGATCGACTTCGTCAATAATTTGGTCAATGGATGGCGGTTTAAAGCTCAGCACCAACTTAAAAGACGCAATGACGCTGGCCGGTTGCGTCCACACAACCGCGGCATCATAACGAGGCTGTTTCAGCTCCTCAGTTTCACCGGCAAGCGTCTGGAAAAACTGACCATAGGGGGCAGAGTCGACCGTAACCTGAGGGGTCTGATCACTATTCGACAGATACCCCCTTAAAATATCGGTAGTAAAGTCAGAAACAAGCAGCAGCTGGAGATTTTGGTTAGGCATCGGCTTCCATGTCTAGGCACTGAGCCAGATAACCAACAAGTGTCGAAATATTTTGCAGTGGCGCACCATCCTCCGCGCCATTGTCAACTTGGTTGGAGAGCATGTCTTCGGCCAGGTTGAGCGCAACACCAAATTCATTTTGTACCTGCTGTTCAATTGCCACCAACAGACTGATCAACCCCAGTGAGCCCAGGTTACTCGACGGCCCCAACAAAGCAGTGTCGGATGACTTTTCGATTTTCGGTTGCTCGACTAACTGTAAATTAACTTCGTCCACCGCACGGAATACGGCTTCCGTGATTTTTTCATGTTGAGCCATAGCGTTGGTTTTTCCCGCTTTATCTACTAAACATCTCGGCGGCTGCAACGCCGACACAGCACAAATTTAAACCAAATATATGAAATTCTAAAGAACAAATTATCGCAAAGCGATTTAATGCAGGATGGCCCGATTTTGGCGAATCCGCTACAAGCTGTGCAAACTTTTGATAAAATTTTGGTTTTTATAACCTTTTGCAAGGAATTGGCGAGTTGGATATATCTCAAATATGAGAACCTAAAGACCTTTTTTACAACCGCCGGTTGACAACAATTTGCTAGTCTCCGTATGCTTTATGCCGCGCGCTGCGCTACATCTATTCTGCTGTTTGGAAGGGGAAAGTCCAATGCAACTCTTATTATTAGCCGGCTTAGTGCTACGGAAACCACTCGCTAATAATCACGACTGACGAACAAGAAAAGCATCCTGCCCGTGGAAGTAAATTCAATGAGCCCGATTCTCCTCGACATTATTTGTGACACCTTCAACACGGACGGCCCGGCGCTTAGCGACGATCTGGATATACGGGACCTTGAAGAGTGGGACTCCCTGACGCATATGTTATTTATTACCAGCCTGGAAAAGCAGTTCGCCATTCAGCTCAGCGGTGATGATATCGTGGAAATGCAGACGATTTCCAACATCAGGCAGATACTCAGAGACAACCACAACATAGACACATGAAGACCAGCGAGCAAATCGTTCTTTTGACCGGAGGCGCAGGCGCAGTCGGGCACCACTTGATCAAGGCGCTGCTTCCCAAGGTGAGCAAAGTGCTAGTGCTTGACAGAGACGCCCGCGCCTTCGACGGTATTGTCGCCGAATATCCCGATGTCTCTTGCTATGAATGTGACTTGACCCACTACGAGGAGGTATGCGAAACCATTGCGGCCATCTACGAGGACTATCAGGTCAGCGTCTTGATCAATAACGCGGGAACCATTCACAGCGAACCGCTTATTAATTTGCTGGACGCGGACAACAAAAAGCACCGTGTCGAAAACTGGCGCACAACCATCGACAACAACTTGAACAGCATGTTTTACGTCACCTCCTGCGTCGCGGAGAAGATGGTTGAGTCACGCATTCAGGGGCTGATCATCAATGTCAGCTCTATCTCGGCGTGCGGCAACGCCGGCCAGTCAGCCTATGGCGCCGCCAAGGCAGCGGTGAATTCGCTTACCGCCACATGGAGCAAAGAGTTGGGGATGTTCGGGATACGTTCCGCGGCAATCGCGCCCGGGTTTCTCGATACGAAATCCACCCACACGGCCTTGACGGAGCAAACGCTTCGCAAGTGGCAAAAACAGACGCCGCTGGGCCGTTTGGGCAAACCGGAGGAAATGGCAGGCGCTGTACTGTTTCTTATCGAGAACGATTTTTATAACGGGCGCATTCTGGAGCTGGATGGTGGACTCAAGTTCTGAATGGCGGACGCTCGCAACCCCCGAGGCGGCCTACATCTACAATCTGGGCCTGGCGTTCTATCAAACGGCAAACCGATTTGCATCTCATGTGGCGCTTTGCTATCCGACAGGGCAGACTGTTACCTACGACCAACTTAACAAGCAATCCAACAGGCTGGCGCGGCTGCTGATCGGTAAAGGCGTAAACCGAGGCGACGTTGTTTGCATCTTTAACAACAAAAGCTTTGACGCGATCGCCTGTATTCTGGCGTGCCTCAAGATAGGCGCGGTCTATACCAACCTGGATGTGAGCAGTCCAGAGGAGCGCCTGCAGAAAATGCTGGGCACCTGTCAACCGGTACTGTTGATCCTGGACAATAGCGACATTGTGGTGGATTTGCCACAGGGTTCTGAAACACCCCTGCTGGAGCTTTCTTCCGGGGAATTTGAAAGATTATTGGCCGCCGAGGACGACAGTGATCTGGACGCCACCGCGAGCATAACCGGCGCCGACCCGGCGTACATCATGTTTACCTCCGGCTCCACCGGTTTTCCGAAAGGCGCGGTGATGAGTCACGGCAATGTGCTCAATCTGATTCGCTGGGCGCAAACCACTTTCGCTATTACGCCCGACGACAGGCTGACCAACGTCAACCCGATTTACTTCGACAACTCGGTGTTCGACCTCTACTCGTCGCTCTTTTCCGGCGCATCACTTTGCCCGGTTACCACGGATATCACTCAGGATGCCGCTAAACTGGTGGACATAATCAACCGGCTGGAATGCACACTCTGGTTCTCCGTTCCCTCGCTGCTGGTTTACTTGCTGACGATGAGGGCCCTGCAAAAGGACGACTTTCCGGCAATGAAGAGAATCGGTTTTGGCGGAGAGGGGTTTCCAAAGGCGAAGTTAAAGGAGCTCTATTCGCTGTTCGGCGGCAGGGCCCAGCTGGTGAACGTCTATGGGCCTACCGAATGCACCTGTATCTGTTCGTCTTACCCAATTACGGAAGCCGACGTTGAGGATCAATCTCAACTTGCGCCGCTGGGCCATCTGGCGCCCAATTTTGGTCACTACATTGACCCGCTTGAGGAGTCCAACCCCCAATTCGGAGAACTGCTGCTTTCCGGACCCAGCGTAGGCTTGGGTTACTACAACGATCAGGAGAGGACGCAGCGCGCCTTTGTTCAGCACCCCGCTGACAACCGTTGTCGCAACATCATGTACCGCACCGGCGATCTGGTGCGGCTAGCGGGGGACGGAAGACTGCATTTTTGTGGCCGCATGGACAACCAGATCAAGCACATGGGCTACCGCATTGAGCTGGAGGAGGTGGAAGCCGCGTTCAACAGCCTCGATTACGTGGATGAAGTCGGCGTGGTGTACAAGCAGTTGCAAGAGGGGCTCGGCCAGATAATCGCTTTCGTCAACTGCGAAGCCGAGGTCCCACAGCAACAGCTGTCGGGGGATGTTAAGGCTATTCTTCCGCCGTATATGGTGCCGAAGCGGATTAATGTTATCGGCGCGCTGCCAAAAAACGCCAACGGCAAAATTGATCGGGTGAAGCTCAAGGAGCTAGCATGAAACCACTAATCGTATTTGGCGCCGGAAAGATTGCCGAAGTTGTCCACTATTACATGAAACACGAAAGCGACCTTGAAGTGGCCGCCTTTACCTGCGACCGCGAACACCTGTCGGCGAACAGCTTCGAGAATTTACCGGTTGTGGCGTTTGAAGACGTTGTGTCGAATTACCCTCCGGGCGAATATGACATGTTTGTCGCGCTGGGTTACCAGGATTTGAACAAAGTCCGCACGGAGAGGGTCTCCCAGGCCAAGGCCATGGGCTACCGGCTCGCGTCATTCGTTCACCGGGACGCCGGACTGCCGGTGGATACTGAAATCGGCGAAAACTGCTTCATTATGAATGGCGCCCACGTGCAGGCCAAGGCCAGGTTGGGCGACAACATTTTTGTCTGGAGTGGCGCCCTCGTGGGACACCATTCGGTTATTGGCGATAACTGCTGGATTACCTCCACGGCAAGCATTTGCGGGCAAGCGACCGTCGGCAAGAACTGTTTTATAGCCGCCAATGCCACAATAGGCAATGACGTGACTGTCGGCGACGATTGTTTTATCGGTTCCAACGCTCTGGTCACCAAAGACCTGCCCGACGCCGCCGTGGTTGTGGAAAAATCGTCGGAGACGCTTCGGGTTACCAGTGAGCAATTTTTGCGGATGACCAGGTTTCACTAGCCGCGGGAAAAGCCGCAGGGGTATACCATTTGCGTTTGATCACTATCAATGGTTTTACGCAGGCGCGAATGCTACATTCGTTAAGGAAATGTTTGACATCAAGAAAGGTGGTTCATCATGTCGAGTTTAGATAGCGCGATTCAGCAATTGGAAGATGTCGGTTATTGTCGCCTGCAGCAGGTGTTTGACGCGGACCGGGTCGCCGATGCCCTACAACGCATCCAAAACTGGTACGAAAAATCGAAAAACAACAGCTCAGTGAGAGTGCCCTTCCTCAATATCGACCAACCCACGGTATACAGCCTGCAAAATAGGGAATCCTTTTTTCTGAACCTTTTGTTCGAACCGAAAATTCTGCAGGATATCCTGATCCATTTTTTAAACGACCGCTGGTTTAAACAAATACCGCAAGATGAGCCCAATTACATTCTGCGCTCCTTTATTGCCAGAAGCAGCAATAAAGTCCTGCCAATGCATTTGGACTCCTTCGTCCCCTACCTCGGCTCGCACGTTATTATTATGCAGCTGTCGATAATCCTGCAGGACCAGAATGCGGAAAACGGCTGTACGCTCGTTGTTCCCAAGTCACACCTGTCAGGCGAATATGCCACCCAAGAGTCGTTCGAGGATGCCGTTCCCATCGAATCCAAGGCCGGAGACGTGGTTATCTGGGACAGCAGGTTGTGGCACGGCACCAAGGAAAATCGCACAACTGATACGCGCTGGGCCATTATCGCGACCTTTTGCCGCTGGTGGATGAAGCAGCAGTGGAATGTCCCCCGAAAATTGCCTGATGAAATCTATCAACAACTCACCGATAGCCAAAAGGCGGTGCTCGGCTTCTGCTCTTTTCCGTACGATGACGAGACTGACGGAATTGATATGAAAAGGGGTTACGACGACTTACAGGCCAACTTATAGGTCTATGCTGTCAGACTGGGTCGACAGCGGCTATGCGTCACGCGATATGAAATCAACCTTTATTCAATCACCGCCTCTCGCTGACCAATGACCGTTCGCCAGCTTGAAACAAGCGCATTCGCCTCGCTGCTGCCAGTTTACGAGTCGGCGCCGCGGCAGTTTGCGCTGATTCGCGCGGTGCTGGAAGAACGCCAACCGGGCACGGCGCACGCGATCGAAATCGACGACCAACGCTGCTTTTTTGTCACTAACCGATTCGGTTTCGCGCATTTTTTTGGTGGCGGGGAAAACGCGGCTGCTCAGGATCAGCTATTCACCGCTATTTCCGGTGATCCGGCGCTGCGCAACAGGTACCTGTTGTGGTACGACCCGCCCCGCCGCTGCCGTGAACGGATGGAGCAGCTTCCGGAAAAGGTTGCCCGCGCCCGCACCCGGGTGTTATTCCGGTTTGACGCCACACAGTTTGATAAGCTCAACCCGGCTATTCAGACCACTGCCAAAGGAACTGAGATCATGCCGCTGGACGCGCGGGCGATTGGCGAAATCGATGATTTCGGCCTGGATATCGGAAAGCGTTTCTGGCCCTCTGAAGAGGCGTTTTTGCGCCATGGCATTGGCGCGGTCGCGCGGATCGACAACCGTGTGGTGAGCTTGTGCTATGCCGCCAGCGTGGCAGGGAATGTGGCGGAGGTAGATGTCGCGACACTCGACGGCTTCCAGGGGAAAGGCCTGGCGCGTGTCGTTACGTCAGCCTTTATTACCGGTTGCCGGGAGAAGGGCATCACGCCCAATTGGGATTGTTTTGACTACAACAAACCCTCATCCCGACTCGCGGAGAGCCTCGGTTTTGAGGAACTAACCCGTTACCCTTTTTACTCGATTAACACCTGATATGCGCTGGATTAAAAAAGGCCGTATTTTTAGCGTCGACGAGCACGGCGGCTGGATGCGCTCCCATGCGCAAATCCCCACCGTATTGGTTAAGGACGAATGTTTGCGGATATACTTTTCAAGCCGCCCGGAACCGGGATTAAGCCTTACCACCTATCTGGATGTGGACCGGGACAACCCCGAAAAAATTCTCTATGTGCACGACAAGCCGGTCCTCGAACCGGGGCCAGCGGGCGCTTTCGATGAACACGGTATTATGCCCTCCTGTGTATTCTCCGACGGCGACAAGGTGTGGCTCTATTACGGCGGCTGGAGCCGTCGCAACTCGATTCCCTACAGCAACTGGACCGGAATCGCATGGAGCGAGGATGGCGGGCAGACCTTTAGCAAAGCATTTCCGGGGCCGGTGGTTGATAGAACACCGCAGGAAATTTTTTCCGCAACCGCGGTTTTCGTGCTGCCCGAGCCGGATGTCTGGCATATGTGGTATGCATCGGGAATTTCCTGGGTAGAGGTGGACGGCAAGCTGGAAGAGGTCTACCGCATACGGCATGGCAGCTCGGGCGACGGCATCCAGTGGAACCGCGACAACCGAGAGCTGTTGCCGGCACTGCGCGACCATGAACCCACGCACCGCCCGACGGTAATGCGGGTCGGCGGTCAATACCATATGTGGTTCTGCAAACGCGGGGTCGAGGATTTTCGCGACGGCCGCAACGCCTACCGGCTGGGTTATGCAAGCTCCAGGGATCTATCTACATGGCAGCGGAATGACGCCAAGGCGGGAATGGATGTCTCGGAGCACGGCTGGGATTCCAACATGATCGCCTACCCCTATGTAGTGCAAGCGGGTGAGAATATCTATATGTTTTACAACGGCAACGGGTTTGGCCAATCCGGTTTCGGCTATGCAGTACTGGATTTCCAATAACAATATCAAGCCGTTTTTTTGATTATCGCAGCGGCCGGTTGGATTACTGAAACTCGCCTTCTCGGTACGCGGGAAAGTAGCGGGTTGCCTGCATATCGATATCGCCAACCTGCTCCAAATAGGCGGCGCGGTTGCCGACCCGGCCGCAGAGATAGGCGGTTTTGGTGCCGGTGGACCAGCCCCGCTTGAATTTGCTTAATCCGTCGTCGTCGCTTGCCGAAAGACCGGCGCCCGCGCCCAGGTCTAGCCATTCAATGCCGGTCGCTCGAAAATGATTGATGGCATTCCAGAATAAACCGAATGACGCCCTGGCCTGATAGCCCTGATCGCTGTAAGCGCCGAGATGATAGTAAGCGGCATTCCCCTGGGTATACCACAGTGTCATGCCAAGGGTTTCGACGCCTTTTTTCGCACGGAATACCACCATGCCGGGAACCGCCAGCTGCCGTGAAAAAATCTCGCGCGAGAAACGCTGAAACCCACGGATATTGCGGTGTTCAATCAAGCCATCATAGAGCGTCACCCAATCGTCAATAACATCGTCGACCGGCTGACAGCTTTCGATAACACACGCCTTGCTGGCTTTCTTGCCGTAGCGGCGGTGGTGTGAGGAAATAAAATCACGCGGTTCTTGCGATAGATCCACCAGATAGTGCTCCTTGAAGGGCACGCACAAATCCGGGAAGCAAGCATCCAGGTCGGCCTTGCTGTACTCGCCCAGCGGATCCGTCACCATGGTGACGGTGACCAGCTGTTCATCCAGGGCAATCAAATCCGATTCAAGGTGCTGCCAGGACTGGCAGGAGAAAAGCGGATAACAGCCCATCGCATCGCGATAAGCGGTATTCTTGATCTGTCTCTCCAGCAGCCACCCCCCGCTGCGAGGCAAAAACACTTCTTTACCCTGTTCGCGATACGAGCGCGCATATTCAACATGTTGGTATCCGGTACCGAAAATCTGCACTTTGTCGTTCAAGATTTGATCCTAATATAGCGGTAATGATATGCAACACTATAGGCCATATGATCCGAATGGTAGCGCAGAACTCTGTGTCTTAGCCAGCGGGTTGTTTCGCCGGAAAAGTCGCGGACCGGAATAAACGGGCCCTGTATTAGTCCTAATAGGTTGCTTCGGCTACAATGATGGGACAGTTTGATTACCAGTTGATTAAACGGGAATTAGTCATGAAAGAGCACCAAAAAAAGCAGGAAATCGCAGATCTTGCGCTATTTGGCGGCGAAAAAGCGTGTCGTGAGCCTCTCTACGTAGGCAGACCCAATATTGGCGATAAGGAAATCTTTCTAAAGCGAATGGAAGATATCCTGGATCGCAAATGGCTTACCAACGACGGCATCTATATAGCCGAGTTTGAACGACAGCTGGCGACAAAATTGGGTGTCAAGCACTGTGTCGCCATGTCCAATGGAACGGTTGCGCTGGAGATCGCCTCCAGAGCCCTGGGCATGACTGGCGAAGTGATAGTTCCGTCCTTTACTTTTATCGCCACCCCCCACTGCCTGTTTTGGCAGGGAATCAATCCGGTATTTTGCGACATTTGCCCCGAAACCTATACCGCGGACCCGGCCAGCATTGAAAAACTGATCACGCCGAGAACCACCGGAATCATTGGCGTCCATCTGTGGGGCCAAATCTGCAATATCCAGCAACTCGAAAATATCGCTCGACGCCACAACCTCCGCCTGTTATTCGATGCCGCCCACGCGTTCGGCTGTTCATATAACGGGCAGATGATAGGCTCCTTCGGCGATGCCGAGGTATTCAGCTTTCATGCCACCAAATTTCTGAACTCATTCGAAGGCGGCGCCATAGCGACCAATAACGACCTGCTCGCGGAAAAAGTCCGGTTAATGAAGAATTTTGGCTTTGTCGGCGTCGATGATGTCGGCTACGCCGGAACAAACGGCAAAATGAGCGAACCTTCCGCGGCCATGGGTATAACCTCCCTTGAAAGCATGGATGAATTCGTCGAGACCAACCGTAAAAATTACCTGCAGTACAACAAGCTGCTGTCGGGCGTCCCCGGAATTAAATTGCTCATCTACAACCAGCAAGAGACCAGCAACTATCAGTATATTATCATCGAGATTGACAGTGATAAGACCAACATTGACCGCGACGATATCGCCAGGGTCCTGCAGGCGGAGAATATCTTTGTCAGGAGGTATTTCTATCCGGGATGTCACAACCAAGAGCCCTACAGTTCCTATTTCCCCTACGCGAAGCATCTGCTACCCATAACCGAGGAAGTCAGTAAAAAGGTTTTGTGCCTTCCCACCGGCACATCCATTGGCGAAGCAGATATTACCAAAGTATGCGAGCTGATAGCCTTTACCGTTGCCAACGGCAAAGAGATCGGCAGCAAGATTTCTCCCGAGCTACCGATACTTAGCCATGTTGTGTAGCCAGGGGCTTTATTGAATGGAAAAACCGGGCGGCGGCGTGGGCGGATTCTCGGCCGGAGGCTCCGGTTCCGGAGGCGGCGGAGGAGCGGCAGCCGCGCCGCCAATACCGTTGATATATTCCTCGATATTGGTGTAGCCGTCTGAATCCCGGTCAAGCGAGGCATCAGTCGGATCATTTGGATCCAACGCGCGGGCGGTTTCCCAACTATCCGGCATGCCGTCATCATCCGAATCCGCTGGGACATCATAGGTATTCAACGCCGGGTAGGCCCCTACATTCGAAGCGCGCCACTTGCCACCATTAAAAAAGTCATCAACCAGGCGCTGGTCCACCGCATCTCGTCTGGGTAGGGTAGCGCCCACGTCGTTTAAAACCTCTGTCGGAAGATCCGCCGCCGGTTGTCGCGTTACCGGATAGCGCGGTTGGTTACTGTGCCGACTTTGGCGCTTGATGTAGGTGGGGGTGCCCTTTCCCCTGTCCCGTACCTTGGCCAGCGTCCAGGGATCGTCAGCATCGTAATTCGGCAGGAAGTTTCCGCTGATATCAACGGAAACTATGTCGTCAAGGTGAATACTCATCGGCTCATAACTGCCGGCTGTTTCCCTAATGATGTCAAAGTTGGCATGCCGTTCGGTATCCGGACCCTCTTTAAAATACTGGCCTATCACGTCCACTTCTACCGGAGGCGAACCCGTATAGAGGTTTTGCGAGAAGTGGTAGTCGAACTCTGAGGTGTTGTAATTAACATTGTTGATGAATTCGTGCTGCCCGCTGGCAATCAGGTAGTTTCGGTAGCACATATGTGCAATATAGTTGTGATGAAAGGTGTTTTCATACTGGGGGTCGCCGCCGCTGAGAATGGGCCCGAGGTTATGGCCTTCGCTGTTTACGCAGAATATCTTGCCCTCGGCCATAATCGACCTTTGCACGGTAATGTTGCGGATGTGATGCCCCCACAGGCTCATCACTTCGTCGTGCGCCCAGGTCATCGACATATGATCCAGAATCACGTTGTAGGTGCCTTCCAGTATGGAAATATTATCCGCGCTTGCACCCACACAGCCGGGCCGGCAAGTATGCCGCCAGCGCAAATGACGAAAGATACCGTCGTGGAAGTCGCTTTCAAGTTTACTGTTGAACTTACCCAGCCGTAGGGCTTGATTTGCGATGGTAATCCCATCGCCGGGCGCCGTTTGCCCCGCCACGGTCACATAGGAATTGGCGGCCCGGAGCCGGATATCAGACTCCAGGTAGATGGTACCTGAAACTTCGAACACGATGATCCGGGGCACTGTCATCATCAAGGCTTCGCGAAAACTGCCCGGGCCCGAGTCATTCAGATTGGTAACCTTAACCACAATACCGCCGCGACCACCGACGGTTTCCGCGCCATGGCCTTCAGCGCCTGGAAAAGCCGGCAGGGCATGTGTGCGAACCGAAGCTGCAACAAAAACAACCGCCAGCGCAGCAATTGCCGGCCAGCGAGACAACCAACCAGAGGAGAATTCAGTGCCTATTTTCTTAACCATTTTAATATCGACTATTTACCTTACTATTAGTCTCTATCCGGAAACAGGCATCCTGCCTGTTTCCTCTACCGCTACGCAAAAGTGTGATTTTGCTACGCTCACAAAATCAACGACTTGCAGTCGTCAATTTTGCCGGCACTTCCATGTGCCGGACCCTGTGCATCACTTCCGGATGCACACTAATTAGTTCAGCGGGTAGCGTCCATTAAATACCTTTCAGTTAAAACAGGCTTAATCCTTAACCTACTGCCAATGCTGGAAATACGAGCATCCATCGGACGATAATGCTAAAAGATCGGGGATTTTCAGGGTAGTATTGTATGCGGATTTCTTAGACCAGTTCTTCATAAAATCCTGAAAGTATGCCGCAGTTCACAATAATGGCTATCGCCGTATCTAGCTCCCGGCCGGTGAAGACACTAGCAACCCGGCTATATGCGCCATATTTACTATCTTTTCCGGTAGTTTGTTTATAGAATCTGGCATGCACGTCACGCAGCCAACGCGCATCGCGCCTCACCGGAAACCTTGCGGGACACGCTGAATTTATGCGGATTAGCCACACAGGACACTAGCAGTGGATGACGAGAAAATCTCCGTAATGCAGGTCACGGACAGCCTGAACCTTGGCGGCGGTGAGAGGATGGCGGTGAACCTGGCAAATATGCTGCCTCGCGATCGTTTCAACCTTCACTTGTGCTCGACCCGGGCGGAGGGACCGCTGGCCGATCTGATTCGCCCGGATGTCGCCAGGCTCAGGCTTCGACGAGGCGGGCGGCTGGATGATTTCAAAGCCATACGGAGTCTGGTGGGCTATATTCGCAGCAACCACATAAAAATAGTTCACTGCCACAAGGATACCGTTTTCCTCTGTTCACTGGCTTCTCTATTTTGTCGGTCGACCAAAATCGTTTGGCATGTGCACTACGGAACTATTCCCAACAGGCCGCGCCGATTATATTCGCTGGTCAAAGCCCGAACGCGGGAAGTTATTGCGGTGAGTGAACCGCTTGCGCAGTGGCTCCAGGAGACCCTGCGGTTTTCTTCCTTTCGGGTTAACTATGTGCGAAATTTTGTGTTATCGGAGAAAACCGGGGTAGCGCCCGAGTTGCCCGGCACACCGGGCAAGCGTATCGTTTGCGTAGCCAACGTGCGAGTTCAAAAGGATATGATTAACCTGGCGCGTGCTATGGCAAAGGTTGTCGAAGAACAGCCGGAGGCGCGGGCGCTAATTGTCGGCAACACCTCAACCGAGCCGGAATATTATGAACGGGTAAAACAGGAGGTAGTTAATCTGGGCCTGCAGGATCACGTCTTATTTCTCGGTGCGCGGCAGGATATCGACGACCTACTGCCATGCTGTGATATAGGCGTGCTGAGCTCCGCATCCGAAGGGCTGCCGCTGTCACTGATAGAATACGGCATGGCGGGGCTTGCTTCAGTCACAACCCGGGTAGGGCAATGCCCGGAAGTGCTGGACGAAGGACGGGTCGGGATTCTCGTCAACCCCAGGGATTCAGGTTCTCTCGCCAGGGCTATCCTACGCTTGTTGCGCTCAGAGCAGGAGCGGCAGAAACTGGGTAAGGAATTTCAGCAGTTCGTATTTGACCGATACAGCCCTCAGGCGAGCCTGCGCAAGGTAATTGAAATCTATGATGCATTGGGAGAGTTTAAACCCTCTCCCGCAACGGGCCCGGCGAGCGACAATTAACCATGCGCCTGAAAAGATCGTTGAATGATCGTTGATACCCTATGGCAATTCTTATCATTATTCTCTTTATCCTGACGCTGGTCGCGTTTTTCGCGGATTTGCACGCGCTGGGCATCTGGCTTGTGATGATGATCATCCATGGCTTTCTTGTGGAGTTGATGGGAGATATTGCAAGGCACCTGCCAATGTACTCGGGGCTGCTTATATTGACGATGATATTCGCGCGCAGAAAGTGGGTGGGCGTACAGCAGAACATCCTGGTACTGTTTGGTCTGTTGATTGCGCTGATGGTAATAGCGGCTCTCGCGGGGCTTGATCCTGAAAACTCTATGGTAAAAATCTTTTTGTATTCCAAGGGTTTCTTGCTCGCCATACTGATTGCCGGCACGATAAAAAACAACGCGCAAATCCAGACACTGACGCTGTACTGCCTGGTCGGCATATTTATCGGCGTCTGTTTAGCCTATTACCAGCATTTTACCGGAACCTATGTCATCGACAGCCCCCATTTGAAACGAGTGGGCGGGCTCAGTAACGACCCCAATGATACGGCGCTGCTGTTGCTGGCGGGTATTCCCCTTACGCTCTACTGGGGCGTGCATACCAAAGCTGTCTACTTGAAATTATTCTTTTATGCTTTTTTCGCACTTATCATAGGCGCGGTTGTACTTACCCAGTCTAGGGGCGGGTTTGTGGCCTTGTGCCTACTGCTACTGTGTATTTATCTCAGAAAGCCTACCGTGGTCACTACAGCTCTCGGTGTTGTGTTGGTGTCGGTCGGCCTGTTGTTTACACCTGAAACCTACTGGGAACGGATCAATACGCTGGTGACGGGAGAAGAACGCGGCAGGTCCCTCAGCGGCAGGATGATGTATGTTGAGAGGGGTGTTGGCGCCTTTATGAACAACCCCGCCCTGGGTGTCGGCATGGGCAACTTCGGAAAGGCGATATCAATAACCAATTCATCGGCTGTTTACGTAGGCCAACAAAAAACTGACCACAAAGCCGCCCACAATATGTACCTGGAGTTTTTCGTGGAGAACGGACTGATTGCCGGCATAATTTTTCTTGCCATATTCAGTATCGCCTTGATTCAGCTTATTAGGTACGACAAAAGCAATGAATCGGAATTCTCCGTTTACGGGATCGGCTTTTGCCTGGCGATGTCACTAGCCGCGATGTTATTCGCCGGGTTGTTTCTTTCTCAGGGCAAAAATTCCGTTCTGTGGTTTTTTGTGGGTCTCGGCCTAGCTGCTTATATGATCAACCAGACGCTGATAAAGCAGCGAAGATTTCAATATCAATTAGCGAAAGAATAGTATTGCAAAACCCGTCGAAACCAGGCAGATAGCTATTTTGACGGGAGAGTACTATCGAAAATCGAGTCGTATGAATGAAGCAGATTATTCAGCATCTAAACACTGGCCAAATTGAAATAGCCGAGGTGCCGAGCCCTCTGGTCGGCAGCGGAGAAGTGCTCATTCAAAGCCGCAGGTCACTGATCTCGGCAGGAACCGAACGAATGCTGGTCGAGTTCAGCAAGGCCAACCTGATCAACAAAGTCCGCCAGCAGCCGGAAAGGGTAAAGCAGGTATTGGACAAGATGCGCACGGACGGCGTTCTACCCACAATAGAAGCCGTGTTCCGCAAACTGGACGAACCCATGCCCATGGGCTACTGCAATATGGGAACAGTTCTACGGGTGGGGCAGGGCGTGCGGGATTTAAAGCCGGGCGACAGAGTCATCAGCAACGGCCCACATGCTGAAATAGTCTGTGTTCCAAAAAACCTCTGTGCAAAGGTCCCCGATGAAGTAGGCGACGAAGAAGCCGCTTTCACGGTGCTGGGCAGTATCGCCTTGCAGGGGGTGCGGTTGGCGCGGCCGACGCTCGGAGAGAAGTTCCTGGTATTCGGTATGGGCCTGTTGGGCCTGATTACCGTGCAGCTGTTGCGCGCCAATGGCTGTGAAGTATTGGCGGTGGATGTCAATACCCAGCGCCTGAGATTGGCTGAATCCTACGGTGCGCAGACGGTTGACCTCAGCGAGGGCGCCGACCCTGTCAGTGCCGCGTTATCCTGGACCGGTGGCGAGGGTGTGGACGGCGCGCTGATCACGGCTTCCGCCAAAAATGATGCTATCGTGCATCAGGCCGCGCAGGCATGTCGAAAGCGCGGCCGAATTATTCTGATCGGTGTCGTCGACCTCAATCTGCGCCGCAGTGATTTCTACGAGAAGGAGTTGACCTTCCAGGTTTCCTGTTCCTACGGACCGGGGCGCTACGATGAAAACTATGAGCAAATGGGGCAGGACTACCCTTCCGCTTATGTGCGCTGGACAGAGCAGCGCAATATGACCGCCATACTGGAAGCCATGCGAAGCCGGCGCCTGAAAGTCAGCGACCTTGTCAGCCAAAAATTTCCGCTCGACCAGGCCGAGTCCGCCTACGAAAAAGTACAAAACGATAGCAGCGTATTGGGCTTGCTCCTCGAGTACTCCCCGGACGTCAATGACGCCACCCGCGTTCAGGTAACGCAAGCGCCACAAACGCTGAATGGCGAACTGGTAGCGGGGGTTATAGGGGCCGGCAATTTTGCCACTGGAATATTGATTCCCGAAATTGTAAAAACCCCGGTGCAGATCTCCCATATCGCCGCGCGCAAAAACGCCCACGCGGCCAAATCTGCGGCAAAAAAATTTGGCATTGAAAGCGCTGTTACCGATTATCGTTTGATACTCGACGACCCCAGAGTAAGCCTGGTGTTTATCATCACCGAGCACCATACCCACGCCCAGATGATCTGCGAGGCGTTGGATGCGGGAAAGCATGTTTTTGTCGAGAAACCCCTGGCAATTAGCGAACAACAGCTACAACAAGTGAAAGACGCTGTGGCGCGAAATCCAAATCTGCACCTGATGGCAGGCTTCAATCGCCGCTTCAGCTCTCATACGCAAAAGGCCAGGGAATTGCTGGCCGGCCGCAGCGAACCCCTGTGCATGAACATGACGGTGAACGCCGGAGCCCTGCCCGGCGACCACTGGATCCAGGACCCGGAGCGCGGCGGCGGCCGCATCATTGGCGAATGCTGTCATTTTATTGATCTGTTTAGTTATCTCGCAGACAGCCCGGTTGAAGCGATCAGGGCCATGCAGATTGGGCCGGGGCCCGAGGTGCAGAGTGATAAAGCGACGCTGCAGCTGTCGTTCTCAGACGGCTCAATAGGCGTTATCAATTACTTCGCCAATGGCGCAAAAAGTTATCCCAAAGAGCACCTCGAAATTTTCTCGGACGGCAGAGTAATTACCGTAGAGAATTTCAGGTCCACTCGCGGCTATGGATTTAAGAACTTCAAGAAATTTAAAACACCTCGGCAGGACAAAGGGCATCGGCAGGAAATATCGGCATTTGTCGCGTCGATAAAGAATGGCGGGGGCGCGCTGATTCCATTTGAGCAACTATACAATGTTTCAAAAACCAGCTTTGTGACCTTGGATTGAGTGGCCTTGGATTGAATCGCAACGACTTTCAATAATACCCTGTGAAGCCCTCCTGTAATGAGAGATAGGTTTATACTAGTTGGAGGTTACCCCAAACCGGGCGCTTTAGCGCACCCCGGAGGCCAGGTGACCGCGACACACGGCTTGATGGCGTTTGCCAGGCAACACGATATTCCCGTTGACGTTATAGACACCACCCAGTCGCACTTTCCGGTGCCGCCCCTGAAGACGCGGTTGCGCAAGGCTGTTACCAAGATTATCCGGCTAAATAGGATGCTGCTGACGTTCAAATACCGCGGGGTGATTATTTTCAGCTCCGCCGGTTTGAGCTTTTACGAAAAAATTTTTATGGCTTTATGTTGCCGCATTTTTATGACAAAAGTTCTGCTTTTTATAAGATCGGGCTTTTTTATGGATGACGTAAATCAATCCGGGCGTTTTAAAAGTACTGCTCGGCTATTGTTACGTATTCCCCATTATTTAGGCGCTCAAGGCAGCAGATGGGCCACCTTCTACCATGGCCTGGATGTCCCGGATAAAAAGATCCGCCTTATTCCAAACTGGATAGACCTGACGGAATACAGCGTGAGACCGAATAGAAACGACTCCGGCATTATCAGGTTTCTGTTTGTCGGCTGGATAGTCAAGGAAAAAGGGGTTCTGGATCTACTGGAGGCCATAAATCGCCTAAAGGCCGACAAGAACCTCGAATTTGTGTTTGCCGGCGACGGCAATCTCATGGACAGCGTCGAGGCCATAGTGGAAGAAAACAGTCTCTCCTGCGTCAAACTGTTGGGCTGGCAGAGCAAAGAGCAAATAAAGGCGCTGTACCGGGAAAGCGATGTCTTTGTGCTACCTTCCCACGCCGAAGGCTTTCCCAACGCATTGCTGGAAGCATTGAGCTGTGGGCTGCCGGTGATAGCAACCAATGTCGGCAGCATAGCGGACTCGGTCATCACGGGCACAAACGGATACTTGATCGAACCGGGCGACATCGATGCGTTAACACAGGCAATAGAAACTATTACCGCATCCCGCGAGGCCATGGACGAGTTTGCGATGAACTCGCGCAAAATAGCGGAAAAGCGGCATGACTTAAGCATAGGCTGCGAATTGATTTTCGAACCTTTTGCGTAGCGGCATCTGGCGTAAGCGGACGTCTGTACAGTCTTATCGGAATCTGTCACAAAGGTGTTTGATCAGGTGCAAACTAATACACATTATATAAGCTGTATGCGCAGAATTTCTTTGACTATAATGGGCAACCAACCTTGTAGTTTCTCAGGCATCTCAGCAGCGCGACAGAAATAGGAAACAGGCCGACTCAAATGACGAAAGATGCTTTTCAACCTTTCGAACCCAATATCGGCATAATCGGACTGGGCTATGTCGGTCTTCCTTTAGCCGTAGAGTTTGGCAAACAACTCCCCACGACCGGTTTCGATATCAATGAACAGCGTGTGGCGGAGCTGCAAGGCGGGCGGGACAGCACTCTGGAAGTCTCGCAGCAAGAGCTGGCTTCCGCCAGCAAGCTGGATTTCACCTCGGACGCGGCGGAACTTGGCCGGTGCAACGTCTTTATTGTCACGGTGCCAACGCCGATAGACCAGCACCAGCGCCCGGACCTGCGGCCACTGCAGCAGGCGAGCCGTCTGATCGGAAGCGTCATCAAGCCGGGCGCTATAGCCATCTTTGAATCCACGGTTTATCCCGGCTGTACCGAAGAGGCGTGCATTCCTATTATCGAAGAGGTATCGGGGCTGCAATTTAACCGGGACTTTTACGCCGGCTATAGTCCTGAACGCATCAATCCGGGCGACAAGCAACATAGCGTATCCAATATTATCAAGGTCACGTCAGGCTCGACGCCCGAGGTGGCCGACTTTATCGATGCGTTGTATCGAAAAATTGTTACCGCCGGAACCCACAAAGCCAGTAGTATCATGGTGGCTGAGGCCGCCAAGGTAATCGAAAACACCCAGCGCGATGTGAATATTGCACTGATCAACGAACTGGCGCTTATTTTCGACAGACTCAACCTGGATACTCTTGAAGTTCTGGAAGCCGCCGGCAGCAAGTGGAATTTTTTGCCCTTTCGACCGGGTTTGGTCGGCGGCCACTGCATTGGGGTCGACCCCTATTACCTCACCTACAAAACGCTCGAGATTGGCTACCACCCGGAAGTCATTCTCGCCGGGCGCCGAATCAACGACAATATGGGCTTTTTCGTCGCAGAGCGCATTGTCAAGCTTATGGCCAGCCGGCGCATTAACATTGTAGACGCGCGCATCCTAATTATGGGTTTGACGTTTAAGGAGAATTGCCCGGATCTGCGCAATACCAGAGTCGTCGATATTGTCTCCGAACTGGAGCGCTACCACGCCGCGGTAAGCGTCTTCGACCCTTGGGTGGACCAACAGCAAGCGCTCGACCAACATGACATACAACTCATTCCAGAACCGCAAACCGATAGTTACGACGCCATCGTCATCTGTGTGGCCCACGACCAGTTTAAGCAAATGACCGCCGAACAGATCAGGCAATTCGGGAAAGCCAACCATATCCTATTCGACGCCAAGCACGTGCTTGCCAAAGATGACGTCGACGGCCGTCTGTAAACACCCCTTACCTGTATAGGAGGTACAAGCCAGATGAAAGTACTGGTAACCGGACACGCCGGATTTATCGGCTCCGCCTTATCAAACAAACTGTTGATGCGAGGTGATCAGGTCATCGGCATCGACAATGTTAACGATTACTATGATGTTTCACTGAAACATGCCAGGCTGCAACGACTCAAGGACCGCGACGGCTTTACGGACATTCGCCTCGATATCAAAGATGCGGAAGGTATGAAATCGGTTTTTCAAACGCACACGCCGGACCGTGTAGTGCACCTGGCTGCACAGGCCGGGGTGAGATATTCCCTGGAAAACCCGCGCGCCTATATCGATACCAACATTCACGGCACCTTGAATATCCTGGAGGGCTGCCGCCACTTTCCCGTAGAACACCTGGTGTACGCGTCTACGAGTTCGGTGTATGGCGCCAACACCAATATGCCCTTCTCCGTGCACGACAATGTGGATCATCCGGTAAGTCTTTACGCGTCGACCAAGAAGGCCAACGAACTGATGGCCCACAACTACAGTCACCTGTTTGATATCCCTGTCACCGGGCTGCGCTTTTTCACCGTCTACGGCCCCTGGGGCAGACCCGACATGGCGCTGTTCCTGTTTACCCGCAGCATTCTGGCAGGCGAGCCGATCAATGTTTTTAACTATGGCAACCACACTCGGGATTTCACTTACATCGACGACATAGTGGAGGGTATCATTCGCGCACTTGACAAGGTGGCGACGCCGGACGAATCCTGGGACGGCGATAACCCCGACCCCGCCTCATCCAAAGTGCCCTATCGTCTCTACAATATCGGCAGCAATAATCCGATTAAGCTGTCTCGCTATATTGAGATTCTGGAGGACTGTTTGGGCAAGAAGGCTGAAAAAAACCTGTTGCCGCTGCAACCCGGGGACGTGGCCGATACTTTCGCCGATGTGCAGGCGTTAATTGACGATATGGGTTATAAACCTTCTACGCCGATAGAAGTCGGTGTGTCGAATTTCGTCAAGTGGTACAGGGAGTACTACAAAGTCTAGCGCTCTTTCACGACAGCCTTATATACAGCTCTATGCAGCCAATACCCGACATTTTGAATTGGCGTCACGAATCCGCGGGTATCTAGGAATGACTTTTGAGACTCGCTGTGAACCCTTCCCTGGGAGCTCCGCGTCGACATCCCTGTCGACGAGGGTCTCAAAAGTCATTCCTAGACACCCGCTCAGCGCGTCACGAGTCGCACTCAAGTTAGCGGGCGTCTGGGGACAGTGTTTGAGACCCTCACCGGCAGGGATGCCGGTGCGGAGCTTACAGGGATGTATTCACAGCGAGTCTCAAACACTGTCCCCAGATGG
>JANQKW010000026.1 GCA_028280905.1 Porticoccaceae bacterium
ACGTTGCGGATGCAGTTGCCGCTGGTCTGAATGGCGTGCATTTGCACTTCCGCCAATTCCCCGAGTATGTCGGGCACCTGATGCAGTTGCGGCCAATTCAGTTGGATATTCTGGCGGGTGGTGAAATGGGCGTAGCCCTTGTCGTATTCGCGGGCGATAAACGCCAGTTTTCGCAGTTGCCGGGATGAAAGCAGGCCGTAGGGAACCGCAATTCTCAGCATCGGCGCCAGGCGTTGAATATACAAACCGTTTTGTAGGCGCAGCGGCAGAAACTGCTCATCGGTAATTTTACCTGCCAGATAGCGTTCAGTCTGGGAGCGGAATTGGTCTACCCGCTCGTCGACTAGGCGCTGGTCGTATTCATTGTAAACATACATAGTGCTGTGTTGAGCCTGTTCACTGGTAGGGGCGCAATAATAATAGTTATCGAGCGCAAGGTGAACGTCAATTTCACTATAAGTGCCTAAAAAAACGCTATAAAAAGGCGACAGGCCAGCATTCCGCTGATAGAATACGCGCCTTGAAATTTGAGCTCGATTGGTGGGAAATCAGATGACCGAAGAAACTGATACTAAAAACCCCGACAGCAAGGCTGACGCTATTGCCAGCGTGCTGTTAATTACAATCGCCATTGCTGCGCTGGTATTTTGGATCAGCAATCAATAGCGCATCCGCCGGCAAGCATCCAGAGGCAGCGCAGGCCCCGCCTTTGATAGTCATATCAGGCCGCACCCCTTAACACCAATCGCACGATGGTCATTACCGTCGCAATGAACAGCAGGGTAAAAATCAGTCCCGCCGCTACAAACACCCAGAAGTTACCGTGCTTAAAATCCCTTTCCCTGTTCTTGTTACTCTGTACGCCAAACGCCGCGGCGAGGGTGCTGGCAACGATTGCCCAGAACCCGGGCTTACTGTCTTCCGGGGTGTTTTCTGGCTGCTGTCGCGGTTCTGACTCGTCTCTCATCTGCCTATTTATCGTCTTACGTTTTATACCCTAACACCGGCGTTAACCATCGCTCCATATCGTTCACCGCCAGACCTTTTCGTTCAGCCAGGCTTTCCAATTGATCCCGCTGGATCTTGCCGGTATTGATATAACGGGCGTCCGGATGCGCAAAGTACCAACCGCTAACCGAAGCGGCGGGTATCATAGCAAAACTCTCGGTGAGCGCAATGCCGGCGTTTTGCGTCGCCTGCAGCAGTGAAAACAGTGTCGCTTTTTCGGTGTGGTCGGGGCAGGCGGGATAGCCGGGGGCGGGCCTGATGCCTCGGTAGGACTCCTTGATTAGCGGCTCGTTGTCCAGATCTTCCTCCGCTGCATAGCCCCAGAACTCCTTGCGCACCCGGCGGTGCATATGCTCGGCGAAGGATTCCGCCAGTCTATCCGCAAGGGCTTTTACCAGGATGCTGTTGTAATCATCGCCTTGCTCTTTGTATGCTTGGGCGAGATCTTCCACACCCTTCCCGGCGGTTACCGCAAAGCCGCCGATATAGTCATTCACGCCACTGTTTTTCGGGGCGATATAGTCGGCCAGAGACACCAGCGGTCCGTGGCCGCCGTTTTTCCGGGTTTGCTGGCGGATGTGGTGCACCCTGGCCAAGACCTGACCGCGGCTCTCATCGGTATAGACCTCGATGTCATCATCATCGACGCTGTTGGCGGGCCACAGGCCGACCACGCCGCTGGCGCGCACTAACCGTTCGTCAATCAGCTTTTCCAGCATGTTCTTGGCATCGTTATAGAGGCTGGTGGCGGCTTTTCCGATGACCTTGTCGTCGAGTATTTTCGGAAACTTGCCCACCAGATCCCAACTGATAAAAAACGGTGTCCAATCGATGGTATTCAGCAGCCTTTCCAGCGGGTAATCGTTAAAAACCTGCAACCCCAGGATATTCGGCACCGGCGGCTGATAGTTTTGCCAATCCAGTTTCAACCCCGATTCCCTGGCCTGCTGATAGCTGAGATTCTTGCCCCTGGGCTTGCGGTTAGCGGTGCGCTCTCTGACTTTTTGGTATTCCTGCTGAATATCCAGGATAAATCCGCCCCGGTTTTCCTCGCTGAGCAACTGTGTCGCTACACCCACCGCCCGCGAGGCGTCCGCCACATAGACAGTTTGATTGCGTTGGTAGTTGGGGTCGATTTTGACCGCAGTGTGGGCCTTGGACGTCGTGGCGCCGCCGATCAGCAGCGGAACATTCAGTTGCTGCCGCTCCATTTCGCTGGCGACATGCACCATTTCATCCAATGACGGCGTGATCAGACCCGACAGGCCGATAACATCCACTTGTTCCCGAACCGCCGTTTGCAGGATATTCTCGGCTTGCACCATCACCCCCAGGTCTATTACCTCGAAGTTATTACACTGCAGCACTACGCCCACGATGTTTTTACCGATATCGTGAACGTCGCCTTTAACGGTAGCCAGCAGTATTTTGCCGTTGGATTGCGCGCCCTGCTGTTTTTCGTCTTCGATAAACGGTTGCAGATACCCCACCGCCTGCTTCATAACCCGGGCGGATTTAACCACCTGGGGCAGAAACATCTTGCCGTCGCCAAACAGATCGCCGCCAATACACATGCCTTCCATGGCGACCACGGTGACGGCTTCGATGGCTTCCCAGGCAGCGCACATGGCGGGGCCCAGTT
>JANQKW010000027.1 GCA_028280905.1 Porticoccaceae bacterium
GTGTCTAGGAACGTCTTTTGAGACCCTCGTCGACAGGGATGTCGACGCGGAGCGCCCAGGGATGGGTTCACAGCGAGTCTCAAAAGACGTTCCTAGATAACCGCGGATTCGCAGCACCAAACCAAGACGGCGGATATCTCTTGTTGGGCACGTTGCTGTTCGCAATACCTTGTCCTACTAGGGTTTAAGCAAGGGTTCGAGGTAAAGCGACAGCAGGCTCACAATCAAAACACCGGCAAGGTTTAACCACAGCCCGGCCCTGGCCATCTGCGGAATGCTGATCAGTTTAGAGCCGAAAACGATTGCATTCGGCGGCGTCGCCACCGGTAGCATAAAGGCACAACTTGCCGCTATGGTTGCGGGAATAATCACACTCAGCGGGTTAAGGCCCATGCCGATCGCCATCGCGGAAAAGATCGGAATCAAGGACGTTGTGGTGGCGGTGTTGCTGGTGATTTCGGTGAGAAAAATAATCAGCGCCACTATGATAGCCGTCATCAACAGCGGGGGGACGTCCCGGAATTGCGTCAACTGCCCGGCCAACAGTTCCCCCACGCCGAACTTGCCCACGGCGGCGGCCAGCGCAATGCCGCCGCCGAGCAGCAGCAATACGCCCCAGGGCAGGCG
This sequence comes from Porticoccaceae bacterium, assembly GCA_028280905.1. Lineage (GTDB taxonomy): Bacteria > Pseudomonadota > Gammaproteobacteria > Pseudomonadales > Porticoccaceae > JANQKW01. Next base: position 628 of record JANQKW010000027.1, read on the forward strand.
TTCGACGGTTTGCCAGTCCACCAGGAACTGCCGTTTTTTCAGGTTGGCGGGCACAGCGAATAACAGCAGCGCGGCAATGATGGCAATGCCCTCGTCAGTCAGGCCGCCCAGCCCGGGTAATTTGTTCAGCAGCGAACGGCATATCCAGGCAGCGGCGGTCAACAAAAAAATGACCAGGGTCAATCTGGCGCCGCGGGTCCAGGGCGCCAGTTGGGTGTTCAACTGCTCACTGGAAATACGGTGATCCCCGGGCGGATAGACGAGCTGGGTCAGTACTAGCCACACCACTGGGACAAATATCACCACCACAGGTACGCCAATCATCATCCAGCGCGTAAAACTGATTTGCACGTTCAGCTGGTCCTGCATAAAGGAAGCGGTGAACATATTCGGCACGGTGCCGATCAGCGTGCCGATGCCGCCGATAGAGGCGGAGTAGGCGATACCCAGCAGCAGGCAAAGGCCGAAGTTGCGTTTGCTGTCGTCTTCCGGATGCAGCGCGATAATGCTCAGTGCGACGGGCAGCATCACCATAGTGGTGGCGGTATTGGTAATCCACATGCTCAGGCTGGCGGAGACGAACATAAAACCGCCGATAATAAATGCCGGGCGAGTGCCGATCACGCCGATGATTCCCACCGCGAAGCGGCGGTGGAGTTGCCAACGCTCCAGGGCCAGCGCCAGTATAAATCCGCCAGTAAACAGAAACAGCACCGGGTGGGCAAAGCTGGCGGCTGTGTCCTTGATGGACTGCACACCGCTGGTCGGCAGTACCGCGATGGGTAGCAATGCGGTGGCGTATACCGGAATCGCCTCGGTCAGCCACCAAACCGCCATCCAGGTCGCCAGCCCCGCGGTTACTTTGCCGGGGGTTCCGAGTGTTAGCACTTCATTATCCAGTCCAACCGTTTGCTCTGGCACCAGGCTGTAGACCAGCGCGGCGGCCAGCGGACCGAGTAGTATTTTCAACAGTGGGAGGGCGGCGCCGTTATTATTATTGTCAGTTTTTGCATTCACCTATCGTCTATTCCTTATCCCGTCCCGCTGTTCGCTACGAAATCTTTCCGGTGGTTCTTACCCGCTTAGCGCCCTTGATAATGACCTTGCGTGCGGATTGGCGTTTTTCGATTTCTCCGTCAATCATATTTTTAATCGCAATCAATAAACCGCAGACTAGAAAGGCCCCGGGTGGCAGGATTGCGATAAGAAAGCTGTAACCCTCGCCAAAGATATCTATCGTCCAGGTCTCAGCCGCAGGGCCAAACAGCAGGTGCATATTGGCGAACAGAGTGCCGCTGCCTAGAATTTCTCGAATCGCGCCCACTAGTACCAGCACCACGCCAAACCCGAGGCCGTGGGTAAAGCCGTCCCAGGCCGACAGCACTAGGCTGTTTTTGCTGGCGAAAGCCTCCGCGCGACCGAGTATCGCACAGTTGGTCACAATCAGCGGGATAAAAATTCCCAGGATCAAATAGAGTTCGTAAGTATAGGCTTTCATCAGCAATTCGGTGGTGGTGGTGAAAGTGGCGATCACCATCACGAAGGCGGGAATCTTGATGGCTTCCGACACCTGGTTTCGAACCAGCGATACCACGATGTTTGACGCGGTGAGCACCAGCAGCGTAGCGAGACCCAGCCCCATGGCGTTTACCACGGAACCGGTCACTGCCAACAACGGGCATAACCCCAGTAGTTGCACCAGAGCGGCGTTGTTTTTCCAAAGCCCATTATGGGTAATTTCGCGATAGGTGGACATGTTAGGGCCTTTTAACACTAATGGAATCGTCTCTGCAGTCGGCCATTTTTTCGACCAGCAAGGCAGAAAGAGCAACATTCTGCTTGGATTCAGCCATCCCCGGTTTCATTCTCCAGTTTGTTATTCCAACTCTGCTCGGCGGCCTTTAGCAGCCGCTCACTGTCTTCAGCATAGTACAGCAATACTTTTTTAACCTGGTTAACCACCGCCCTGGGGGTGATGGTGGCGCCGGTAAACTGATCGAACGTCCCTTGGTCCTTTTTCACTTTCCAGTTGTCGACGTTAGGGTTGTTTAGCGACTTGCCGTTGAAGCCGAATACCCAGTCGCTTTTGTTGGTGTCGACTTTATCTCCCAAACCCGGCGTCTCGCTGTGGGCGACAATCCGCACGCCGGCGATAGTCTCGTCGGTATTGATGCCGATGATCATTTGGATATCGCCGCTGTAACCATCGGGTGCGGTGGCGGGTATTATAAAGGCTATGGGGCGGCCGTTGCGGCGGGCGACGTTCAATTCGGTCGGCTGATTGAGTCCCAGAGTTTCCAAGAAATTGCCGGGTATCGGCAGCACATCATTCAACATGTCATTGTCGTGCAACTCGTCGGGGACAACTTCCCGCAGTGCACGCTGGGCGACTTCACGCTCCGCCGCGGCTATCTTATCCCGGGTGCCCAGGTAGGTGCCCGCCAGCAACCCCGCGGTTATCAACGCAAAAATGGTCAGGATCAGACTGTTTTCTCTTATCGCGCGGATCATTCCTGTTTCTCCGTCGCGCGGCGCGATTTTTCGCGCCCGTAGGTGCGTGGCAGGGTGTAGTTATCGATAAGCGGCGCGGCAAAGTTCATCAACAGCACCGCGAAGGCGACGGCATCCGGGTAACTGCCCCAACTGCGGATAATAAATGTCAGCACCCCGATCAAGGCGCCATAAATCACTCTGCCGCGGTTGCTGCTGGCGGATGTCACCGGGTCAGTGACGATAAAGAAAGCGCCCAGCATGGTGGCGCCGCTCAATAGGTGCAATAAAGGCGAACCCTTGCTGGTGGAACTGCCGCCGTCGTAGAAAATCGCCGCCATTAAGGCCAATGCCACTAGCATGGAAACGGGCGCGTGCCAGGTAAATACACCCCGGTACAACAGGAAACAGCCGCCGGCCAGAAAACCCAGGTTGACCCACTCCCAGCTGACGCCGGCCAGTTCGCCCGCCGCGAACACGGGTTCGGCGCCGTAGAGCTGTTCCGCCAGCAGGCCGGTGTTGTGTTTAAAGACATCCAGCGGGGTGGCGGCTGTGTAGGCATCAATCGCATCGCCGCCGGCCAGCAACGGAAAGACTATCTGCAACGATTCCCACAACCCAGGGGGTGTTATGCCCTCGGGCATAATCAGGTAGGGTGCCGGCCAGGCGGTCATTTGCACCGGAAAGGAAATCAACAGTACCACATAGCCGACCATGGCCGGGTTAAAGGGGTTGAAGCCGAGGCCCCCGTACAGGTGTTTGGCGACAATAATACCGAATGCGGTGCCGACAACGGTTATCCACCAGGGCGCCAGCGGCGGCAGCGCCAGTCCCAGCAGCACGGCGGTAACGGCCGCGCTATAGTCCTTCAGGTAAAACATCACCGGGCGCTTGCGCAATGCGACGGCGGCGCTTTCGCAAGCCAGTGCCGTGGCCACCGCCAGCACGATATTGATTGCGGTTCCCCAGCCAAAATTCCAGGTCAGTGCGACAAAGCCCGGGACAGTCGCCACCAGCACCAGCTTCATAACATCGGCGGTGCTCAGGCCGTCGTGGGCGTGGGGGGAGGTGACATTCAGCATTAGCTGTGCTCCTCCAGCTTCGCCGCGGCCTCAGCCAGTTTATCGCGCAGTTTCTCGGCGCCGCTGCGCAGCGCGTCGATATGCTCACTGCCATTCTGTTCCGCGTCGGCGAGGCGCTGTTCGGCTTTCTGCAGGCGCCCTTTAAGGCTGTTGACCGTCTCCCGGAGTTTTTGCTCCTCCGACATGTCCGCCATTGCCGCCGCTTTTTCCCGGGCGCGGGCAATTGCCTGAGCGGCTGCGTCTTCGGCGCCGTCCTTGTCAACCGGCGCCGCGTCGGTTGACTCGGCGAGCTGTTGCCGCACCTCTTCAAGTTTTCGCTGTTGTTTCGCCAGGCCGTCGCGAAGGGCCTGCTTCACAGCCGGGTCCTCGGTGCCGGCAATTTTATCTTCCGCAGTTGCCATGCGTTGTGTGATGGCGGCGATTTTCTTTTCCAACAGCGCCTTGGGCGAGGCGTTGATTTTTTCGGTAATGCTTTGCGATTGTTCGGCGGCCTGCAACTCGGAGAGCTTGCGGTTGGCTTCACTTAATCTGTGTCTGGTGTCCGCTAGCCCGGCGCGCGCCTGGTCGATTTGCTGATCAGTGCCGGACGCCTCCGCGTCGGCGAGTTTTTGCTGCGCCCGCGCAACCCGTTCTTCCGCGCTGGCTAGCGCCCGTTGCTGTCGTTCAATCTGCTCTTCCGGTTTGCTCTGCCGTTGGGCAGCGCGCGCCATCGCAGCCTTAATCAGGTCGTCTGCCGCGCCAGCTTGTTTCGGCGCGGCAGTTTCTGCGCCGCTTGCTGCTCTGGCTTTAGCCTGTTCGGCAGCCTTGCGGCGGGCTTCGCGTTTAGCGGCCTTTTCGGCTTCGGCTTTTTCCTTGCGACGTTTCTGATATTCAAACCGCTCGCGGGCTCTGTCAGACTTGAGGTGCTCGGCCTGCAGCTTGCGAATCTCGCCCTTGGCGGCGCGATAGTACTGCACCAGTGGAATATTGCTTGGACACACATAGGAGCAGGCGCCGCACTCGATGCAATCGAACAAGCTATGGGCTTCGAGCCGCTCATAGTTCTGCGACTGTGCATACCAGAACAACTGCTGCGGCAGCAGGCTGGCAGGGCAAGCCTCCGCGCACATGCCGCAGCGGATGCAGGCTTGCGCCGGTGGCTGCCGCGGCGCTTCCGCGTGGCTGGGAGCCAGAATGCAATTGGTGGTTTTAATCACCGGCACATCGGGGTCTTGCAGCGTGAAGCCCATCATCGGGCCGCCCATCACCAGCCGCGCGCAATCGCTTTCATTAAAGCCATTGTGCTGCAGTGCGTAGCTAATGGGTGTGCCTATTAACAGCTCGTAGTTGCGGCTGGTTGCCAGTGCTTCGCCCACCACCGTGGTGATTCTGGAAATTAGCGGAATGCCTTGGGCCACCGCGCGGAAAACCGCATGCGCGGTACCGATATTCTGGCAGACAATGCCGATGTCTGCCGGCAGCCCGTCGCTAGGCACCTCCTTGCCGGTAAGGATAAAAATAAGTTGCTTTTCGCCCCCGGATGGGTAGCGGGTGTGGAAATCCACCAGTTCAATGTTGGTGCCCGCCAGCAGTGGTTCCAGGGCCTCGAAGGCTTTCGGCTTGTTGTCTTCAATGCCGATAAGCACCTGCTCGGGATTGCCGAGAATATGGGTCAGAATTTGAATGCCTTCGACAATTTCTTCCGGCCGCTCCTGAATCAGAATATCGTCGGCGGTTATATAGGGTTCGCACTCAGTGGCATTGATAATTAGCGTATCGATCGGGTTGCGGGGCTGCAATTTAACCGCGGTGGGAAAGCCCGCACCGCCCATGCCCACGATACCGGCGTTGCGGATAATCTCAAGCAGTTCCGCGGGTGAGGCATCGCGGTAATTATCGATCTTTTGTCGTTCGCTCCAGGTGTCCTTGCCATCCGGTTTCAGGGTGATGCACCGGCTGGTCATGCCGGAGGGGTGGGGAACCGGTTGATCGTCAATTGCGGTTATCACGCCGGAAGTAGGCGCGTGCACCGAGGCGCTCACGGCCTCGCTGGGTTTCGCTAGCATCTGTCCTTTTAACACCCGGTCATTGACGGAGACAATGAGTTTGGCCGGCGCGCCCGTATGCTGGTCAAGCGGTATCACCAACCGCTCGGGCAGCGGCAGTGTCCCTATGCAGTACTGCAGCGATTGGGTTTTATTTTCCGGGGGGTGAACACCGCCGGGCATCTCCCATGTCTGCCTCATGCCGCTTCATCCCTGTCGGAGGTCCTATCGGTGGCGATGATGTTGGCCGCATTCAGCTCGCTTGCCCGCTCCGCGCTGGAGGCTGGAAGCTGCCATATCCAGTCGGCAATGTCGGGCTCAACCGGGATCATATCGATGCAATCCACCGGGCAGGGTTCGACGCAGAGATCACAACCGGTGCATTCGCCGGCGATCACCGTGTGCATCTGTTTGGCGGCGCCGAGAATGGCGTCTACCGGACAGGCTTGGATGCACTTAGTACAGCCGATGCACTCGTCTTCGCGGATATAAGCGACTGTTTTAATGTCACTTTCTTCGCCGTGTTCCTCGTCCAGCGTCGGTGCTTCCACATCCAGCAAATTGGCCAGCGCATTAATCGTTGTCTGTCCGCCGGGCGGGCACTTATTGATCTGGTCGCCGTTGGCTATCGCCTCGGCATAGGGTCGACAGCCCGGGTAACCGCACTGCCCACACTGGGTTTGCGGTAGCAGCGTGTCTATCTGTTCGACAATCGGGTCGCCTTCAACCTTGAATTTAACCGACGCAAAGCCCAGTATGGCGCCGAAAATCAGCGTCAGGCCACCGAGCGTGAGCAGCGCGGTGAGCAGGGGTGTCTGGCTAAAAAAGTCAATCATCGAGTGTGAAACGCTCCTGGAGTCCTGTCTGATTAATCCACATAAATTCAGCGTGTCCTGCAAGGTCACTGGCGAAGCGCGGCTCGCCGATAGTGGCCACAGCCGTTGCCGAGGGCACTAAACCAAGCCGGTAAAACCCATAAAGGCCAGCGACATCAAGCCGGCGGTAATCATGCCGATAGCCGCGCCCCTGAAAGGCTGCGGCACGTCGGCGACCGCCAGCCTTTCGCGCATCGCGGCAAATAGAGTGAGCACCAGCGAGAAGCCGACTGCGGCGCCAAACCCGTAGAGGGTGGATTCGAACAGGTTCTCCGCCTTGGTGGTGTTTTGCAGCGCCACGCCCAACACTGCGCAATTGGTGGTGATAAGCGGCAAAAACACCCCCAGCACCCGATATAGCAGCGGACTGGTTTTTTCGATAAACATTCGGGTGAACTGGACCACCACGGCGATCACCAGGATAAAGGAAATGGTCTTTAGGTACTCCAGATTCAGGGGTACCAGAATCCAGCTGTTTACCATGTAACTGGACATGGCCGCCAGGGTAAGCACGAAAGTCGTGGCCCCCGCCATGCCAATGGCGGTTTCCAGCTTGTTAGATACGCCCATAAAAGGGCAAAGGCCGAGGAACTGGACCAACACAAAGTTGTTGACCAGCACGGTACCAATCAGAATAACTGCAAATTCCTGCATGGTTGAACCTCAGTGTTTTGCCTTCAGGTTATGCGTTCTCCCGGTTGCGCGCCCAGGTCGGGAGACAGCAAGTAAATTCCTTCACTGTTGGCCGAAGCCAATACCATACCCTCTGACACGCCAAAACGCATTTTCCGGGGCGCCAGGTTTGCCACCATCACCGTCAGGCGCCCTTCCAAATCCTCCGGTTTGTAGCTGGATTTAATGCCGGAAAACACATAGCGGGTCTCCCCGCCAAGATCCAGCGTCAACTGCAGTAGTTTATCAGCACCTTCGACCTGCTTGGCCTCGATAATACGGGCCACGCGCAGATCCACCTTGATAAAGTCATCAAAGGTGATCTGGTCGGCTAGGGGCTCATCATTAAGCGGGCCTCCCGGCGCGGCGTTGTCACTTTGCTGCTCCAAAGACGTTTTACTCGCTTCGACCATCGCATCAACCCTATCTTTCTCGATTCGCTGCATCAGCGGTTTGAACTTTTCGATTTTATGGCTAATCAGCGGTTCCAGGCTATTGCTCCAGATCAAGGGGTCATTAACGAATTGTTCCACCTTGGCCGCCATGCCGGGTAGCACGGGTTTCAGGTAGATTATCAATACCCGAAACAGATTAATTCCCAACGAACAAATAGCCACGACCTCGTCGGCTTTTTCCTGCTGTTTGGCCAGTATCCAGGGCTCTTTGGCCGCGATGTACTCGTTGGCGGCGTCGGCCAGCGCCATAATCTCGCGCATTGCCTTACTGTATTCCCTGTTTTCATAGTAGCCGGCGATTACCGAATTGGCATCGGCAAAGCGCTGCCACAACTCGGGTTCTAACACGCGATCGGCCAGCGAGCCACCATTCAGTTTTTTGATAAATCCGGCACAACGGCTGGCGATATTGACCACCTTGCCCACCAGATCGCTGTTTACCCGTTGCACAAAGTCGTCCAGGTTGAGGTCCAGATCCTCAATGCCGGGTGACAGTTTTGCCGCAAAGTAGTAGCGCAGGTATTCCGGTTCCAGGTGCTCCAGGTAGGTTCGGGCGTTGATAAAAGTGCCCCTGGATTTTGACATCTTCCTGCCGTTGATGGTGAGAAAACCGTGCACGCAGATCTTGTCCGGCGTGCGATAACCGGCACTGGAGAGCATTGCCGGCCAGAACAGCGCGTGAAAATTCACGATATCCTTGCCGATAAAGTGATAGAGTTCAGCATCTGAGTCCGCTTGCCAAAAGCCGTCGAAATCTATGCCTTCGCGCTCGCAGAGGTTCTTGAAGCTGGCCATATAGCCGATCGGGGCATCCAGCCATACATAGAAGTACTTGCCGGGTGCATCGGGTATTTCAAAGCCGAAATAGGGCGCATCGCGGCTGATATCCCATTCCTGCAGGCCGCCTTGCAGCCATTCGTTAAGCTTGTTGGCAATCTCGTCGGATACGTGTCCGGCGTGGGTCCAGTCTTTCAGGAATTCGGTAAATTCCGACAGCTTGAAAAAGTAATGGGTGGATTCCCTGGCAACGGGTTTCGCGCCGGAAACCACCGAAACCGGGTCGATCAAGTCCATTGGCGAATAGGTCGCGCCACAGGCTTCACAGTTGTCGCCGTATTGGTTTTCCGTTTTACACTTGGGGCAGGTACCCTTGATATAGCGGTCTGCCAGAAACAGATTTTTCTCAGGGTCAAACGCCTGGGTTATCTCGCGCGTGGCGATATGGCCGTTGTCCTTGAGGCGTTTGTAGATCTGTTCCGAAAATACCCGGTTTTCCTCTGAGTGGGTGGAGTGATAGTTGTCGAAAGCGATCAAAAAATCACCAAAATCCCGCTGGTGCTCAGCCTGTACCTCGGTGATCTGCTGTTCCGGGCTGATGCCTTGCTGCTCCGCTTTCAACATAATGGCCGTGCCGTGGGCATCGTCCGCGCAAACATAGTAACATTCATGCCCCCGCAGCTTTTGGAAGCGGGACCAGATATCGGTTTGGATATACTCCACCAGGTGCCCTAGGTGGATCGAACCATTGGCGTAGGGCAAGGCGCTGGTTACCAGTATTTTACGGCGCTCGGTCATAGGGTTTCACGGCTTCCGGGGTTTCATCAAGGGGGCGAAACTATAACGGTTTTTTGGCATAATTTCAGCTATGAATCAACTAGATACATCGAATACATTAGGCCGAGTTAAGCATATTATCGCGGTGGCGTCCGGGAAGGGCGGTGTGGGTAAATCCACCACCGCGGTGAACCTGGCCCTGGCGCTCGCGGCCGAAGGCGGCAAAGTGGGGATTCTCGACGCGGATATTTACGGCCCCAGCCAGCCGCTGATGTTGGGGGTCCCCGGCAATCAGCGGCCGGAAGTTGTCGAGCAGAAGTATTTTATTCCGATTGAGGCCAAGGGGCTGAAGTCCATGTCGATGGGTTATATGGTGACCGAACAGACGCCGATGGTATGGCGCGGGCCCATGGCCAGTGGTGCGCTGTCGCAAATGCTCAACCAGACCCGCTGGGGCGAGTTGGATTACCTGGTTGTGGATATGCCGCCGGGAACTGGTGACATTCAACTTACCCTGTCCCAGGCGGCCAGCCTGAGCGGCGCGGTAATAGTTACAACCCCGCAGGATATTGCGTTGCTGGACGCCCGCAAGGGCATTGAGATGTTTCACAAGGTGAAGATTCCGGTGTTGGGCATAGTGGAGAATATGTCCACGCACATTTGCAGCAAGTGCGGTCACGAAGAGCCCATATTCGGCGAGGGCGGAGGCGCCAAGGTCGCCGCCGAGTACCAGACGCAGCTGCTTGGGTCGCTGCCGTTGGACCTGACTATCCGATTGCAGGCGGATTCGGGAAACCCCAGTGTCGCGGCGGAGCCGGAGGGCGCTGTTGCGCAGCGCTACCGGGAGATTGCCCGCAAGGTAATGGCGGCGCTGGCGCAACGGACCGACGAGGGACCGGTTATTACCATTGAGGATTGATTTTTGGTAATTATCTGCAGCTCAGTTGGCACCGCTGTAAGCGGGCGTCTGGGAACAGTGTTTGAGACCCTCACCGGCAGGGAAGCCGGTGCGGAGCGCCCAGGGATGGGTTCACAGCGAGTCTCAAACACTGTTCCCAGATGGCCGCGGGCTAGTGGCATCTTCCTAAGAAAGCAAATGTCTCTTAATGGCACAACACTGCCCTTAAAGTGGTTTCGGAACCTATTACAGAAAATGTTTAATCAAGCGCAAACAAATACGCCTGACGGCCTCTGGCCCGGCAGAATCTGCGTGCTACACGGCAAATCTGATATCGGCGGCAAGACTCGGTTTGAAACGTTCTTCGGCTATCCGGTCGGCTATCGCCTCGGGTGTTTTATCGGCGTCTTCGGCACGCTGGAAAATTTCCCCCAGCGTCAGGCCAATCTCCTCAACATGCTGCACAGACTCTTGCCAGGGCCGCTGAGATCGCATGTAATGGACATGAATAATACCGCCCGCATTAATGACAAAATCCGGGGCGTAGAGTATACCGCGGCTGTGTAGCACCTGCCCCAGCCCAACCGAGGCCAGTTGATTGTTGGCAGAACCGGCTATTATCCTGGCCCGGATGGCGTCTATGGTCGTGTCGTTGACCGCCCCGCCCAACGCACAGGGCGCAAACACATCCACATCCTGCGAATGGATACTGTCGCACTCGACGGCCTGCGCGCCAAATTCATTTACCGCACGCAATAAGCTCGCTTCATTGACATCCGAAACAACCAGTCTGACGCCCTCGTTGTGCAGGCGCCTGGCAACGCGGAAACCGACATTGCCGACCCCCTGTATGGCCACTTTAACGCCATCCAGATCACTTCGGTTAAAGCAGTGCTTCACCGCGGCCTTTATCCCGACGAAAACGCCATAGGCCGTTGCGGGCGAAGGATCGCCGCTGCGTGTCTTGCCACAGTCGTCCACCGCTTGCTGGGTACCCGCCACGTGTCGGGTTTCAGCGGCGATATGTTGCAAGTCCTGCACCGAGGTCCCGGAATCCTGCGCCGCGATATAGTTGCCTGCCAGACTCTCGACAAAGCGCCCCATCTCGCGAAACAGCGCCGCTGACTTATCTTTGGCGGGATCCGCTATGATCACCGATTTGCCGCCGCCCAGCGGCAAATTGGCCAGCGCCGACTTGTAGGTCATTGCGCGCGACAAGCGCAGTGCATCGCTGAGCGCTAAGTCGTCCGATATATAGGGATACATTCGGCAACCGCCCAGCGCCGGGCCGAGGTTGGTGTTGTGAATGGCGATTACGGCCCTTAAACCGGTATCCGGGTCGCAGCAAAATACCACTTTCTCATGTTGGTCAAAGTCGGGGGAAGAAAATACTGCCATGATTTACTCCTGCTATTCTCACAACTAGGCTCACAACAAACCAAACTCAGCCCGCGGAAGCTTTGGCGACCGCCTGCGGAACGATTTTTATTGGGGTTTTATCGACGCTGTAAAACTTTTCTATCAACCTGTCGCGCTCAACTTCCGCGTTGTGAATACTGGCCGCCTTAACGTGTCCGAAACCCCTGATCGATGAGGGCAGAGCTGCAATCTCCGCCGCCAGGGTATACCGCTCGGCATTCAGATCCCGCAGCAGCATTTCCACCGTGCGCTTATAATCCAGTATCAGTTGACGCTCTTGTTTGCGCTCCGCCATGTATCCGAAAATATCCCAGCGGCTGCCGCGCAAGCCCTTCAATTTGGTCAACAGGGCGAATACTTTCAACATAAACGCAGGATAGACGCGTTTTACCGGGCGACCGGTTACCGGGTCTTTTTTAGCCAAGAACGGCGGCGCCAGGTGAAACATCAGTTTAAAGTCTCCTTCAAACTGGCGGTTTATCTTTTCCATAAAGTCGCTGTTGGAATAGAGCCGCGCCACTTCATACTCGTCCTTATAGGCCATCAACTTGAACAGGTTTCTCGCCACCACTTCGGTCAGCTTCAACGTTTCCTTAGCGCCTCCGGTGATGCGCTTGTCGGCGCTGCGAACCCTGGCCACGAATTGCCGGTACTGATCCGCGTAGCACTGATCTTGGTAGTCCACCAGAAATTCGGCGCGCCAGTTGATCACCTCGTCCAGGTCTTTCAGGAATTGACGCTGTTCCTCCTCCGGTTTGGCGATGGCTTTTACCGCATCCAGGTCGTGAGCGGCGCGCCTGCCCCACTGAAATGCCCGCTGGTTAAACTCAACCGCCACATTGTTCAGCGCTATCGCCCGGTTGATCGCCGCGGCGGAAACCGGTATCAGGCCTTTTTGGTAGGCATAACCGGCCAAAAAGAAATTGCTGGCGATGGAATCGCCCATCAGGGATTTGGCAATTTCAGTGGCGTTAATGAAACTGGTCTTCTGCCCGCCCACCTCTTCAACGATAGTCTGCTTCATGGATTCCGCGGGAAATACCGTATCCGGGTCGCTGATAAACGCGGCGGTCGCAGATTGATAGTCGTTGATTACCGCGTGGGAACGCTCGCGGTGCAGTTTTGCCAGGGGGTCGTCCGAGTCCGCCACCACCAGGTCGCAGCCCAGCAGCAAATCGGCATCGCCGGCGGCAATCCTCACCGCGTGAATGTCTTGCTGCCTCTTGGCGACGCGCAGGTGACTGGTCACCGAACCGAACTTCTGCGCCAAGCCGGTCTGGTTGAGGGTGGAGCAGCCTTTTCCCTCAATATGCGCGGCCATCGCCAGGATAGACGTGATCGTCAGCACGCCGGTACCGCCGACACCGGTAACCAGCACATTCCAAGGCTGATCGAGTTGAGGTAAAACGGGTTTGGGCAACGGATCAAAGGCCACCGCCCGCTCTGATATTTTGTTTTTTCGACGCTCGCCGCCAACCACGGTGACAAAACTCGGGCAGAAACCCTTTACGCAACTATAGTCCTTATTACAGGCATTCTGATCTATCACCCGCTTGCGGCCCAGTTCCGTCTCCAGTGGCAGTACCGACAGGCAGTTGGACTGCACGCTGCAATCGCCGCAACCTTCGCAGACAGCGTCGTTGATAAACACCCTGACGGCCGGCTCATCCATTAGACCTTTCCTGCGCCTGCGCCGTTTCTCGGCAGCGCAGGTCTGATCGTAGATAATCACCGTAACACCGGGCGATTCGCGCAGCTCACGCTGTATGCGTTCCAGGCTATCCCGGTGATCGACGGTCAACCCGTTGAATTTCGGGAAATCCGTGGGGTACTTGTGGGGATCATCGGACACCACCGCGATGCGTTTTACACCTTCGCCGCGCAACTGGTAGACGATCATCTCGACGCTCAGCGGACCATCGTGGGGCTGGCCGCCAGTCATGGCGACCGCGTCATTGTACAAAATCTTGTAGGTTATATTGACCTTTGCCGCAAGGGCAGCGCGTATCGCCAGCAGACCGGAGTGGAAATAGGTGCCGTCGCCCAAGTTTTGAAATACGTGCTTTGTTTCCGTAAACGGCGCCTGACCAATCCAGGTAGCGCCTTCTCCACCCATCTGGGTAAACGTGTGGGTGTTGCGGTCCATCCAGGTGACCATATAGTGGCAGCCGATGCCCGCCATCGCCCGGCTGCCGTCGGGCACTTTTGTCGAGGTATTGTGGGGACAGCCCGAGCAGTAGTGGGGCACCCGGTCGAGTTTGGCTCGCGGCCTGGCCAGCGTTTGCTCTTTGGCTTTCAGAAAATCCAGGCGCTCGTGAATGACAACACTGTCGTAGAACCTGGCAATGCGCGACGCGATTGCCCGCGCCACCATCGCCGGGGTCAACTCACCCAGGTTGGTCAGCAGATCGCGTCCCGCCTCGTCAAATTCACCGATAACCCTGGGCCGCTCCGCGACCGGCCAGTTGTAGAGTTGGCCGGTCAGCTGGTCTTCAATGATGCTGCGCTTTTCCTCGACCACCAGGATCTCCTCGAGACCCTTGGCAAACTCGTGGGTGGCGACCGGCTCCAGCGGCCAACTCATACCGACTTTGAATACCCTTAAGCCTATCTCCGCGGCTTTGTTTTCGTCGATGCCCAAGTCGTCCAACGCCTGCAACACATCCAGGTAGGACTTGCCCGTGGTGATAATACCCAACCTTGCATTGGGGCTGTCGATGGTGACTCGGTTGAGCCGGTTTACCCTGGCGAAATTGCGGGCCGCGTAGATACGGTATTTGTTCAGGATGCGCTCCTGTTCCAGCGGCGTGCTCGGCCACCGGCCGTGCAGGCCCTCCTGCGGCAGTTCAAAATCATCGGGGATCACGATATTGACGCGATTCGGATCGACATCCGCGGATATGGCGGAATCCATATTTTCGGTTATCGCCTTCAGCGCCACCCAGCAACCGGAATAGCGGGAAAGCTCCCAACCAAAAACACCCAGGTCCAGCACCTCCTGTACATTGGCGGGGCTCAGTACCGGTATCGAGGCGCCGACAAACATATGCTCGCTTTGATGGGGCAAAGTCGACGACTTGCATGCGTGATCATCGCCGGCTATGGCCAACACGCCGCCGTATTTGGACGTGCCGAACGCATTGGCGTGCTTAATCACATCCATACTGCGGTCGACGCCGGGCCCCTTGCCGTACCAGATGGCGAAAACGCCGTCGTATTTGGCACCCTCGAATAAGTTAACCTGCTGGCTTCCCCATACGGCGGTGGCCGCCAGATCCTCATTGACCCCCGGCTGGAAGTGGATACTGTGTTTGTCCAGGTGCCGCTGGGCCTTCCACAACGCCTGGTCCAAGCCGCCCAGCGGCGACCCCCGGTAACCCGAGATAAAGCCCGCGGTATTCAAGCCGGCCTTCAGATCCCGCTGGTGCTGCAACATGGGCAGACGCACCAGCGCTTCGATACCCGTCATATAGGCGCGAACGCTATCCAATGCATACTTGTCGTCCAGGGAGATATCAGGCTTGGGCATGACACACCCCGCGACGGTTGCGTTTGTAGACACTGATAAATGACATCACTACCCCACTGTAAAAAACGGCCGTTCACGTCGCAGGCTGACGGCCTTTATAAAATAATTCTATGCCATGGACGCGGGATATTTATTTCTTTTTAGCCCTTATAAAGGCGATATATTGGATATATAATTCTAAAAATGACCTATTAGTGGAATTTTTATCCATGGAATTTGACAGTAAAGATATTGAGATATTGAAGCTGCTCCAGGCGGACGCCCGGGTTACCACGGCCGAAATCGCCGAACGGGTTAACCTGTCACA